>QEVT01000107.1 GCA_003576755.1 bacterium | reverse complement strand
CGGCACGGCCGGCGCCGGCGCGTGCTCGACCCGCAGCGCCGTGACGGCGGCGAACACCGTCACGGCCGTGACGGCGACCACGGTCCACAGCGCGACCACCGGGCGGGCCAGCGGGCCGGGGAGCGAGAGCGCCGCGATCCGCCCCCAGAACGGGCTGGCCGGCGGCCGCGCGAGCAGGTCGTCGCGCAGCGCGGCGCGGAAGGCCGGGCGCGGTGCCGTGCGGCCGCCGGACCCGAAGCGGGCCGCCAGCGGGTCGGCCGGGTCGTGGGCCGGCTCAGGCCGAGGGGGCTGCCGCATGCGTGCCTTCCAAGTGGTGGCGCAACCGCGAGCGCGCCCGATGCAGCCGCTTGTGCACCGCGGCCGGCGTGCAGTCGAGCACGTCGGCGATCTCGGCGGGCGACAGGCCCGCGTCGTAGCACAGGCAGAGCAGCTCCTGGTCCGAGGGTGACAGGCGGCCGAGGGCGGTGCGCAGCGCGGCGTGCTCGTCGGCCGCCTCGTGGCGGGGCGCAGCCGCGTGCTGGGGCAGGAGCGGCACCAGGCTCAGCAGCCGGTTCCGGCGGTGGTGGTTGGCCACGAGGTTGCCGGCGATGCGGTACAGCCACGCGGCGAAGGGAACCCCCCGGATCTCGTACCGCTCGATGGCCTTCAATGCCCGCTCCCAGACGTGGCTGGCGATGTCTTCCGCCGTTTCGGCATCGCCCACGCGCCGGGCGATGTAGTGGTAGATGGCGTCGAAGTGGCGGTCGTACAGCACCCCGAACGCCTGCCGGTCGGTGCGGGCCGCTTCGACCAGCCCGTCCTCGTCGTGACCCGTGCCAGGGGGATTAACCCCGCCGGCCGTCATTTCGGACAGCCCGGTCGGCGGCGGGCAGGAGCTCGGCCGTGGATGGGGAGTCGGGTCATCGGCTGGATCTGTCGCCGTGCGGCTGGCGCCGACCGGCGGATCGACAGTATAATCCGGCCATGAGCGATCCACAAGGGGCCGCGTTCGGGCAGATGACCGTGCGCGAGCTGGCCGAGCGCCGGGCGTGCGGGCGTCCCCCGCGCCTCATCGACATTCGCGAGCCGTTCGAGTGCGCGCTGGCGCGGCTGGCCGGCGCGGAGCACCTGCCGCTCAGCGAGGTGCGGCGCTGGTGGCGCAGCCTCGAGCCGACCGAGGAGGTCGTGTTCCACTGCCACCACGGCCTGCGCAGCGCCGCGCTCTGCAAGGTGCTCGCCGCCGAGGGCTTCGAGCACGTCCACACGCTCGTCGGCGGCATCGACGCGTGGTCGGCCGAGATCGACCCCGACACCCCGCGCTACTGAGGCCCGCCCTCGTCTCTGCCCTTATGGGCATCCGGCCCGCCAGATCACCCCGTTGGCCGGCCCGAAGGGCTTGCCGAGGTCGCGGATCGACAGCCATGCCCGCGGCGGGTTGAAGGGGCCGGCCGGTGAGCCCGGCCGGGCCAGCTCGCCCCACCCTTCGACCGTTTCGGGCTGGGCGAGCGCGCGCGACACCACGGCGGGCGGCACGCGGCCCTGGACCTGCGGGCAGACCCGTGCCACCGGGCCGGCAGCCGGCGTGGCGGTCGGCGCGGGCGACGGAGCCGGAGGGGCGATCGCCGTCGCCGTGGCCGGCGCCGCGCGCGTGGCGGTGGCCGTCGACCCGGGCTCGGCGGCCGCCGGCCCGGCCAGCACGGGCTGGGCCCGCCGCGACGTGAACACCAGCGGCGCCGGGTCGTCCTCGCGCTCCGCCAGGTAGAGCCCGTGGTCCCCGCCGCCGTCCACGCCCGGCACGAGGTCGGGGCTGACGGCGATGACGCCGGGGACCCCGCGGGTGTCGGTGACCTGGACGATGCCTGTGCCGTCGGTCCAGCGGAACACCTCGGTGTTGCCGTCGCCGTTCCCGCCGGTGAAGTCGGACTGCGACACGAACCACACCCGCCGGCCGTCGCCCGAAAGGCGCGGCGCGGCGCTGCTCGTGCGGCTGCCGGTGGCCGTCGTCAGGCGCGCGAGGCCCGCGCCGTCGGTCCAGCGGTAGACCTCGAGCGGGACGTGTCCGGCGGGCAGCGTCGCATCGACGTGCCCGCGCCCGGCGAACGCGACGTGGCGGCCGTCGCGGCTGATCGACGGGTCGTACAGCTCGCGGCCGGTCATCGGGGGATGCCAGTCGGTGATCTGGCGGAACGTGCCGCCCGCCGGCCGGTCCGGCGCGCCGGACCACAGGAAGAGCTCCCAGCTGCCGTCGGGGTTGCCGCCGGCCAGGTCCGCCGCCGCGACGAACGCCACCCGCCCGGCGTCGGCCACCGCGGGGCGGCTGTGGTACGGCTGCCCGGCCAGGCGCGTCACGGCCGCCCGCGTGCCCGTTCCTGCCAGCGCGGCGACGTACAGCTCGGGGCCGCGGTCGGGGTCGATCGGGGCGGCGCGGTCGCCGGTGTGCCAGTATGCCAGCCACGTGCCGTCGCGGCTCAGCGACGGCGCCTCGGCGGCCGTGCCGGGTCCGCCGTCGGACACCTGGCGCACGCCGGCCGCGGCATCCCACACGAACACCTCGGGCGTGCGGTCGGCGTTGCCGCCGGCCAGGTCCGCGTTCGACACGAACGCGATCCGCCGGCCGTCGGTGCCGATCGAGGGGGTGGCTTGCTGCGGGAACGCGCCGCCGCCGGCGGCGGTGGCGGTGATCTGGGCGAGGCCCGTCGCGGCCTGCCAGGCGAAGATCTCGGCGTTGCCGTCGCCGTTGCCGCCGCCCGCCGCGATGTCGCCGTCGTGCTGGAACGCCGCGGCCGCGCCGTCGGCCGACAGCGCCGGCGCGCGGGCGCCGCGCGTGCCGGCCCCGGCGGGGGCAAGGAGCACCAGCCGCCAGCCGGGGGACGCCTGGGCGTCGGCCGGGTCCGGCCGCGCCATGGTCGCCACGATCGCCAGGGCGGTGAGCACGGCCGCGGGGACCCGGCGCCGCGGCCGCCCGGCCGGAGATGCGAGCATGGGAGCCTCCTCGGGGTGGCTTCGCGCGGCAGGACCGGGTGGGGGGAACCTTTCGGGCGCGGCGGACGTTCGATGCCATGTCCGGTGCTCGGCACGCTGCCGGCGTGCCGAACCCGGCCCGCAACCCGCGACGCCCATCCACCACGGAGTCTAGCATGACCCTCGAGCAATCCCGACTCGACCTCGCCACCCGCGCCACCGCACAGGCGTTCCGCGGGCAGCCCGATGCGCCGCTCGCCGCGCGCCTCGACGCGTTCCAGACCGTCTACGCCGCCGTCGCCGGCCTGGAGGGCGGCGACGCCGCATGGTCCGATGCGGCGCTCGAAGCGGCGTGGGACCTCGTGGCGCCGGCGTTCCCGCACGGCGGAACGGCCGACGCCATCGCGCACGCCCTCGAGTCCGCCCACGCCGCCGTCGTCGCCACGGCCGCACGGCCGGCCCCGGCCCGCCGGCCCCGGCCCCGCCGCGACGCGTGAGCGGCCCGTTCTTAATCTGGCCTTGACCAACGGTGAACTCGGCGTACCATTTTCGTATGAAGTGCGTGCGGGCTTGGTCTCAGGAAGAAGGCATGACATGGTCGTGAGGCTGCGACACTGGCTGCTTCCCCCCGTCGACACCGCGGACGGAGACGGGCGCGTGGCGAGCCTCGTCGGCACGATCGCGCGGATCGTCGCCGTGGGCATGGCGTTGTACGCCGTCTACGTGCTGGCCGCGGTGCCCGAGCCCCGCGCGCCGCGCCTCGGCTTCAGCGCGGCGCTCATCGTGCTCGAGGTCGGCGTGCACGCGGCGCTGCGCGCCGGGTCGACGCGCGCCGCGGTCTGGCTGCAGACCCTCGGCCTGTGGGCCGTGCTGGTGCTCACCTTCAGCTTGGTCGGCGGCATCGCCGTGCCCGGCGTGGGCGCGTTCCTGGTCCTCGTCGCCATGGCAAGTCTCTTGCTGGAAGGACGCGCGAGGGCGGCGTTCGCGGGACTGGTGTTGGCGACGGTGCTGGCGCTCGGCTGGGCCGATGCGCGGTCCCTGGTGCCGGTGTATGCGCTCGACCTCGTCGACCCGCGGGCCGTCGTGGGCACCTATGCGCTCCTGATCGGTGTGATGGCGGCCTTCATGTACCGAGCCTCCGACATGCTGAACCAAGCCCTCCATTCGCAGCAGACGGCCAACGCGGCGTTGCGTCAGGTGCAACGCACGCTCGAGCACCAGGTCGCGCAGCGCACGGCCGAGCTCGAGGCCGCCAACGCGCGCCTCCGGCGCGAGATCGACGAGCGCACGCAGGCCCTCGACGCCCTGCGCCACAGCGAGGAGAAGCACCGGCTGCTGCTCGACAGCATCCAGTCGCCGGTGCTGGCGCTGCAGCGCGACATGACCATCCTCTACTGCAACGACGCCTACGCCGCCATGGTGGGCCTGCCGATGGCGGCGCTGGAGGGCCAGTCCGTGGTGGGGCTTTTCCCGCAGTTCGCTGCGACAAATTCCTACGCCGCGTTCGAGCGCGCGCTGGCGACCGGCGAGGCGAGCGAGGTCGAGGGGCCGTTCCCCGACGGGCGGATCCTCAAGGCGCGCGTCTATCCCACGCCATGGGGCGTGCTGTCGGTGGCCGAGGACGTGACCGAGCGACGGCGGATCGAGCACGAGCGCGTGCAGTTCGCCAACCAGCTCCGCACGGCGGCCGAGACGGCCAGCCGCCTGAGCGCGATCCTCGACCCGGCCGTGCTGCTCGACGAGACGGTGCAGCGCATGCAGGACCGCTTCGACCTCTACCACGTGCACGTGTACCTCGTGGACCCCGCGACCGACGACCTGGTGGTGGCCGCCGGCACCGGCGAGGCCGGCCGCGCGCTCGTGGCGCGAGGCCACCGCATCCCGCGGTCGGCGGGCCGGAGCCTCGTGGCGCGCGCCGCCCAGACGCGCGACGTCGTGCTCGTCGACGACGTGGCGTCGGACCCGGCGTTCCTGCCGAACCCGCTCTTGCCCGAGACGCGCTCCGAGGTCGCCGTGCCGCTGATCGCGCCGAGCGGGCTGGTCGGCGTGCTCGACGTGCAGGACGACCAGCCCGGCCGCTTCTCGCCCTACGACGTCGACACGTACCGCGCGCTGGCGGGGCAGGTCGCCGTCGCGCTCGCCAACGCCCGCTCGTTCGAGGTCCAGCGCCAGACCGAGGCGCGCCTGCGCGAGGCTCAGCTCCGGCTCGACACGCTGTTTCGGTCGCTGCCGCAGGTGCTGCTCTACGAGACCGGCGCCGGACGGGAGAACATCATCGGCGACCCGGTGGCCATGCTCGGCTATCCGTCGGAGGCGTTCGTCGACGACCGCACGTTCTTCCCGAGCCTGATCCATCCCGACGACCAGCCGCGGCTCGGCGAACGCCTGGCGCAGTGGTCCGCGGAAGGCCGGCCGGGCGTCCTCGACCTCGAGTTCCGTTGCCGCCGCGCCGACGGCGAGTACGCGTGGATCCACGACTACATGGTGGCGGTGCAGTCCGAGACCGCGCCGCCGTATCAGGCCGGCGTGCTCGTCGACGTCACCGACCGCCGCGCCGCCGAGGAAGAGCGATCGCGGTTCATCGAGCAGCTCCGCACGGCCGCCGACGTCGGCGAGCGGCTGAACTCGTTGCTCGGCCCCGAGGTGGTGCTCGGCGACGCCGTACAGCTGATGCAGGACCGCTTCGCGCTCTACCACGTGCACGTCTACCTCTACGACCGGCCGCGCGATGCGCTGGTGGTCCGGGCCGGGTCGGGCACGGTCGGCCGACAGCTCGTCGACGAGCGGCACACGATCCCGCTGACGTCCGAGCGCAGCATCGTCGCGTTCGCGGCGGCCACCGAGGACCTGGTGCACGTCGACGACGTCCGGCGCGACCGGCGGTTTCTGCCCAATCCGCTCCTGCCCGACACGCGGTCGGAAGTGGCGGTCCCGCTGGTGGCGCGCGAGGGCCTGGTCGGGGTGCTCGACGTCCAGGACAGCCGACCCGGGCGCTTCACGCCCTCGGAGCTCGACACGTTTCGGATCCTGGCGGGCCAGATCGCGGTCGCGCTCGAGAACGCGCGGGTGTTCGAGGAGCTCAAGCGCGTGGCGGACCGCCTCAAGGAGGTCGACCGCCTCAAGAGCGAGTTCCTGGCCAACATGAGCCACGAGCTGCGCACGCCGCTCAACTCGATCATCGGGTACGCCGAGCTGATCCTGATGGGCATCAACGGCGAGCTCGACGGCGAGACGCTGCAGGATGTGCAGGCGATCTACGACAACGGCCAGCAGCTCCTCGCCCTGATCAACGACCTGTTGGACCTGGCCAAGATCGAGGCGGGCCGCATGCGGCTCGAGGTCGAGGACGTCCTGATCGGGCCGCTGCTCGAAGAGGTGCGCACCAGCAGCGCCGGCCTGCTCTTGCGCAAGCCGATCGACATCGCGCTCGAGGTCGATCCCTCGCTGCCGGCACTGCAGGGCGACCGGCTGCGGCTCCAGCAGATCCTCAACAACCTGGTGTCCAACGCGGTCAAGTTCACCGACGAGGGGCACATCTGGCTGCGGGCCTACCGCGACGCCGACCACGTCGTCATCGACGTCGAGGACACCGGCATCGGCATCCCGGCGCGCGACCTCGCCACCATCTTCGAGAAGTTCCGCCAGGCCGACGGATCGCTCACGCGCCGCGCCCGCGGCACCGGGCTTGGCCTGGCCATCACGCACCACCTCGTGCGGCTGCACGAGGGCCGGATCGACGTCGAGAGCAGCCCCGGCCAGGGCACGCGGTTCAGCGTGCGCCTGCCGATCACGGCCGCGCCGCCGCCCAGCCGCGCCGAGATGCTGTCGTTGTTCAGCGGAGACGGCCCATGACGAACCCCCCGCGCACCCTCTTCAACGCCGTCGTGTGCCTGCAGTGCGGGCACGCGATGCCAGCCGACCTGCACGCCGGCGCGTGTGCGCGCTGCGGCGGGGCGTGGCTCGACGCGCGCTACGACTACGCGTCGCTGCCGGCCGACTGGCCCGCCCGCGTCGCGGCCCGGCCGGCCGGGATGTGGCGCTATGCCGAGCTCCTGCCGTTCGGCGACGGCTTGCCGCCGGTGACGCTCGGGGAGGGCGGGACGCCGCTGACGCGGTCGGAGCGGCTGGGCCACGACCTGGGCTATCGCGAGCTGTGGATCAAGGACGAGCGCCAGCAGCCGACCGGCTCGTTCAAGGACCGGCAGGCCGCGGCCACCGTCAGCGCGCTGCGCGAGCTCGGGGTCGACGAGCTGGTCCTGGCCTCGACCGGCAACGCCGCGGCCGCCTACGCCGCGTTCTGCGCCCGCGCCGGCATCAAGCTGTGGGTCTTCCTGACCAGCAGCGTGCCGGCCGAGAAGATGCGCGAGCTGGCGCTGTACGGCGCCGAGGTGGTCAAGATCACGGGCACCTACGACCAGGCCAAGCAGGTGGCTGCCGACTTCGCGGCCGAGCGCGGCGTGTGGCTCGACCGCGGCGCCAAGGCCGTGCCCGGCAAGGAGAGCATGAAGACGATCGCGTTCGAGATCGCCGAACAGCTGGGCTGGCGGGCGCCGGACTGGTACGTGCAGGCGGTGTCGGGCGGGATCGGGCCGCTGGGGGTGCTGAAGGGCTTCGAGGAGCTCCATCGGGTGGGCTTGATCGACCGCGTCCCGAAGCTGGCGGTGGTGCAGTCCGCCGGCTGCGCCCCCATGGTGCGGGCGTGGGAGCGCGGCGACGCCGTCGCGACCCCCGTCCAGCCCGACACGCTGATCACGGTGCTGGCCACCGGCGACCCCGGCTTCGCCTACGAGATCCTCAAGCGGGCGAACGACCGCGACGGCGGCGCGATGGTGGCGGTCGGCGACGGCGCGGCGTTCCGCGCGATGCGGCGCCTGGCGCGCACCGAGGGCTTCTCGGTCGAGCCGGCGGTGAGCGTGGCCTTCGCCGGGCTCGAGCAGCTGATCGCCGACGGCCACATCGATCCCGACGCGTCGGTGGTCGTCAACTGCTCGGGCCACACGTTCAGCGCGGAGAAGCACGCGCTCGAGGACCGCTACGTCCTGCACCTCGACGTCCCGGTGCCGTCGTCCGAGCCGGCGCACACGTCGGAGGGCTTCGTGGCGGCACTGCGGCAGCTCGACGAGCAGGTGACCACGGTGGTGGTCATCGACGACAACCCGAACGACAGCCGCCTGATCTGCCGCCTCCTGCGGCATCACCGCAACTACCGGGTGTTCGAGGCGCACAACGGCCCCGACGGCATCGACCTCGTGCGCCAGCGCCGGCCCGACCTCGTGGTGCTCGACCTCAACCTGCCGGAGATGGACGGCTTCAAGATCCTCGACCGGCTCAAGAGCGACCCGCGCACCCGGCGGATCCCGGTGATGATCGTCTCGGCCAAGTCGCTGGAGCCCGAGGAGCGCGCGCTGCTCGAGGACCGCACGACGTCGATCTGGCAGAAGGGCAACTTCAGCGCAGCCGAGATGGTGAAGCACGTGGTGGGGATGCTCGGCGGCGCCCTGGACCAGCCCGACAAGCCCTTGACGACGACGCCGCGTCGGATCGCCGACGGCGTGCTCGAGGCCTTCGGGGACCTCGATCGCCGCCGGATCCTGGTGGTGGACGGGAACGCGCTGGACGCCCGCCTGCTGCGGCGCCTGCTCGAGGCCCGGCACCGCTTCGACGTGGTCGAGGCGCACTCCGGGGCTCAGGCGTTGGCCGACCTGGACCGCGCGGCGCCGGACCTCGTGATCATGGACCTCGCGCTCCCGGACATCGACGGCGAGGACTTGCTGGCGGATTTGCGCAATCGGGACGAGACGCGCAGAGTTCCGGTGATCGTCGTCGCCACCCACGATCCGGCCCCCCCGTTGCGGGCGCGCTTGGCGGCGCAGGCCGATTCGGTGTGGTCCAAGGAAACCTTGGACCGCAGCAGCCTGCTGGCGCACGTCGAGACGATCCTGGAGTAGCGGATGTCCGAGCGGACGGTGCTGTACATCGAGGACAACTTCCACAACCGGCGCCTGGTGCGCAAGATCCTGGCCTCGCGCGGCTACACCGTCGTCGAGGCCGAGAGCGGCTCGCAGGGCATGGACATGCTGCGCGCCGGCCGACCGCCGCTGCTCCTGCTCGACATCGGCCTGCCGGACGTCGACGGGCTCGAGATCGTGCGCTGGGTCCGGTCGGAGGCGGCGCTGCGCAACCTGCCGGTGATCGCCATCACGGCCTCGGCGATGCGCGGCGACCGCGAGCGCTTCCTCGAGGCCGGCTGCGACGACTACCTGTCGAAGCCGATCCACGCCGTCGAGCTGCTTCAGCTGGTCGACCGCTACTACCCTCAGGCCGGCGACCCGCCCGCAAACGATCCGGCACCGGCGCCGTAGCCGGCGGGCCGGGCCGACCACCGGCCGGAGGCGAGGGCCACATAGGACTCGGGCCCGGATCCACGTAGGATCCGGGCCCGGTCGTATGTAGCCCTCGCCGGCGATCCCAGAAGGTTCCGGCGCCAGCCCGCTAGCGACGATCGGCGGGCGTGCCTTCGGCGCGCCAGAGCCGCGCCGCCGGCAGGTACAGCAGCCGCCGCCAGCGCTGCGCCGGCCCGGCGGCGCGCTGTCCGAGCGCATCCCCGGCGCGGTCCGCCAGCCGTGCGTCGACGAGCGTCACGCCGGGCTCGGCCGGCGCGCCGTGCGCCTCCAGCACCACCGTCGCCACGTGGACGTCGCCGACCAGGGGCGCCGACGGCTTCATCCGGCTGGCGGCGAACCGGACGGTGCCCGTCGCCGGGTCGACGCGGTTGACGGCCACGTAGCCGCCGCCCGTCTTCCACACGGCGCCCGGCGTGGCCTGGAGCGCCGCTCCGTTGCCGGGGTCGATCGGCCGCAGCGCGTCGGGGTCGAACCGCAGGGTGACGTCGGCCCCGTAGAGGCCGTGCGCGCCCGGGGCGATGACGTCGAGGGCGACCAAGCGTGCGCCGAGCCGGCGCTGCCGGAGCACGATCCCGGCCGGCAGGGGGCCCTCGGCGCGCGGGGCCGCGCCGGCCGCCTGCGGCCCGTCCGCGGCATCGACAGACGGCGGTACGCGGTGCCCAGGGGCTGCGGCCGAGTCGCGGGGAGGCCGCTTGTAGGCCCACGGCAGCGGGCCCTCCATGTCGTAGTTCGAGCCGACGAGCACGAGGTCGAAGAGGTCGACGCGGTGGTCTTCGTTGCAGTCCGCGCCGGGATCGTTCGGCGGGGCCGACCGGTAGTCGGCGCCGATGCGGACCAGGTCGAAGATGTTGATGACGCCGTCGTTGTTGACGTCGCCGCCGTACAACGCGCCGGTGGGCATCTTCACCTTCTGCCCGGCCTGCACGCTCATCGGTTGGGCCACCGCCCGCAGGTAGCACGCGTCGCCGCCGCTGATCGTGTGCTCGCCCGGCTTGACGCCGCACACCTGGAACGCGCCGTTGCCGTCGGTCTGCGCCACCGGGAAGCCGTCGTGGTAGAGCCACGCGCCGCCGTGGTTGGACCGCCCCTGGAGGTCGATGCGGCCGACGTAGCAGCCCGTTTCACGGCTCGTGGCGGAGTGCGTGCGGCACTCGGCGGTCGGCAGCGAGAACGACGACTCCTGACGGGCCCCCGGGTTGCGGGCCTTGATGCGGAACTGCAGCCGGAGGTTCGCCGGCAGCTTGGGGGTGGTGTAGCCGTACTGCGCGCCGTACCCGGTGCGCGTGGTGCTGGCGATGGGCTCGTCCAACGTGACGTACTCGCTGCCGTTGACGCTGACCGCGAGGACGAACTCGGTCTCGAACGTCGTCGCGTCCTTCCAGCCCACGTGGACCTGCTCCGGCTTGGGGCCCGGCCCGCAGAACAGCTTGAACGGCGCCGGCGTGGCCGTGTTGGTCGGCGTGCTGGTCGGTGCGCGCGTCGGGGTGACCGACGGCGTCGAGGTGCGCGTCGGTGTGGCGGGCGTTCCGGGGGTGCCGGGAGTGCCCGGAGTGCCGGGCGTGCCGGGCGTTCCCGGAGTGCCAGGCGTACCCGGAGTCCCGGGTGTGCCGGGGGTGCCGGGCGTACCCGGAGTCCCGGGGGTGCCGGGTGTGCCCGGAGTCCCGGGCGTACCGGGAGTGCCGGGAGTGCCCGGAGTGCCCGGAGTGCCAGGCGTACCCGGAGTCCCGGGAGTGCCGGGAGTGCCCGGAGTGCCGGGCGTACCCGGAGTCCCGGGCGTGCCGGGTGTGCCCGGAGTCCCGGGCGTGCCGGGTGTGCCGGGAGTGCCGGGTGTTCCCGGAGTCCCGGGCGTGCCGGGTGTGGTGCCCGGAGTGCCGGGCGTACCCGGAGTCCCGGGGGTGCCGGGAGTGCCCGGAGTGCCGGGTGTTCCCGGAGTCCCGGGCGTACCGGGTGTGCCCGGAGTCCCGGGCGTACCGGGTGTGCCCGGAGTGCCGGGTGTTCCCGGAGTACCCGGTGTACCGGGGGTCCCAGGCGTCCCGGGAGTCCCGGGCGTGCTGGGTGTTCCCGGAGTCCCGGGCGTTCCGGGAGTCCCGGGCGTGCCGGGCGTGCCTGGAGTCCCGGGCGTTCCGGGCGTGCCTGGAGTCCCAGGCGTACCCGGAGTCCCGGGCGTTCCGGGCGTCCCCGTGGTCTCGGACGTCGCGGTGATCTCCTCCGGCGTTCCCGAGAGCAGCACGGTGGGCGTGAGGTTCGGCACCGGGGTGTGCGGGTCGCCCCATGGGACCGGGCCGCGGGTGAAGTAGATGTCGTTCATCGGCTCGTTGGGATCGTAGAAGAGCTTCACGCGGACCGAGGGCGGTCCCAGACGCGCGTCGAAGTAGGGGGCGATGGCGCCGTTGCCGAACGGCTGGGGCGGCGACGGCTGGTTGGGTGCCGGAATGATGTTGGCCGGCGCGGGCGGGCTCCAGCCGGCCGCGAGCGCCGCCAGCTGGGCGTGCGAGAGCCCCGGCACGCCCGGCGGGAGCGACTCGTCGCCGCGGAGACAGCCGTTGAAGTGCAGCCGGCTGACCGGCGACGTCCACTGGCTGGTATACAGGTAGTACTGCCCGCGCGAGAACGAGATGTCGGTGTACTGGTTGGGGATGTTGATCGACTGATCCGTCTGCCAGCCCAGCACCCCTTGCCGGAGGTTCCAGATCTCGCGAAGCTCCACGCCGTAGCGCGGCTCGGTCGTCTCGGCGTTGATCCGCTCGACGAGCGGGCCGAACGGCTGCAGCTCGCCCACGCAGCCATCGTAGTGGCCCGTGTTGGCGAAGGCCGTGGCCTCGAGCCGCTCGATGTCCGCCGCGATGGTGTGCTGCGTGTTGAAGGGCGGGAGCACCGACATCCGAGCCGGCCGGCCGCCGAGGAAGTAGCCCTGCTGGAAGAGCGAGTCCTGCGCGTTGACGAAGTCGCCCTTCGGAACCGGCGTGCGCAGCGTGATGTACTCGAAGAGCGCCGGCTGACCCACGCCCGTCGCACGCGTCATCACCGCCACCACGTTGTACTCGTGACCGTCGACGTAGAAGCGCTTGAGGTACCAGGGGTCGCCCGGCAGCAGGTCGTGCGCCCCGGCGCCGTCGTCGATCGCCGAATGGCTCGCGCCGAGCGCGCGGCCGATGGTCACCGTCACGCGATCCGCGTCGCTCGCCACGTCCTTGACGAACACGAACCAGCCGCCCAACGGGCCGTTGTTGCGCTGGCCCGGCTCCACCAGCGTCACCCGGTTCTCGAAGCGGTCCACGATCGCCGCATCACCGATGTCGAGGCTGCGCACCCCGCCCACCTGCTCCGGCCGCGCATCGGCCGCGTTGCCGCCCGTGAACCAGAACCGGAGCTGCGTGCGCGCGCCGCGCGTCACGTTCTCGAGCGTCACGAGGTGGTCCAGCGCCATCGCGCTGCTGCCCGCCGGCGTCGCCGGGTCGAGGTCCAGCGTCACGTCTTCCACCGCGAACACCACCAGCTCGTCGCCCGTCAGGCTCATGCCGTCGGCGTCCGCGTGGTCGAGCTGCCCGTCGCCGTCGAAGTCGAGCTCCGGGCCCGCCAGCGGCGACAGCGGCTGCGTCAGCCGCCAGGCGTTGGTCGCCTCCTCCGCCAGGCTGACCTCCGAGTGCACCGTCACCGCGTCCGGCCGACCGTCGAAGTTGGCGTCGAACGACGTCAGCCCGTAGCCGAACCCGCCGCCCGCCGGCAGCCCGCCGCCCGGCAGCGGGACCGGCAGCTCCTCCGGCGCCGTGGCCAGCGGGAACCCGAAACGGCTGCGCCCCACCGGGGCCGCCGCCGGCTGGTCCATCGTGTCGACGTAGAGGTACGTGAACTCCTGCATCACCGCCGGGAAGCGCAGGTCGCGCCGGCAGTCGCCGCGGAAACGGATCTTCGTCGTGTACGCCGGCTCGTACCACACCCGGTGGTACACCTTCTCGCGCGCGTCCTGGCCGTCGTTCGAGAGCTGGGCGTAGAGGCGCCGCAGCGGCTCGTTGAAGTTGCGGAACTCGTCCATGTAGGCCGGGTTGGCCGTCATGCTGTCGCCGCGCGGCGCGTGCGGGTGCTGCGGGTTGAACGGGGCCCACGGGTCGGTGTACGGGAACACCTCCACCGGGTAGTTGCCCCCCGACACCGGGTCGCCCGCCACCCGCGTGTCGCCCGCCCCGAACCGCAGCGCCGGCCGTGCCGGGTCGCACGGCAGCCCCGGCGCCTCCGGCTGGCCGCCGAAGAGCCGCGCGCCGCTGTCGTCCAGCCACAGCTTGACCGGCTCGCCCGGCGGCGTGTCCGGGTCGAACCAGAACGCCGCCCGTCGCGGCGCGCCCAGCGGCGCGCCGCCGTCCGGCGTGACGTTCGCCGTCAGGTCCGGCGGCGTCGGTGGGATCACCGCCGGCACCGGCCCGTCCGGCATCGTCCACCGCCGCCAGCGCGCCGTCGGGTTCGTGAACGCGCTGCGGATGTGGTAGCGGTCCGGATCGAACGGCTTCGGGCTGCCCGCCGGGTCCGGCAGGTCCGGCATGAAGAACTCCGTGAAGTTCCAGGGCAGCGTGAACACCTGCTCGTTGTAGAAGAAGGTCGCCTGTCCCGGCGCCTGCGCGCCCGGCGGCGCCGCGCCGTACTTCTCGCGCAGCTGGCCCAGCATCGCCCGATCGCGGCTCTCGTGGACGTACGTCCACCAGGTCGCCCGCCGATCGGCGTACGGCCCGACCGGGCGCGCCGGGTTGCGGCCCGTGTACGGCAGCGGCGTGTCGGCGCCCAGCACCGGGGCCACCGGGCCGATCGGGCCGCCCATGTAGAGCACCGTCGGGCGCGGCACCGTCGACGACCCCGAGCCCGGCGGCACCTGCACCGGCGCGAAGGACTCGAACGCCCGGACGTCCTCGAGGATCGTGTGCTCGTGGTTGAACGGCGGCGGCAGCGGCAGCGACGGCAGGTTCGCCGGGTTGACGATCGCGTAGCCCTGGAGCTGCACCGAGTGCTGCTCGATCACCACCGGCACCTTGGGGAGCGGCGTCCGCAGCGTGATGAACTGGAAGTCGCCCGTCGGGCACGTGCCGATGGCCACCGTGTTGTACTCGTGACCGTCGACGTAGAAGCGCTTGAGGAACCACGGCCCCCCCGCCGTCAGGTTGGCCTGGCCGGGGGCCGCCTCCATGGCCGCGCACGGCGCACCCAGCGCACGGCCCACCAGGATCACCGCCGTGCCGTTGGACGGGTCGACGTCGACCACGTACGCGAACCACGGCCCCGGCGGCACCGCGCCCAGCGTGCTGCCGCCCGCCGGCACCACCTGCAGCGGGCCGCTGTCGCCGGCCAGGAGGGCGGCGCCGCGGCCCAGCGTCCGCGTCTGCATGAACCGCGGCGTGAGGCCGCCCGTGTTCCACACGTCCAGCACCGCGCTGTTGTCGTTGACGGCGCGCACCGCAAGGAAGTGGTCGAGGAGCTGGACCTTGCCGCCGATCGGCACCACGATCGACTCGGTGTGCAACACCACCATCTCGTCGCAGTCCAGCGGGCCGCCGTTGGTGTTGAACGTGTCGAGCTGCCCGTCGCCGTCGAAGTCCAGCCGCATGCCTGCCAGAAGCCCCGGCAGCGCCCGCTCGTTCGACACCCGCACCATGTCGGGCCGGCCGTCGAAGTCGGCGTCGAGGCTCGTGAGGCCGTGTCCGACCGCCGGCCCGCCGGCCTCGGTCTCGGCCGCCGCCACGCCGACCGGGAACACGAAGCGCGTGTCGCCCGCCGCGCCGCAAACCGGCCGCGGCGCCGACCGATGGAGGTCGTCGGGAGCCGGCGCCGCCGCGGGCAGCGGGTCGTTGTCGGTCAGCACGTAGCTGAGCTCCGCCATGATCGCCGGGTACCACTCGTCGATCGCCGACGGCACCGGGTTGACCGGCGCGTCCGGCTCGCCGTTGTTGTCGGCGTCCGTCAGGCGACCGTCGGCGTTGAGGTCCTTGTCGAGGTGCTGCGGCTCGTACCAGTGCCGCAGCCACACCTTCTCGGACGCGTCGCGGCCGCCGGCCCGGATGTGTGCCGCCGCGCTGACCTCGTCGATGCCCACCAGCCCCGGCCATTGCGCGCGCAGCGCGGGGTCCCCGAGCCGCTCCGAGATCCACGCCGGGTTCCACGTCACCACGTCCATCTCCGGCGCCTCGGCGGCGAACGGGTCGAACGGGGCCGTGGGATCGGTATAGGGCGCGTCCTCCGGCAACCGCCCCGTCAGCGGGTCCACCGCCGTGTTCGAACCGGCCGTCGCCGGTCGGTTGGCGTGCGCCGGCCCCGTGGCGGGGTTGACCACGGGGTAGCCGTGGATGCGGACGGCGCTGTAGTGCGCGCCGGCCTGGGCGCGCAGCGCCGCCTCCGGTGATCGACCGCCGCTGCCGAGCCCGACCAGGAAGCCAGCGGCGGCCACCACGAGGACGGCGGTGAAGGTGGCGCGGCGCGGCGCCGTGGCGCGGGGGGCCTGGCGGCCGCTGGCTGGCTCGAACATGCTGAACTCCTGCTGGCGTGGGGGCCAAGGGTGCCGGGTCTGGTTCATAACGGTCAGCGGAGCGCCCGGTTACTCCGGCATGGGGACCTCCGGCCGTCGAGACATCCCTCCCGCTTCCAACCCTGCCGTGGCCACGCGGGCGGTGTATGAGTTATTATCCTCTTAAAGTATGCCACAGCTTGCCCCTGCTTGGCAAGACCCTTTTCGGGGCTGCCGGGCCCATGCCACCCGCGGGACGCCCACGCGGGCCGCTATACTTGCCGCCATGCCCGCCCAGCCGACGACGGGGCCTGGCTCGATCGCCGTCGTGATCCTCAACCACAACGGCCGCCAGCACCTCGACCCGTGCCTGCGCGCCGCGCTGGCGCTCGATGGCCTGCCCGGACCCGCCGCCGTGGTCGTGGCGGACAACGGGTCCGACGACGGCTCCGTCGAACACGTGCGGGCCGCGTATCCGGGGGTGCGGGTGCTGCCCTGGGGCGACAACCTCGGCTTCGCGGCCGGCAACGACCGCGCCGCCGAGATCGTCGAAGCCGAGCACGTGTTGTTCCTAAACAACGACACCCGGATCACCTCGGACGCGCTGCGCCACTTGCGGAAGGCGGTGCAGGACGGCACCGCCTGCGCGGGCGCACGGCTGGTGAGCTGGGACGGGCGGCGCCTCGACTTCGACGGCGGCGGCGCGTCGTTCACCGGGCACGGGCATGCGGCCGGCCACGGCCAGCCGGTCAGGTCGGCGCCGGCCGGCGAACCGCGCGACACGCTGTTCGCGTCCGGGGCCGCCATGCTCGTCGAACGCGCGGTGTTCCTGCAGGTGGGCGGGTTCGACGCCGGCTACTTCGCCTACTACGAGGACGTCGACTTCGGGTGGCGGTTGTGGCTCGCGGGGCACCGGGTGGTTCACGTCCCGGCCGCCGTGGTCCATCACCGGCACCACGGCACGTCCGGTCGGTGGCCCGCCGGCGTGCGGGCGCGGCTCTTCGAGCGCAACGCGCTGGCGACGGTCGCCAAGAACTACGCGCCCGAGCACCTCCCTCGCCTCCTCGCGGCCGCGCTGGCGCTCGCCGCCGTCCGCGCCGGCGCCTCGCGCGGCGTGATCGACGCCGCGGCGCAGGACCAGGCCGGGCTCCGTCCGGGCGTCGGCGGCGGGATCGACGGCGGCCGCGCGGTGCGCGGCGC
>QEVT01000106.1 GCA_003576755.1 bacterium | reverse complement strand
GCCCAGCGCCACCCAGCGCCGGTCGCCCCGCCGCGCGCCGCGGGCGGTCGCCGCCACCGCCAGCGCGAGCACCAGCGGCAGCGTCCCCGCCCGAAAGCCCACCCGGCCGAGCAGCACCGGCCACGGCGCGACGGCGACGAGCCAGGCCGTGATCACGCCGACCCGCCGGTTGAACAGCCCGCCGGCGCACGCCCCGGCCGCGGCCACGCCCGCGGTGCCCACGAAGGCGGCCGCGAGCCGCAGCGCCGCCGGCGTCTGCCCGAGCAGCGCCACGAACCCGGCCGCGAGGTACACGAACAGCGGCTCGCGGCCGTTGTTGGCCGGGAAGTACAGCGCCCACGTCCCGGCCAGCACGCCCGCGGCATCGAGGCCGTAGTAGGCCTCGTCGTGATAGAGCCCGGGCGGGAAGCGCCCGACGGCGACCACCCGCAGCGCGAAGCCGGCGGCGACGGCCAGGGCGATCCCGCGCCTCATGCCGGGCCGCCGGTGGGTCGCCGCCCGATCACGCGCCGGTCACGGCGTGCCGCCCGGGGGCACGCGGTCCGGCGCGTCGCGCCAGACGACGTACGAGTACACCACGAGCGCCAGCGTGCCCGCCAAGAGCCCGCCGAACGCCACGCCGAGCGCCCACGGGGCCTTCAGCCAGCCCGCGAGCGCCATCAGCACGCCCGCCAGCACGAACACCGGCCGGCCGGCGGCGTGGGTCCGGCGCCACGCGGTGCCGCTCGACAGCGTCCACGGCGTGCGGATGCCGACGAACCAGTTGGGCTCGAGGCGGGGCATCACCCAGCCCAGCAGCACCATCAGCGCGCCGACCGCCGTGCCTACGGCGAGCCCGACGTCGACCGGCCGCCCGCTCACCCACAGCAGGATGACGGCGTACAGCACGGCCATGACCCCCAGGATCCCCACCCGGAGCGTGTCGTAGGCGCCCTGGAACCGCGCATATCGGTCGCGTGCCGGGTCGAAGCGCGGCAGCACACGCAGGAGCACGTAGAGGCCCACCGACAGCAGCGGCACGAACAGCAGGCCCTCGACCTTGCCGCCGTAGCGGTCGGGCTCGCCGGCGAGGTTCCAGTGCACCGGGATGCGGTCCGGCGCCGCCCGCCAGAACCAGGCGGCGCTGGCCAGCATGGCCGCCAGGATCGCCCATTGAAGGCCTTCGACCCGACGATTCGGTGTGAACACGGCGTCCTCCTCTCCTCGGCGCGGGTGGCGGTGACCGGCGCCCGGACTTGCCGTCGACCCGCCCGATCGCTATTGTACCAGCGAATGACCGCCCGCTTCGTCCCGTTCGAGCCCGCCGACGCGCCTCCCGACGTATGGGGGCGCATGCACCGCTACCGCCGGGCCCGACACGCCGAGCTCCGGCCGGGCGACCCGCTCATGGACGACGCCACGTTCGAGCAGGCCGCGCGCAACGAGGTCGACAACCCCGAGTTCGGGTCGGTGCGCTTCGCCATCCTCGACGACGCGACCGGCGAGCAGATCGGCAGCATGAGCTACGGGTGGCTTCGGCCGGAGTCGCCGTCGTACGCCGAGAACCGCGCCCTCGGCCGGCTGCAGCTCGTGGTGCTCACGCCGTGGCGCCGCCAGGGCATCGGCCGCGCGGCGCTGGCGCGGCTGCACGACCTGATGCGGGCCCACGGGCAGACGGTCGTCATCGGGGCGACGGCCGAGGCAGACGGCGAGGCGTTTGCCCGGGCGGTGGGCGCCGAGATCGCGCTGGCGGGCAGCGAGCACCGCCTGGCGCTGGCCGACGTCGACTGGGACATGGTCGACCGGTGGATCGCCGACGGCGAGGCGCGCGCGTCCGGGGCGCGGCTGACGTTCTTCGACCACCTGCCCGACGACATCGCGGATGCGTACGCCGCGCTCTACACCGAGACGTTCAACCAGCAGCCGCTCGGCGCGCTGGCCGTCGGCGCGGTCGTCTTCACGCCCGACACGCTGCGGCGCCACGCGGCGAACCTCGAGCGCCTGGGCGGCCGGCACCTCTCGGCCGTCATCCGCGAGGCCGACGGCGCGCTGTCGGGCCTGACCGAAGTGGTCTGGATCCCCGGCCGGCCCACGCTCGCCGAGCAGGGCCTGACGGGGGTGCGCGATGCCTACCGCGGCGGCGGCCGGGGCAAGTGGCTCAAGGCGGCCATGCTGCGCCGGGTGCGCGCCGAGCTGCCGGGCGTCGAGACGGTCTCGACGGACAACGCGACGTCCAACGCGCCGATGCGCGCCATCAACGCGCAGCTCGGCTTCCGCGCGCACAAGGCGTCGGTCAACGTGCAGCTGACGATCGAGGCGTTGGAGGCGTACCTCTCCGCACGCCGCGGCTAACGCCGCCGCCGCAGCCCGTCGATGAAGCCGCGGGCGCCGTCCGCCGCGCCGCGCACCCGCTCGCTGGCCTCGCGCCCGCGCTCGACCAGCCGGCGGCGCAGGTCGTCGAGGCTGTCGAGCGTCAGGCGCCGGTCGTCGGGCAGCGCCTCGTAGAGCTCGACCAGGACCCCGTGCGAGCTCTTGGGGTGGATGAACACGATCCGGCGCCCCCCCGTGCCGATGTACGGCGTCTCGTCGATGAGCCGCACGCCGTGGGCCCGCAGGTGCGCCAGGGCCGCGTCCATGTCGTCGACCTCGAGGCACAGGTGGTGCATCCCCCCGCCGCGGCGCTGCAGGAAGCGCGCCACGCCCGAGTCGGGCTGCACCGGCTCGATCAGCTCGATCTCGCTGTCGCCGATGGGCAGGAACGCCACCACCACGCCCTGCCCCTCCTCGACGTCGGTGTGCGTGACCCGCAGCCCGAGCACCTGGGTGAAGAACGGCAGCGCCGTGTCGAGGTTGTCGACCGCGATCGCCATGTGGTCGATGCGCCGGACCTTCAGCCCGTTCATGCGCCGCCTGGCCCGCGCGCGCGGGCGGGTGCCGCCATCGGCGTCGCTGCGGCGCGGGCGGCGCGGGCGCCGCGGGGTGCCGTCGCCACCGCTCAGTGCCCCAGCAGCTTGACCGACTTGTCGCGCGGCTGCCAGGTGTACGTCACCCGCCCGAAGGGCTTCGCCGCGTCGAGCGCCGCCTGGTACAGCGGCTTCAGGTTCTCGGCGCGCACCTTCCACTCGCCGCGCAGGTGGTAGATCACGAGCTGGCTGTCGCCGAACACCTCGACGGCCGCGCCGGACGGGTCGCCGACGTCGGCCGCCAGCGTCGCCAGCGCCGCGATGAGCGACCGGTACTCGGCCTCGTTGTTGGTGACGTCCTTGCCGAACGTCAGCCGCGTCGGGTCCGACCAGGCGCCGCCGGTCTGCCGGAGGCGGTAGCTGCCGTAGCCGTGGCCGGGGTTGCCGAGGCTGCCGCCGTCGAAGACGATCTCGTGCTGGTTCATCGGGGTCTTCCTGGGAGGGGACGGTGGCGGCCGGGGCGCCTCACGGCGCTGCCTCCGGCACGGGTTCGACGACCACCAGGACGTCGCCGAGGTTGACGGTGTTGCCGGCGCTGACGCCCACCGAGCGGACCACGCCCATCCGCGGGCTGCGGATCTCGTTCTCCATCTTCATCGCCTCGAGGATGACCAGGCCCTGGTCCTCGGCGACCGCGTCGCCGGCCTCGACCAGGACCTTGACCACCAGCCCCGGCATGGGCGCGCTGACGACGGCGCTGTCGTGCTCCTCGTGCGCCAGGCCCCCCATCGCCTTGAGCTGTTTGAGCCGGGCGTCCTCGACGTCGACGGTGAACTGCTCGCCGGAGATCATCACGTAGTACAGCCCCTCGCGGCGCTCGACGAACACCTCGTGGCTGCGGTTGTCGAGCAGGAGCGAGTAGAGCTGCGTGCCGGCGATGGCCCGCAGGTCTGCGGCGCGCACGACGTCGTCGAGGACGACCTCGCCGGGGCGGTCGATGTCGATGCCGAAGTCCTTGTGGTTGACGGTGGCGACGTACTTCATGCTGGGTCGTCCTCGTGGCGTGCGTGCGGGCCGGCAGCGGCGGTCCGCGCCGGGCTCAAGGCAGGCGCAGGCCGAGGCGGCGGCCGAGCTGCTTCCACTCGCTCGGGCCGCCGGCCGGCGCCAGGCGGTTGATAACCTCGCCGCGCAGCTGGTGGGCCAGCAGCGCCGCGGCGATGGCCGCCACCCCGTCGAGGTCCGTCCGGATCTCGTGCTGGATGCGGAAGGTGTCCTCGAGGTAGCCGGTGTCGTAGGTGCCGGCGATGAACTGCGTGGTGTCCATGATCTTCTGGTGCAGCGGCAGCGTGGTCTTGACGCCCATGATGCGGTACTCCTCGAGCGCCCGCCGCATGCGCAGGATCGCGTCGGCGCGGGTGGGGCCGCCGACGATGAGCTTGGCGAGCAGCG
Organism: bacterium; assembly: GCA_003576755.1. Taxonomy (GTDB): domain Bacteria; phylum Chloroflexota; class Anaerolineae; order Epilineales; family Epilineaceae; genus UCB3. The sequence continues at coordinate 8,905 of QEVT01000106.1, read as the reverse complement.
GGTCGTAGAAGAGCCCGATCTCGGCGCCCTCGTAGATCGCGCTGTCGACCCGCACGCCCGGGCCGGTCGGCTCGATGACGTGCGTGATCAACCCGGTGCTCGGCAGGAAGTGGTTGTACGGGTCCTCGGCGTTGATGCGGCACTCGATGGCGTGCCCGTTCCACTCGATGTCTTCCTGGCGCAGCCGCAGCGGGCGGTTGGCGGCGATGCGCAGCATCTGCTTGACGAGGTCGACGCCCGTCACGATCTCGGTGATCGGGTGCTCGACCTGGAGGCGCGTGTTCATCTCGAGGAAGTAGAAGCGCCCGTCGCGGTCGACCAGGAACTCGACCGTGCCGACGCTGTGGTAGCCGACGGCCCGCGCCGCCGCCACGGCCGCGGCGCCCATGCGCTCGCGCAGCTCGGGCGTCATGGCCGGCGACGGGCACTCCTCGACGACCTTCTGGTGCCGCCGCTGCAGCGAGCACTCGCGTTCGCCGAGGTGGAGGACGTTGCCGTGCTGGTCCGCCATCACCTGGATCTCGATGTGGCGCGCGCCCTCGACCAGCCGCTCGAGGTAGACGGTGTCGTCGCCGAAGGCCTTCTGCGCCTCGCGCCGGGCGGCCTCGAGCGTCGCCGGCAGCGCCGCGGGCCCGTCGACGCGGCGCATCCCCTTGCCGCCGCCGCCCGCCGACGCCTTGACGAGCAGCGGGAAGCCGACGTCGGGCGCCACGCGGATGGCCTCGTCGTCGGTCAGGCCGACCTCGGTGCCGGGCACCACCGGCACGCCGGCGGCGATCATCGCCTGCCGGCTGCGCACCTTGTCGCCCATGGCCCGGATGGCGGCCGGCGGCGGGCCGATGAACGTCAGGCCCGCGTCGGCGACGGCCTCGGCGAACTCGGCGCGTTCCGAGAGGAAGCCGTAGCCGGGGTGGATGCCGTCGGCGCCGCTGCGGCGCGCGACGTCGATCAGCTTGTCGGCGCGCAGGTAGCTCTCAGAGGCCGGCGCCGGCCCGATCGGGTAGGCCTCGGTGGCGCGCCGCACGTGCAGCGCCGTCCGGTCGACGTCCGAGTACACCGCCACGGTGTCGAGCCCGAGCTCGTGGCAGGCGCGGATGATGCGTACGGCGATCTCGCCCCGATTGGCGATCAGGACCTTCTTCAGCATGCCTCCCCCAGGTGCCGGCCCGCGCGATCCGCGTGTGCCACGGGCGACATTGTATCACACCGCCGCCGGCGGTCATGCCCGCTCGGCGGCCTCGCGGCGGCGGTTGTTGCGGGCCCGCGCCCGGCTCAGGCGGAGCTGGTGGACCCAGATGACGGCCCCGAGGGCCGCCATGACCAGCACCAGCCGCATCTCGTGCCGGCGCAGGTCCTCGACGAACCGCTCGAACGCGCGCCCGAACGTGAAGCCCAGGCCGGTGATGATCAGCACCCAGAAGAGGCCGCCCAGCGAGTTCAGCACCACGAAGCGCCGCACCGGGAAGCCGCTCATGCCGATGACGAACGGCGTGACGCTGCGCAGGCCGTAGAGGAAGCGGAACCCGATGGCCAGCAGCACGGCGTGGTGGTTCCCGATGCCGCGCACCCGTTCGGCGGAGGCTTGCCAGCCCGGCCGCCGCTCGAGCCACGCGGCGCCGCGCGTTCGGCCCAACCAGAAGAAGAACATGTCGCCGATGAACGTGCCGACGAGCGCCACGACCACCACGGCGGGGAAGCTGAGGTAGCCCCGGTAGGCCAGGTACGCCGCCACCAGGACGAACATCTCGCCCTCGAGCATGGCGCCGAGGAACAGGATGGGGTAGCCGTAGTGGATGATGAGGTGTTCGAAGCTCATGCGTGGGGTGCGCCAGCCTTGAGCGGGGCGGTCGGGCGGTCCGGTCGCCCGCACGAAGAGGGTAGCACCCCCCGGGGTGCGGCACAAGCCACGGGGCGCCGCCCCCATGGCCTACAGCGGGATGTTGCCGTGCTTCTTGGGCGGGTTGGTGTCGCGCTTGTTCTGCAGCATCTCGAGCGCGCTGATGAGGCGCGGCCGCGTGTCGCGGGGCTCGATGACGTCGTCGATGTAGCCCCAGCTCGCCGCCACGTACGGGTTGGCGAAGCGCTCGCGGTACTCGGCCACCAGCTCGGCCTTGCGCGCGACCGGGTCGTCGGCCTCGGCCAGCTCGCGGCGGAACACGATGTTGACGGCGCCGTCGGGGCCCATCACCGCGATCTCGGCCGTCGGCCACGCGTAGTTGATGTCGCCGCGGATGTGCTTGGAGCTCATGACGTCGTAGGCGCCGCCGTAGGCCTTGCGGGTGATCACGGTGATCTTGGGCACCGTGGCCTCGCAGTAGGCGTACAGCAGCTTGGCGCCGTTGCGGATGATGCCGCCGTGCTCCTGGTTGAGGCCCGGCATGAAGCCCGGCACGTCCTCGAACGTGACGATAGGGATGTTGAAGCAGTCGCAGAAGCGCACGAAGCGCGCGGCCTTGATCGAGGCGTCGTTGTCGAGCACGCCGGCCAGCACCATCGGCTGCTGCGCGACGATGCCGACCGAGCGCCCGTTGAGCCGGGCGAACCCCACGAGGATGTTCTGCGCGAAGTGCTCGTGGACCTCGAAGAAGTCGCCGTCGTCGACGACGCGGCGGATCACGTCGCGCATGTCGTACGGCCGGTTGGGCTCGTCGGGGATGATGGCGTCGAGGTCGCGGTCGGTGCGCAGCGGGTCGTCGGCGCACGGCACGGTCGGCGGGTCGTCCATGTTGTTCTGCGGGAGGTACGACAGCAGCGTGCGGAGCACGGCCATCGCCTCGCCCTCGCTGGCCGTGGCGAAGTGCGCCACGCCGCTCTTGCGGCTGTGCGTGCCGGCCCCGCCGAGCTCGTCGAACGTGACGTCCTCGTGCGTGACGGTCTTGACGACGTCGGGGCCGGTGACGAACATGTGGCTGGTGTCCTTGACCATCACGATGAAGTCGGTGATGGCCGGCGAGTACACCGCGCCGCCGGCGCACGGGCCGAGCACGGCCGAGAGCTGCGGCACGACGCCGCTGGCCAGCGTGTTGCGCAGGAAGATGTCGGCGTAGCCGCCCAGGCTCACGACGCCCTCCTGGATGCGTGCGCCGCCGGAGTCGTTCAGCCCGATGACCGGCGCGCCGTTCTTGATCGCCATGTCCATCAGCGCGACGATCTTGTCGGCGTGCGCGCGGCCGAGCGAGCCGCCGAGCACCGTGAAGTCCTGCGAGAACACGAACACCAGCCGGCCGTTGATGGTGCCGTAGCCGGTGACCACGCCGTCCCCGAGGTAGCGCTTCTCGTCCATGCCGAACTCGGTCGAGCGGTGCGTGACGAACCCGCCGAGCTCGTGGAACGAGTTCTCGTCGAGCAGGAGGTCCAGCCGTTCGCGGGCCGTCAGCTTGCCGCGCTCGTGCTGGCGGGCGATGTTGGCGGGGCCGCCGCCCGCGCGCGCCTGCTCGCGCAGACGGCGCAGGTGCTGGATCCGGGAGGGGACGGTCTGATCGCCGCTCATGGCTTGATGGACCTCCCCGGGCTCAGGCGGCGCTGCCGAGGACGTGGCGGGCGATCACCAGCCGCTGGATCTCGCTCGTGCCCTCGTAGATCTCGGTGATGCGCGCGTCGCGGTAGTACCGCTCCACCGGCAGCTCCTTGCTGTAGCCCATGCCGCCGTGCACCTGCACGGCCTTGTCGGTGACGAAGTTGGCGGTCTCGGACGCGTACAGCTTGGCCATCGAGGCCTCGGCGGTGAACCGCTCGCCGCGGTCGGCCTTGAGCGCCGCGCGCAGCGTGAGCAGCCGCGCGGCGTGGATCCGGGTGGCCATGTCGGCCAGCATGAACTGGATGGCCTGGTGCTCGGCGATGGCCTTGCCGAACGCGTGGCGCTCCTTGGCGTAGGCCACCGACGCCTCGTACGCCGCCTGGGCGATGCCCAGCGCCTGGCTGGCGATGCCGATGCGGCCCTTGTCGAGGATGGTCATGGCGAACTTGAAGCCCGTGCCCTCGTCGCCCAGGCGGTTGGCGGCCGGCACGCGGCAGTCCTCGAACACCAGCTCGCACGTGGCGCTGGCCCGGATGCCGAGCTTGGGCTCGGTCTTGCCGCGGGCGAAGCCCGGCCGGTCGCTCTCGACGACGATCGCCATGGTGTCGCGGTGGTCGCCCTTGGGGTTGGTGGTCACGAAGACGACGACGTAGTCGGCCACCGGCCCGGACGTGACCCAGCTCTTGCGGCCGTTGATCACGTAGTCGGCGCCGTCGCGGACGGCCGTGGTGCGCATGTTGGCGGCGTCGGAGCCCGACTGCGGCTCGGTGAGGCTGTAGGCGCCGATGGCCTGGCCGCTGGCGAGCGGCGTCAGGATGCGCTGGCGCTGGTCGTCGGTGCCGAACTTCTCGAGCCCGTAGTTCACCAGCGAGTTCTGGACCGACATGATCACGCCGTGGCTGGCGCAGACCCTGCTGATCTCCTGCATGGCGAGCACGTAGCACACCATGTCGGCGCCGACGCCGCCGTACGCCTGCGACGCCGTCAGACCCAGGAGGCCGATCTCGCCCATCTTCTTGACGGTGGCGTACGGGAACGCCCCGGTCTCGTCGATCTCGGCCGCGATCGGCGCGATCTCGCCCGCGGCGAAGTCGCGCGCCAGGTCGCGGATCATGCGTTGCTCGTCGTTCAGGTCGAAATCCATGCCTCTCCCCCAGGGACCGCGGGCGGAAGGCCCGCCGCGGCGACGGGCGGAATCATATCGCGGCCCGCGAACCGCGTCAACGCGTGCCCCGGGCGGCGGCCGCCTCGCGCCGCGGCCGGCCGCGCCCCGCGCGCGTCGCGCGTGGTCCGACCGTGCCGCGTGGACGACGCCCGCCCCGCCCGGCGCCGTCGAGGGCGATCAGGGCCGCGCTTCCACGACCAGCTCCGGCGGCCTGTCGCTCTCGCGCGAGCCGACGCTGCCCCGGAGCGAGGGCACGTTCACCATCGCGAACGTGTAGATGCCGTTGCCGGCCACCTGGGTCGTGACGTCGACCTCGACCCAGGTCCCGGAGCGCAGGGCGAACGTGCCGATCGGGCTGCCCGCCAGGTCGGCGGTGGCCCACGTCAGCCCCGATTCCGTCCACGGTGTCGACGTGCCGACGTAGGTGTCGGAACCCCGGTACAGGGTTGCCGACTCGCCGGCGCCCGCCGTCACGTACAGGCGGACACGCGCGCGCGCCACATCGGCGGGCACGCCCGCGACCTCGAACCTCACGAACGGGACCTCCGACGTGCTGAACGTCTGTCGCATGTTCAGCGCTGTCGCCGAGCCGTGGTTCTGCGACGGGCCGGCCTGGGCGATGAAGGTGTCCGCCACGGGCGTGAAGACCCACGTCGGCGGTGTGGGGCTGGGCATCGCCGACGGCGAGGCGGTGACCGGGGGCGGCGGCGTCGCGGAGGTCGCCGGCGTCGGCGTCCGCGTCGGCGTCGGCGTTCGGGTCGCGGTCGGCGTTCGGGTCGCGGTGCTGGTCCGGGTCGGGGTCGGCGTCCGGCTCGCTGTCGCGGTCTGGTCCCCCGTCGGGGTCTGGGTGGCAGCCGCAGTCCGGTCCGCCGTCGGGGTCCGTGTCCGCGTCGGCGTCCGACTCGCGGTCGGCGTCCGTGTCGCCGTCGGTGTCCGGCTCGCCGTCGGCGTCCGCGACGCCGTCGCGGTCCAATCCGGCGTCGGCGTCCGCGTCTCGCCCGGCGGTGCGAGGTCCTCGAAGGGCGTCCCGCGTTCGGTGCCCAGCGCGACCAGGGCCTCGCCGTGGACCTGGACGCCGGTCTGGGTCTCCGGCGGGTAGCCGGGGTTGGTGAGGATCTGGCCGTTCAGTTGCTGCTGGGCCCGCACGAACTGCAGACCGCTCGCGATCCGGTCCGCGTGAGCGGCGCCGTCCCACGCGCCGAGCGCCATCGCCGCCCAGCTCGTGACGCTCACGTCGCCGACGTGGGCGGCGGCCTGGCTGCTGGTGTCGTAGGGCCAGTCGCCCGACGGTCGCTGGTGGCTCACCAGCACCGCTACCAGATCCTGCGTGTTCGCGCTGGATGCCCAGCGGCCCGCCTTGGGGTCGATGTTGATCCCGGTGTGCGCGGAGGCCCAGATCGCCGAGGCCAGGCCCGTCAGATCCGCGGTTGGCCGGCTGGCGGTGATCGCCTCGACGCGCACCACGAGGTCCTTCATGACGGCGTCGCGGATCGCCGGCTCCCCCGCGTGGTGCGCCGCCACGGCCGCGTAGGCACGGTAGTACGGGCGGAGCGCCACCCAGCCCGCATACTCCTCGAACACCGGCATGCGGCTCGCCCACCTGGCCGCGTTGAGATCGCGGTTGGGGCCGTACGTGCCGGCAGCGAGGCGATCCCAGAGGTGCTGCTGCACGAAGCCCGCATAGCGGGCATCCCCGGTCACCCGTGACAGCTCCTCGAGGAACAAGGGGTCCAGGGGGAACATGTCGACGTCGCCGTTCGCGAAGCGTCGCGGATAGCTGTCGACGAGGAAGTCGCCCGTCGCGATGGCCGAGTCGAGGTCGTCGGCGTCCCCGGTCGCCCGGTACGCCACCAACATGCCCCGCGCGGTCGCGCCCTGGCTGTCGGGCTCAAGGGGGCCGCCAAGCTGCCATGGGAAGGCGCCGGACGTGAGCTGGACCGAGCGGAGCCACGCCGACCCGGGGGCCAGGGCAGGGTCAGGGTCTGGCGTTTGTGCGCGGGCGGCGCCGGTGGCCAACGCCAGGCCGAGGGCGAGGGCATACGACAACAGCAAAGGTCGGCGAACAGATGTCATCGATCGACTTTCCCGTCACAAAGGCAAACGAACAGACAACAGAGGAACGGAGCTCCGTCCCTCCTTTGCGAGTCTATCGCGGCATCGCCGTCGGGTCAAGCCCGGACTGGACGACAACAGCGCGGCCAAGGCGTTGAAGCCGCCCAGCCACCCCTCCCCCATCGACGACATGCGCCCGGCGGCCCCGTCACACCGCGGCCAGCCGCGCCTCGAGCGCGTCGCGCGCGATCTGGTACGAGCTGCCGGTCCGGTGGGCCTTGAAGCCGAGCTGGCGGTTGATGGCCAGCATGGGGTCGTTGGAGTTGGCGTTGCCGGTGATGACCCAGCGGGCGTCGGGGTAGGTCGCGCGCAGGTAGCGCAGCATCCGGGCCTTGACGAGCTTGCCGAGCCCGCGCCCGCGGCAGTCGGGCCGCACGCCGGTGAACATCTGGTGGATGCGGTCGGGGTGGACGGGGTCGTAGTTGACGTCGGTGATGGCCGAGATCGAGCCGTCGGGCTCGAAGGCCAGGATGGTGTGGTGCGACTCGCCCTGGGCGTCCCAGCGCTTGTAGAGGTCCGTCAGGCCTTCCGGCGTCATGACGATCTCGCCGTGGTCGAGGTCGTCGAACGGCATGGTGTTGAGCATGGCGCTGGCGGACGTGCAGAACGCGGCCCACAGCGGCTCGGGCAGGCGGTGGGGGTAGAGCTCCACCCGCGTCGCGGGCGACTTGCGGGCGCCGTCCGCGACCCACGCGTCGACCATGCCCCAGTCGACCTCGCCGAGGTCGAGGCGGTTCTCGGAGCCCACCGACTTCTCTTCGGCGCCGAGCCAGCGCACGAACGCGTGGCCGTCGGGCCAGGCGCTCCAGAGGTTGAGCGTGGTGTGGTCGTGGGCCCGCATGGTGGCCAGCACGCGGCGGAACCACGCGGTGGCGATGCCGCGGCGCCGGAAGGGCTCGAGCACGTGCCCGCCGGCCCAGATGAAGCGGCGGTTGCTGTCGTAGCCCGGCGAGCCGGGCTTGGCCCAGCCCGAGTAGAACGAGGCGACGACGCGGCCGCCGTCGAGCACGAGCGCGTTGTCCTCCTCGGCGAAGGGGTCTTCGTGCTGCATGCGGGCTTCCGTGACGTCGTCGGGCGACAGCGGGTCGTCGGGGTACGCCTCGTCGCGGCGGGTGCGGCGGAAGGCGTGGTAGGCCGTCCAGACGTCGCGCGGGGTGTCCTTGGGCTTGAACGGCACAAAGGCCCAGGGGGGCGGGGTTTCGGACATGACGGTTCCTCCGTGTATGCTTGCGCGGCCGGCGCGCCAGGGGCCATCCTCTCCCTGCCGAACGCGGGCTCTCATTTTATCACACGCCCCCCCGGCCGGCACGGCCGCGGGCAACAAGTGTTCTAACGACCCGGGCGCTCCGCCCGTGACACGCCCATGACGCGCTCTGCCAAGCCCGACGCCTCCGCACCGACCGCCACGCCGGCCCCCGCGACGCTGGACCTCGCGCTGTGGGCCGCCGACGTCGCGTTCCCGGTCGCCGGGCCCGACGCCTGGGTCGCCGACCTCGACGCGCGGCTGGCCGAGTGCGCGGCGTCGGGCGTGGACCTCTTGATGCTGCCGGAGTACGCCTGCCTGCGGTGGCTGACGTACGCCCCCGACGACGTGCCGATCACCGGCGAGGCGGCGTGGCTGGCGCGCCAGGCCGACGCGGTGCTGCCGCGCCTGCCGGACCTGGCGCGGCGCCACGGGGTGGCGCTCCTGGCGGGGACGATGCCGGCGGCGGGCGCCGGGGGCACGGGCCTGCGCAACCGCGCGCACCTCTTCCTCCCGGACGGCCGGCACGCCGTGCAGGACAAGCTGTGCCTGACGCCGATCGAGCGCGACGCCTCGGTGTGGGCGCACCTGGCGGCGGGCGACGGGGTGACCGTCGTGGCGTGGCGCGGGCTGCGGGTCGCCGTGGTGGTCTGCCTCGACGTCGAGCAGCCGGCGCTGGCGGCCTTGCTGCAGCCGCAGGACCTCGACCTCGTGCTGGTGCCGTCGATGACCAGCCGGCCGAGCGGCTACCACCGGGTGTTCGACTGCGCCAAGGCGCGCGCGGTCGAGCTGATGTGCCCGGTGGCGGTGGTCGGGACGGTGGGCACGCAGGTGCGGCTGGGCGAGGCGACGACCAACGTGGCGGGCG
>QEVT01000105.1 GCA_003576755.1 bacterium | reverse complement strand
GCCGTCGGCGACATAGGCCAGGGCCGCGGCGGCGGACGGCACCGGCGCCCGGCGCGGCGCCGCCATCCGCAGCGGTGCGACCATGGTGCGCGGGTGGAGCCCCGCCAGGGCGCGTGCCTTCTCGAACGCCCGCTCGAGGCCGCCGAGCTCGTCGACCAGCCCGTGCGCCAGCGCCTGCCGGCCGGTCCAGACGCGCCCGCCGGCCACGGCCTCCAGCGCCGCGCCGTCCAGTCGGCGCGCGGCCGCCACGCGGTCGGTGAACACCGCGTACACGCGTGCGATCTGGCCCTGCATCCGCGCCCGCTCGTCGGGCGAGTATGCGTGCTCGCCCGTGTCGAGGTCGGCGTGCGCGCCGCGGGTGAACGTCTCGCGGTTGAACCGCAGCTTGTCGAGGAGCCCGGCGGTGACGAGCTTTCCGCTGAGCACGCCGATCGAGCCCGTGACCGTGCTGGGCTGCGCGACGATCCAGTGCGCCGGTGTCGCGACGTAGTAGCCGCCCGACGCCGCCACGGCGCCCATCGCCACGACGACCGGCTTGCGGGCGGCCAATCGCCCGAGCGCGGCCGCCATGGCCTCCGACGCGGTGGCGGAGCCGCCGCCGGAGTCGACGTACACGACCACGGCGGCCACGTCGTCGTCTTCCAGCGCCGCACGGGCGGCCTGAACCACCGTCAGGTCGCCGGCGCGCGCCTCGGCGGCCAGCGGGACGGGGACCGGCGGCACCAGCGGCGGGTGCTCGCTCTCGCCGTCGACGATGAGGCCCTCGATGCGGATGAGCGCCACGTGCCGGCCGCCGCGTGGCAGGCGCGGCAGCAGCACGTGCTTGCGTGCCGCCTCCCATGTCTGCAGCCGGGCCGGCGTCCCGCCGTCTGCCAGGTGGTCCGGCAGGTCCTCCTCCCCGAGGAGCGCGTCGACGAGCCCCGCCGCCAGCGCCTGCAGGTCGGTGCACGGCGTGCCGTCGACGAGCGCCCGCGCGGCGTCGATGCCGATGCCGCGCCCGTCGGCGATGCCGCGCACGACCTCTTCGAAGTCGGCGTCGATCAGCCAGTTGGCCATCGCGCGCGCCTCTTCGGACATGCTGCGGCGCGCCAGCGCGTCGCCGGCGGACTTGTAGGGCGAGATCTGGACGACGTCGAACGCCATGCCGGCCCGCTCGAGCGCGTCGGCGAGGAAGGCGTAGCGGCGGCGCAGGCCGAGCGGCGCCACGGGTGTGCCGGGCTGGAGCACGATCTCGTCGGCGGCGGACGCCACGTAGTAGCCGGCGGTGTCGAGGCTGTGCGACCACGCGACGACCCGTTTGCCGGCTTCCCGCAAGCGCAGGACGAGATCGCGCAGCGTCTGGAGCTGGGCCAGCGGCATCGCGAGCGGGCGGAGGTGGAGGACGACGCCGCGGACCCGGGGATCGCCGCCGACGGACCGGAGCTGGTGCGCGAGCGCAAACAGGTCGGTCACCGGCGGCAGGAGGCGCTGCTGAAGGAACGACCGCGTCGGCGCGAGATCGGGATAGACGCCTGCCAACGTGAACACGACGTAGTCGGGCGCGGCCTGGCGGCGGCGCGCGGCGTTGGCCATCACCCGCAGCCCGTTGGCCATGGCGTACGTCGCCTCGGGGGGCATGCGGATCGGTCGCGAGCGGGCCATGCGGGCTCCTGGGGGTCGGGATCGGCTCGGGGGGGCGGCATCCGGTGGCCGACGGCGAGCGCCAATTCTAGCACCCCGTAATCCCGCGGCGCGGCGCGCTGCCCGCGGCGGGCGGCGGGGGGCGGGGGTCGGACGGGCTTGACGCGCGGCGGGCGGCGGCGGTAGGATCCGAGCCCGCCATGCCCGATCCGCTCCAGCGCGCCGCGCCACGGCCCGCCGCGCGCCCGGCCCGTCCGACCCGTCCGTGCTCTATCTAGCCCTGGCGCGCCTCAGCTTCCGCCGCATGCTGGCCTACCGCGCGGCCACCCTGGCCGGGCTGGGGACCAACTTCTTCTTCGGGCTGCTGCGGGCGTTCGTCTTCATCGCGCTGTTCGCCGGGTCCGCGGGCCAACCGGTGGCCGGCTACGACGTCGGCGCCGCCGTCACCTACACCGCGCTGACGCAGGCCTTCATCGCCCCGGTGATGATCTGGGGCAGCTACGACGTCATGCAGACGATCCGCACCGGCCAGATCGCCAGCGACCTGACGCGCCCGCTGGACTTCCAGTGCTTCTGGCTGGCGCAGGACCTCGGGCGTGCCGCGTTCCACGTGGTCGCGCGCGGCGTCCCGATCATGGCGGCCTACACGCTGGTGTTCGACTTGACCTGGCCCGGCTCGGGCGGCCGATGGCTGGCCTTCGGCGTGTCGGCGGTGCTCGCCGTGCTCACGAGCTTCGGGTGGCGGTTCATCGTCAACCTCGCGGCGTTCTGGACGGTGGACGCGATCGGGGTGGGCCGGATGGCGTTCATCGGCGTGCTGCTCTTCAGCGGGCTGGTGGTGCCGCTGGGCTTCATGCCGGGTGCGCTGCAGACCGTGGCGCGCCTGCTGCCGTTCGCCGGCTTCATGAACACGCCATCCGAGATCTTCCTGGGCATCGCGACCGGCCGCGGCCTCGCGGTCGGCCTCGGCTTGCAGGTCGCCTGGGCCGCCGGCCTCATCGGCCTCGGCCGCGCCGTCTACGTCCGGGGCGTGCGGCGCCTGGTCATCCAGGGCGGCTGACCCGATGCCGTCGACGCGGACGGGCCGCGCGGTGCGGGCGGTCGCCGCCCTCGCCACGGCGGTGGCGGCGGCGTGCGCGACGGCGCAACCGATGGCGACGCCCGATGGCCCGCCGCGGTTCGTCCGGGCGAGCTACATCGACGTCGCGGCCATCGGGCGGATCTCGAAGTTCCGATCGGGCGTCGGGCACGACTACAGCGACGGCGCCGAGGCGTGCCGCAGCATGAAGCACTACTTCGCGCCGCGGCCGGGCGTCGACGCCGCCGGCATCGCGGTCTTCGCGCCGGTCGACGGCACGGTCGCGGAGCTGCGGGAGGAATGGGCGGGGACGCAGGTGGCCATCGCGGCGGCCGAGCAGCCGGCCTTCACGGTGATCCTCTTTCACGTGCGGCTCGACCCGCCGCTGGCGGTCGGCGACCGCGTGCGGGCGGGCCAGCGGCTGGGCACGCACATCGGGGACCAGACGCTGTCGGACGTGGCCGTGCGCGAGGCGACCGCGGGCGGCACGCGGCTGGTCTCGTACGTCGAGGCGCTGACCGACGAGGGGTTCGCGCCGCTGGCGGCGCGGGGCCTCGCCTCCCGCGCCGACGCCGTGATCCCTGCCGCCGAACGCGACCGGCGGCCGCTGCGCTGCGACGGCGAGCGGTTCCTCGACCCGCCCGGCGCGGACGACTGGGCCGTGCTGACGGACTGACTTGCACACAGCGCGCGCGCCCCGCACAATCAACCCACGACGCCATGCCCTACATCCGCCAGGTCTCGGACGGCGAAGCCACCGGCCGCATCAAGCGCGCGCTCGACGCCGCCGTCGCGCGCGCGGGCCGCGTGTGGAACATCGTCCGCATCATGACCCCCAACGCCGCCGCGCTCGACGCGTCGATGGGGCTCTACCGCGCGCTGATGTTCGGCGACTCCCCGCTGTCGCGCGCCCAGCGCGAGCTCCTGGCGGTGGTGGTCAGCCGGACCAACCACTGCGTCTACTGAACGCAGGCGCACGCGCACGACCTCCGGGCCGAGGTCACCGGGTTCGAGAGCGACGCGGCGGCGGACGCGTGGGTGGACGCCGTCGCGCACGACTGGCGCACCGCGCGGCTCGACGCGGCGGATGCGGCGCTGTGCGCGTTCGCCGAGAAGCTGACGCTGCACCCGCGCGCGATGGGGCCGGACGACGTCGCGGCCCTCCGCACGGCGGGGTTCGACGACCGCGCCGTCCACGACGCCACCCAGGTGATCGCCTACTTCAACTACATCAACCGCGTCGCCGACGCGCTGGGGGTCGAGCGCGAGACGTTCATCCGTCCGTGGGGGGCGGTGTAGCCGGTCGATCGCCTGGCGGCGCGTCATCCGTCGACCACCGCTCCGCCGCGAGGATCGCCTGGTCGGCGCCCCAGAACACGTTCTCCTCCCCGATGGCCTCCACGACGCCGCCGCGCTCGAGCGCCCGCCGCACGTTGTCGTGCGCTCCCGCGAGCATCAGGCGGCCGCCGTGCGCCGCCAGCCGTGCGTGGAGGGCCAGCAGCGCCTGCAGGCCCGACGTGTCGACGAGCGGCACCCCGCGGATCGAGAGGATCAGCACGCGCACGGCCGCCACGTCGGCGAACGCCGCGTTGAACCGGTCGGTGGCCGCGAAGAACAACGGGCCCGTCAGGTAGCCGACGCGGATCCCCTCGGCCGGGCGCACGAGCACGATGCCCCGCTCGCGGAGGCGCTCCGCGTCGACGTCGCGCACGTCGATGTCGAGCCGGGCGATCTGGTGGAGGAAGGCCGCGCCCGACAGGAAGGCGCCGATGAGGATCGCCTGCGTCAGGTCCAGGGCCACCGTGGCCGCCAGCGTGATGCCGAACGTGACCATCGCGGTCTTGAGGCGCCGGCGGAAGATGAAGTGGATGGCCTCCCACTCGTTCATCCGCCAGGCGGTGACGATGAGCACCCCCGCCAGTCCTGCCAGCGGGATGCGCGACATGACCGGCGCCAGCACGAACATCGACGCCAGAAGGACGAGCGCGTGGACGATGCCCACCATGCGCGTGCGGCCGCCGCTCTTGATGCCGACGCTGGTGCGCGCGATGGCCGCCGTGGCCGGCACGCCGCCGAAGAACGGGATGATCATGTTGCCGACGCCCTGGGCGATCAGCTCCTGGTTGGCGTGCAGGCGGATGCCGGTCATGTTGCTGGCCACGGCGCCGCACAGGAGGCTCTCGACGGCGCCGAGCGCGGCGATGGTGGCGGCGGGGGCGACGAAGCTCCGCCAATCGGCCCACGGCACCGCGTCGAGCGTCAGGCGATCGCTCAGCATCAGCGTGCGCGGGATCTCGCCGATGCGCGCGACATCCCAGCCGGCGGCGACGGCGACGGCCGTGGCGGCGACGATGCCGAGGAGCGAGGCCGGGAAGCGCGCGTTCCACGCCCTGGGCCAGGCCACCATGGTGGCGATGACGAGCCCGCCGAGCGCCAGGGCGTGCCAGTCGGGCGCGAGGCCGCCTTCGAAGTAGCCGGCGATCTTGAGCACCGCCGAGTCCACCTTGGCCGTCTGCACTCCGAGCAGGTTGTCGACCTGGCCGATGGCGATGATGGCCGCGATGCCCGACGTGAAGCCGGTGACGACGGGCGACGGGACGAACGCGATGAACCGCCCGAGGCGGAGCGCGCCGACGACGAGCAGGACGGCGCCGGAGAGGAGGCCGGCAACCCAGATGCCCGGCAGGCCGTGGCGTTGGGCCAGCACGATCAGCACGGCGCTCATGGCGCCGGTCGGGCCGGAGATCTGGTAGGGCGCGCCCGAGAGGCTGCCGATGACAAGACCGGCGACGATGGCCGTCACCAGCCCGGCCGCCGCCGTGGCGCCCGAGGCGACGCCGAACGCCAGGGCGAGCGGCAGCGCGACGGCGGCGACGGTGATGCCGGCGAGGACGTCGCGGCGAAAGGTGTCGGCGTCGTAGCCGGCAAACTCGGCGCGGATGTTTTCGACGGAGTTGCGGGGCATGGTGCACTTCGCCCATGTAGATTCGAAGTCCCCAGGATCAGGGCCGCCCCAATTGTACCGATGGCCGGCCGATCGCCCCACCCTTCAAGCCCACCCCCTCACGGCGAGTCATAGGCCGCCCCGCGCCATGCCGCCGGCAAGAACACCCGCGTGCCGGCGCGGGCAGGGGGGCCGGGCGAAGCGGGCCGGGGCGTCACGGTCGGCGCCGCCGTGGGCGTGGCGGTCGGGCTGGCCGTCGCGGGCGGCGGGGACGTGGGCTCAGGAGCCACGATCTCCACCTCGGGAATCGGGAACACCACGCGCCGCGCCATGCCCCAGCCGTCGGTGAAGGTGGCCACGGCCTCCGTGTTGGTCGGCAAGCGCCCGGCAGCGCGCGGTTGGACGGCGACACTGAACGTCGCGCCGTGGTCGGGGAGGCTGTCGAGTGCCCACCGCACGGTCGATCCGATGACGGCGGCTGGCGGCGCGATGGTGTTGGGCTGCAGCGCCATGTGGTCCGGCAGGCCATCGACCACCTCGACGCCGATGGCGGTGGCGCCCGGCAAGCGGATGTCGAGGAGATACGGGATCGGGTCGGCGTCCGGCGGGACGATCGCGTCCGAGCTCGACGCCAGCACACGCAGATCGCTCTGCACGCTGTTCCATCGCTTGCAGTAGGTGGCCTGCCACACGGGGCAGTTGTCGTCGACCACGATGACGGTGCCGGCCGCCGCCACGGCGCGCGCCGCCGACTCGGCCGGCACGTAGTCGCTCGACCGGCACGACGACAGATCCATCGCCACCTCGCGCGAGCAGTAGTACATCGGCATGATGAGCACGACGTGCCGGCGGCCGTCTCCGGCCGTAAACTGCTTTTGGGCCACGTTCAGCGCGTCCCGGAGGTTCGGTCGGCCGCTCTCCGGAAGCCTGCCGAGCGATCGGACGATGCTCGCACGGTCCTGCGACAGGCCATGCACGAGCGTTGCGCTGTCGACGACCTCGACGAGCCCCACGCGATGGCGGTTCAGGTCGAGATCCGCGAGGACCGCGATGATGGCGCGGTACAACGGGAGGCGCAAGGGGAAGCGTGTCGCCCCCTGGGTGAGGATCACGACGTCGGTCGGCGGCGTCGAGGGACTGCAATGGCCGTCCAGCCCGAGCGTGACCCTCGTCGTGTCACCGAGCAGCAGCCGTTCCGGAGAGGCCCACTTGGTGGCGCTGAAGCCGCATGCTCCGGCTTCGGATGGCCGCAGGACCGCGCCCGCAGCCGGCGCGAAGACGAGCACCTGGCTCGTCAGCCGCTCGGCGACGAAGACCCGGCCGTCGGCGCCGACCGCGAGGTCGGACAGCGTGCCGGGATCGGACGCGGGGCCGGGTCGGGCATCGAACCGCGCGGTCACGGTCGCATCGCCGAGGCGCCGGCGCTCGACGAACCCCGAGCGCAGCAAGGCGAACAGCGTGCCGTCGGGGCCCCCAGCCACGCGCAGCGTGTCGCCGGCCACCGGAACGACGTCGCCCGGCTGACCGTTCGGCTCGACGACCAAGGCCGCGGCGCCAGCGCGGTCGAGCACGAACGCCTGGCCCGAGGGGCCGACACCGATGCCGGTGTACGTGTTGATAAAGGCGCTGCCGAACGCCCTCTCGTCGAGGTCGAGCGTGCGCGGTGGGGCGACGCCATCAGCCAGGAAGGCCACGAGCGCGACGTCGTCACGGGCCGTCACGGCGTCAGGCACGGCGTTGGTGAGCGCGAGGACCTCGCCGGTGACGGCATTGTACCTCAGGTCGAGGACTTCGAGCACCTCCAGGCGCTCGGCGACGTCGGCGGGTTCGATCTGTGACCGCAGCGCCGGGTGCGCCTTGCTCAACGGACGCTCCCAGATCGGCTCGACGACCAGGATGTCGCGCCCCCCGGAGCGTGTCGCGACGGTCTTGTAGCGCCCGATGCCGTGCTCGTGCTCCACCCAAATCGAGCGGCAATGGACGGCGCGGCACGGTTTCCGAAAGGCCTGCGTACGGTAGTAGCCGAACACTTCACCCGGAGCAGGACCGCCGTCGACAAGCTCGAGGGTCGTCCGCTGCGTCCGCCCCGGCGCCCACACATCGCGGGTGCCGTGATCGGCCACGTGGGCGCCGGCCAGGTCGAACACGTGCGCCCGATCGGTCGCATCCTGTACAAACACCCGCCCTGGGGCCGGCAGCCCGATTCGCCACGGCCCGGCCAAGGCACCCGGGGGTCGCTCATCGGTGGCGAGCCACATCGATTCGAGCTGTCGGAACCGATCATCCCGAAACCGGACCACGGCCGGCGACGTGTCCAGTCGCGTCTCCTTGCTCCGGCGCTGGTGCCAGCACGGTCCCGCATTGGGGTCGTACGTGGCAAGGGCAACGTACTGCGCCGTGTCCGGGCGCACCCGTGGATGGCGTACGCCAAGCTTGCACACCGCACCCGCGGCCATGGTCGATCCGATCGTGTAGTCGAAGCCGTCGGGGCGTAGTATGCAGCTACCGGTGCCATCCCCTACCCAGACGGCATCCTCACCCAACGCGGTCACGCTGCCGGAGCGACAGCGCATGTAAGGCGCGGTCGCTCCGTGCCCAACCTTGCCCAAGTTGCCTGCCTGGTCGTATTCCGGGCGCTGCAGGTCCCAGACGCGGCGCAAGCGCACGGCGCGGTCGCCGACGTCGAACAGCTGGACGCGCAGTCCACCCTTGTCGCCGACGGCCGCGACCTTGCCGTCGGGGCTCACGCTGACATCCGTCAACAATGCGAGCTCGCCATCGGCAAGCCCGTGGCCCCCGAACGAAAACGAAGGCGTGCCGACCGAGTCGAAGACGCGAATCCGGTCGGCCGAGACGTCCGCCACGAACACGCTGCCGTCGGGTGCGACGGCGATGCCGACGCCGGGCGTGCGCCAGTCGGCGACGTACCGCCCGTCCAGGTCGTAGGCGACCACGCGATCGCTGCCGTTGTCCAGGACGAACACGCGCTTCCGCGCCTGGTCGACGGCCAAACGGCCTGGGCTGACGAGCCGCGCGCCCGGCGGCTCTGCGCCGCGCGTTCCAAACGGCGGCAGGAATACGCCGTCGGGCTGCATCACCACCACGCCCCCGGCGAGGCGGTCGCTGATGAAGACCCGGTCGTCGGCGTCGACGTCGAGACCTTGGGAATCGCCGATCAAGCCCTGGGTCGCCGGCGGCGCGGACGGCCACTGGTCCACCAGCGCAAACGGCTCCAGGGCCGAGGCCTGGGCGAGCGCGTCCCCCGGGGGGGAGGCCGGCGCCGCCGCGACCGCACCGTTGGCCACGACAGCAAACCACGTGCCGACAGCCAGTCGGAGCAAGCGGCACCACCCGCTTGCGGGGCGGGGATGCGGGCGCGGCCCGCGCGCGGCCCGCGCCCGGAGTCCGGGGATTGCCATGGTCGTCGTCCTTTCCAGTCGGTCTTGATGTCGTGCGGGCTCCAGGTCCGCCGGTGCCCAATCGGCGAGGAGGGTCCACCTCACGTCGCCACGCGCGTCGTCGACACCCACATGATACGACAGCTGGTGTTGCATGTTCGTCACACCGGAGCTTGGTCCCCCGCCCGCCCGGGTTGCCTGAACGTGCCGCCGGCACTACGATTCGCGCACGCGGCCGGCCCCGACGTGGCAGCGCCCGGAGTCCCGGAGCCCTGGCGCACGCCGCCGCCGCCGCCCGCCGTCCCACCACCGGAAGGTTCCCGCCCCTCGGAGCGCGATCGATGCACCAGCCCAAGCCACCCCGCACCGGCCCGGCCGTGGTCGCCGCCGGCGCCACTGCCGTCGCGGCGGTCGTGCTCGCCGCCGTCGCCGTCTCCCCCCCGCGCGCGACCGACCGCACGGCGGCCGCGGCGCCGGCGGCCCGGCTCGCCTTGAGCATCCGGGTCCACCTGCCGCTCCTGATGAAGGCCGTGGCCGTGTCCGACCTCCCCCCGGCGCCGACGGCGGTCCTGCCGACCGCGACCGCGTCCGCCCAGCCGTCGCCCACGGCCGCGCCGACGACGGCCGTCCCGCCGACCGCCGCCGCGTCGGCGACGCCGACGACCGAGCCCCCGACGGCCGTGCCGACCGACACGGCCGAGCCCGTGCCCCCGACCGAGACGCCGACGGACGTGCCGACCGCCGAGCCGACGCCGACGCTCAAGCCGCCGGTCGCGGCCATGTGCAGCGAGCTCGTCGTCAACGGCGACTTCGAGCGCGGGGCCACCGGCTGGGACCTGTTCACCAACGCCGGCGCGCGCTACGACCGCCTGACGCGCGTGATCCGACAGCCGGCCACCAACGAACGGGTGCAGCCGCACGGCGGCACGTGGGTGGGGCAGCTCGGCGGCGGCACGGGAAGCTGGACCGACGAGATCACCAACCCGGACCCGGCGTCGGCGCGTGGCTACCTGCTGCCGCTGGCGTCCGAGATGGTGTCGGCGACGCTGCGGTTCCACTTCGCGCTGGACACCCAGGAGGCGCGCGACCGCATCCCCAACGACCGCTTCCACGTGACGCTGATGAACGAGGACGCCAGCGACCAGATCCAGGTGCTCGACACGCCGATCTCCGAGGAGACGCAACTCCCCGGCGAATGGAAGGCCTACACGTTCGACGTCACCCAGGCCATGACGGTCCGGCGGCGTTGGGACCGCGCCCGGCTGAAGTTCAAGAGCGAGAACGACCTGGAGCTGGCCACGTGGCACACGCTCGACGACGTGTCGCTCGAGCTGTGCGTCAAGCGCGAAGGGGCCGCCCGGCTCGACCTGCCGCTGCGGGGCTGGCGCACGCACGCCGGCCGCGCGCCCTGACGCCGTCGCGGCGACCGCGTGGAACGCCCGGTTGCGGTCCGTTGTAGTACCCGGTGGAGGTGTCCCTCATGAACATCGTCAAGCCCGCCCGGCCGCCACGTCGCTGGCGCGCGGCCGTCACCGTGCCGATCCTCGCCGCCGGGCTCGGAGGGCTCGCCGGGCCGCCCAGGGCCGCCCTGGCCAGCGACCCGATGGGCGTGTACAGCCTGGTCGGCGACGTCCAGTACGAGCCCGACAAGCTCAACCCCGAGCGCATCCGGATCCACGGGGTCCACGCGCTGTCGTACCGCCCGCAGGAGGGGCCGCGGCGGAACTGGGGCATCTACACCGACCCCGCGCCCGGCTACCTCTACTTCGCGTGCCCGAGCGGGCGGCTCGATGTCTGCCAGATGCAGTGGCAGGACCTCGAGAAGGCGGCCGGCGGCGCGCGGTGCGCGGCCTTCGGCAGCCGGTACGACACCGACCCCGAGCCCAACGGCCGTCTCCGCGCCCGGGGGGAGCCCCCCGCCGACCCCGATCCGTACCCCATCGGGCAGGGCGTGACGATGGTCGACCGCGGCACGGACGACGTCTGCCAGAAGCTCCGCCAGGCTGCGGCGGACCTCGGGACGCCGATCGCGGCGCCTACCGAGGCACCGCCGACCGATCCGCCGCCGACCAAGGCCGTGCCGACCGAGCCGGCCGTCGCGGCGCCGGACCGCTTCCTGCCGCAGGTCCGCGGGGACGCATCGCGGCCGGCCGCGCAACGAGACGACGGCACCGCCGACGCCGTTGGCGCCGCCACGGACACGGCCGCCGACGGCGGCGCCCCCGGGCGCGCGGTGCCGCCCTGGCTGGCGCTTGCCGCCATGCTCGGCGTC
>QEVT01000104.1 GCA_003576755.1 bacterium | reverse complement strand
GCCACGGCCCGCGCCGCCGCCCGGACGGTCCCGGCGGCCGGCGAGACGACGTCGGTGCCCGGCGACGCCGACGACCCGGCGATCTGGGTGCATCCGACGGACCCGGCGCGCAGCCTCGTCATCGGCACCGACAAGGACCACGGGCTGGTCACGTGGAGCCTCGACGGGCGCGTCGTCCAGGAGATCCCGAGCGGCGAGCCCAACAACGTCGACGTGCGCTATGGCTTCTCGCTGGGGGGCGCCACCGTCGACATCGTCGCCACCGGCAACCGCGAGACCTCGACCATCGACGTCTACCGCGTCGACCCCGTCGCGCGGCGGCTCGGGCTCGTGTCGGGCGACGGCATCGTCCCGCGCGACCTCGACGAGATCTACGGGTTCTGCATGTACCGCTCGCTGGTCCAGGACCGGTACTACGCGTTCGTCAACGACAAGGACGGCGACGTCGAGCAGTGGGAGCTGTTCGACGACGACGGCGCCATCCACGGACGGCTGGTCCGGGCATTCGACGTCGGGACGCGCACCGAGGGCTGCGTGGCCGACACCCAGACCGGCATGTTCTTCATCAGCGCCGAGCGGCAGTCGATCTGGCGCTACGGCGCCGAGCCCGGCGACGCCGATGCGCGCGTCCTGGTCGACGGTGCCGCCACCGATGGCCCGGGCGACCACCTGGTCCCCGAGGTCGAGGGACTGGCGATCTACTACGGCCCCGGCGGCGCCGGCTACCTCATCGCGTCCAGCCAGGGCAGCGACGACTTCGTGGTCTACGACCGCCGGCCGCCGCACCGCTACATCGGGCGCTTCCACGTCGTGGCCGACGGCGGCAGCGACGCGGTCACCCACACCGACGGCATCGCCGTCACCAACGTGGCGCTGGGCCGCGCCTTCGCGCACGGCCTCTTGGTCGTCCAGGACGCGCACGACGAGGATCCGTACAACAACTTCAAGCTGGTGGCCTGGCAGGACGTGGCGCGCGGGCTCGACCCGCCGCTCATGGTCGACACCTGGTCGTACGACCCGCGCAACCCCACTCAGGTGCGGTTGCCGTCGGCCACCACCAGCGGCCGCGCCACGTCGGCCTCGCCGGCCGCCTCGGCCTCGGCCGCCGCCCGGGCCCGATCGGCCGCGTCGAGCTCCGGCCCGAAGAGCGCCTCGAGCATGTTGAAGGCTGCCCGCTCCGGGTACCACAGCGGGATGTCGCGGCGGCCCTGAGCCTGCAGGCGGCGGCGCAGGTCGCCGTCGCGGATGAGGAGGTCGAGCGCGGCGATGCAGGCCCCCTTGTCGTGGGGGTCGACCATGAGGCAGTTCTCGCCGTGCCGGGCGAACACCGGGGGCCCGCCCTCGCGCGTCACCACCACCGCGGCGCCGCACGCCATGGCCTCCATCGCCGTCATGCCCATGCCCTGCCACGTCGAGACGTCGACGAAGACGTCGACCTCGTTGAGCAGCATCGGCATCTGCCGCGGGCCGAGCGTTCCGGCCAGCTTGAACGGGAACCCGCGCGGCAGCTCATCCCAGCCGGCATGCTCCGGCCGGACGCCGAAGACGACGAGCTCGACCGCCGGGCCGTGTGCGCGCGCGACGGCCTCGAACACCTCCATCGTCAGCCGCGGCTGGCGGAAGGGGGTGGCGGGGCGCACCATCGCGGCGATGCGCAGCGGCCGCGCCGGCCACTCCGGCCCGCTCCGCGGCCGCGGGCGGAACAGCTCGGCATCGTAGCCCGGCATGACGGCCGGGCACCGGATGCCCAGGAGGCGTTCGAGCTCCGAAGCGTTCCACGGCGTCATCGCGAACATCCGCAGGCCCGGCATGGCGGTGTACGACGCGAGCGCGGCGTGGAAGCGCGGGCTGCCGGGGGGGTAGAAGTAGGCCTCGAGGTCCTGGATGAAGTAGCCGAACACCGTCCCGGCGGCGCCGGCGCCGCGGGACGCCACGTCGAGCCATTCGACGGTCGTGTACATCGTTGCGACGAGCGCGTCCCACTCGGGCGCCAGCGTCAGCAGGTCTTCGGGCTGCCCGTAGATCACCGGCAGGTCGAGGTCGGGGTAGGCGGCTTCGAACGGCGCCTGGTGCGGCGCGAGGTTGAACAGCGCCGCCTCGACGCCCATCGCCCGCATCGCGCGCATCTCGAACATGGCGATGCTGGCGCCGCCTCCCGCGGCGGCCACCGGGAGCACGAACAGCACCCGCTTGCCGCCGAAGCGGTCGCGTCCACCGCGGACGATCCGCCAGCGGTCGGGCAGGTACGCCACGCGGGCGCCGATGCCGGCCAGCACGCGGTGGTCCTCGAGCGCCGCCACGCCGGCGGCGACGGCGTCCACGCCGTGCTTGTGCGCCAGAGCCCGGCCGGCGCGCTCGACCAGCGGCCGACGGCGTTCGTGGCTGTAGCTCCGGCTGGCGGCGTGGTGCACGTAGGCGTCGTCGGCGACGGCGAGCTGCCAGCCGGCGGCCCGGGCGCGCAGCGCGTAGTCGTTCTCCTCGCCGTAGCCGGCCCCGAAGGCGTCCTCGTCGAACAGCCCGACCTGCTCGAGCACGGCGCGCTTGACGAGCAGGCAGAAGCCGTTGAGGAACGGGACGCGCGGGTAGAGCCGCGCGCTGTCGTCGGCGACGAGCGCGGCCATCCGATCGGCGTCGATGCCGACGGGCAGCGGGTTCTCGGCCCAGTCGCCGTCGTGCTTGACCTCGGGCACCGACTGGTAGGTGGCGGCGTTCGAGAGCGGGCCGGCCAGGCCGATGGCGGGGTCGCTCTCGGCGCAGGCGACGAGCCGCTCGAGCCATCCGGCGGTGACGACCGTGTCGCTGTTGAGGAGCACGACGGCCCCGGCCGGAGCGCCGGCCGCGCCCGCCCCGGCGGCCGCGAGGTCCGCGGGGACCGCCAACGCGTGGCGCAGCCCGCGGTTGGCGGCACGGGTGTAGCCGCCGGCCGCGTCGGCGCGCAGGAGCACCGTGCCGGGGTGGGCCTCGGCGTGCGCGCGCAGCCAGTCGGCCGTGGGCGCCGCGCTGCCGTCGTCGACGAGGATCAGCCGCCACGGCGGCGCGGTGTGCCGCCGCAGCGCGGCGAGGCAGCGCTGGACGTCGTCGAGCGCGTCGTGGACGCACACCACGACGTCGACGGCCATGGTGCGGTCGGGGACGGCCGGCACCGGCGGTGCCGGCGGCACGTCGAGCCACTCCACGCGCTCGGGGTGTCGCTTCCGCCGCCAGGCGCGGAGCTGGTAGGCGCCGCGTGCGCGGGCCTCGCGCGCCACGTGGCCGGCGAAGAACGCGGGGCCGCGCGCCTGGACGAGGTGCTTCCAGCCGATGGTGGTGACGAACGCCGCCTCGGCCGGCCCGCCCGGCGGCATGAGGCGGCCGCGCAGGCGCTGGAGCCGCTGCACCAGCGCCCAGCTCGGCGAGGTCTCGAGCACGTGCCACCGCCCGCGCCAGGCGTTGAGCTGGTCGGCGAGGTTGTCGCGCTCGCGCGTGAGCTGGTTGACGCGCACGTCGAGCGCCAGCCGGTCGGCCTCGAGGCGCTCGACGCGCGCGCGCAGATCCTCGAGCTCGCGATCCTTGGCCATCAGCTCGCCGCGCTGCTCGACGGCCACCTGCCGCCGGCCGTCGGCGGCCTGGTCGAGCCGCCACAACGCCCGCTCGTAGCCGCCGACGACGCGGCCGAACACGGGGTCGGCCACGGGGGGGGCGCTCTTGCGGTAGCGCACGGCCCACGGTGTCAGGAAGCTGGCGTCGAAGTCGACGTCGCGGTAGAAGCCGTGGCGCGCGAAGAGCTCGGCCCAATAGGCGGGGGGTTGGACGTTGTGGTGGGTCGGCTCGCGGTGGTCGTACGGCGACGACGAGAACAGGATGTCGTCGGCGTGGGCGCACAGGTTGGCGATGGCGGCGGCGGCCTCGGCGGGCGGCATGTGCTCGACGACCTCGATGCACGTGACGAGGTCGAACCGGCGGCCGAACGGCGCGGTGATCGACGCCACGGCGAGGTACGGGCGGATGGGTTCGTACGCCTCGGCGATGGCATACGCCGAGACGTCGACGCCCCAGGCCTCGACGCCGCGGTCGCGCAGCGTCTCGACGAGGAACCCGAGCGCGCAGCCGGCGTCCAGCGCCGTGCGCGGGCGGATGCCCTCGACGATGCGGTCGGCGACGCCGCCGAAGAACCCCAGCCACACGTCGTCGCGCCGGTACGGCCGGCCGCAGCCGTGCGCGTAGTACGTCGCGTCGAAGGCGTCGGCGGCGGGGCTGTGGGGTGGCGGCTCGGGCATGGGGCGGGTGCGGGTCCGGGATGGCGGCAGGCGGGACAGCCGGCGGCGGTGCGGCGGGCCGACGGGCCGACGGGCCGGATTATACCATCGGCGGAGCGGGCCGGTCGGCAAGGCGTCGCGCGACGGCCGGGCGCCGGGGGCGGGGAGGGTGCGGACCCGCGCTACCGGGCGCTCGCGCCTGTTCCCGTGTGACGCGCACCAGGCGTTATACTCACGTCCCCGATATCACCCGCACGAAAGGCAGCCCGCCATGGCCCGCAAGCCGACCACGTCCGATCACCCGCCTGCCGCGCCCACGCCCCCCGTGGCCCCGGCGGCCGAGTTCGTCCTCGACGGCACGGTTGTCGTCGACGGGAGCGTGACCGAGGCCGTGCGGGAAGGCGCGTTCGACGGCGCCGCGCTCGTCGTGCCCGAGGTCGTGCTGGGCGACGTCGAGGCACAGGCCGCGCAGAACCTCGAGACCGGGGTCACGGCGCTCGACGGGCTGCGGCGCCTCCGCGAGGCCTGCGATGCGCGCGGCGTCGGCCTGTCGTTCGGCGGCGAGCGGCCGCGCGACCCCGGCCGGCTGCGGGCGGCCGGCATGCTCGAAGCGCTGGCGCGCGACCTGGCCGAGCAGCGCGGCGCCACGCTGGTCACGTCGAGCGCCGCCCAGGGCGCCATCTGCCGGGCCCGCGGGACGCCGGTGCGCGTCCTAGACCGCCCGCCGCTGGCCGACGTCGCGTCGCTCGGCCTGATGCGCTACTTCGACGCCGAGACGATGTCGGTGCACCTACGGGCGCGGACCCGCCCGCGGGCGAAGCACGGCACCCCCGGCAGCATGCGGCTCGACGCCGTCGGCGACGACGTGCTGACCGAGCGCGACGTCGAGCGTCTGGCGCGCGAGGTCGTCGGGCTGGCCGAACGGCACCCCGAGGGCTTCATCGAGTCCGACAGCGGCGGCTCGACGGTGGTGCAGCTCGCCGACCTGCGCATCGCGATCGCCCGGCCCCCCTTCGCCGACGCGGTCGAGATCACGGCGGTGCGGCCGGTGGCCCGGACACGGCTGGACGACTACCGCCACGCCGACCTCCTGCGCGAGCGGCTGCGCGCACGGCACCGCGGGGTGCTCGTCAGCGGCGCGCCGGGGGCGGGCAAGTCGACGTTCGTCCAGGCCATCGCCGACGACCTCGAGGCGGCGGGGTGGCTGATCAAGACGATGGAAAAGCCCCGCGACCTGGTGCTGTCCGACGAGATCACGCAGTACACGGCGCTCGACGGCGACATGGCCAACACGGCCGACGTGCTGCTCCTGGTCCGGCCGGACTACACGATCTTCGACGAGATGCGGCGCACCGAGGACTTCCGGGTGTTCGCCGACATGCGGCTGGCGGGGGTGGGGCTCGTCGGCGTGGTGCACGCGACGCGCGGCATCGACGCGCTGCAGCGGATGGTGGGGCGGATCGAGCTCGGGGTGATCCCGCAGGTCATCGACACGGTGGTGTTCATCGACGCGGGCGACGTGGCCGAGATCTTCGAGACGGAGTATACGGTCAAGGTCCCGACGGGCATGGGCGACGAGGGCCTGGCGCGGCCGGTGATCGAGGTGCGCGACCACGAGACGCAGCAGCTCGCCTACGAGATGTACACGTTCGGCGAGCAGGTGGTGGTGATGCCGCTGGGCGAGGGCGACCGCGACAAGGCGGTGTGGCGGCACGCGGCGCGCGGCCTCGAGGAGACCTTGGCGCGCCTGTGGCGGACGCCGGTGGCGGTGGAGGTGCGGTCGGACCAGCGCGCCGACGTGTTCGTCGACCCGTACCTGATCCCGGAGATCCTGGGCCGCGGGGGACGTGGGATCCGCGAGGTCGAGGCCGACGTGGGGCTGCGGCTTACGCTGCTGCCGATCCAGGCGCATGGCGGGCGCGGCGGGCGGCGCGGCGGCCACGCGGCGCGCGATGGCGGCGACGCGGGCGGGATCGATGACGGTGGGCGTGGGCGGTCGGGGTCAGGCCGCCCGTTCGAGCGGCGGGGGAAGCGCGGGCGGCGGTAGGGGGCGACGTGGTCGGGGTTGGGCGTGGGAAGTTATGGTGTGCTGTGGCGTCGGTCGCGGCCACTTTTGGCAGTAATGCATGGCATGGGCGTGTAGAGTGACGAGGCGACTTTCACAACATCGTGCCGCGGCGTCGTTGATCAGGACGTGGAAAGGAGGTGTTGGCAGTGGGGACGGCGTGTGCTAGCATGTGGCAGCGTGCGGGAGGGCGTTCTCAATCTAGGCGATGACAGGTGTATGCGAGATCCGTTGGTCACCGCAAGAGATCCACATCAGGAGTTGAGTCGGGCTCAGACGGCGCGATTGGAGGGCACCTCATGTTATCCTCTCAAGACGAGTCGAAATGGGGCAACTTGGTGTGCGCCGCTCAGGCAGGGGATCGGGACGCGCTTGCGCGACTGCTACAGCTGGGGATGATCATGGTCAACACCGAGGTGAGGAGACGTGTCCCCGAAGCGAGTGTCGAGGATGTGGTCCAGAACGTATGCCTGGCCGTGTGGGAGGCGCTCCCTCGACTCGAAACGCCAGGAGCATTCACGGCGTGGTTGCGGAGGATCACGCTTCGGGAGATCGCCGACCACTATCGGACGAGTGAGAGCGCCCTGCCCACTGATCTGTTGGCGGACAGCTTGCGCGGTGACGAGACAGTCGTTGATGGCGTAGAGAGTTGGGAAGTGGTAAGGGAGGCCTTGGCTGGGTTGCCGGAACACTACCAGGTGGTGCTGGTGTTACGCGGGATCGAGGCGCTGTCATTCTCAGAGTTGGGTGCAGAGATCGGGCTTACAGCGCAGGGGGCTGAGAGCTTGTTTCGGAGGGCAAAGCTTAAAATTCGATGCCGACCGACGGACTTGAACCCGCTTTCCCCGACTTAACCGATGTAGGAGATATGTGCGGCTCATTTCCAGGACTGTGACCTTGGTGCAGCCCTGTCATGTCTTCCGACAGAGCCATTGGCGGAGATCCGGAGCTTCACTTGATTGAAGTCACGGAATGGGAGGCACCCGATAATGAAGATCTCAACTTCGACCCGAATGAACTCAGTGATACTCCGAGGTCTAGGTATTCTGTGGATCCCAATTGTGATAGGAATGCCTGATTCCGTTCATGCACAAGGACCAGGCGCGCCTGAGGCAGCTCGGCAGCAGACCGTCGTAAGTGGTGGGATGTCCAATTCCGCTGATCTGCTGACCATTCGAGCTGAATGGCCGTTTGATGTTCAATCAGAGGTTTGTGCTGGAGATCAATCTGACTACTTCGTGATTGTGCGCGGCCAACATACTGATGGTGGCAATCAGACTGCATCCATATCCATGTTTGTCAGACGTGCCAATATTGGTGGGAGTACGGGAACGATCAATGGTATTTTCTCTCGTTGTGAGCATTGTGCGGTTGACAAGATGGGTTTCCATGGGGAGTACTCTGGAGACAGTTCCGCAACGATCAACTTCGACGATGTGAATTCTCGCTGGGGATTGTATGTCGATGATATTCCGGTTCGAATCATCTCCAGCGCTGACGCAAAGCTGCAAGCTGCGAATCTGGTAAAGATCGGCGGCAATAGTCTGACTCAGGATTCCGTATTAGGACCCTTCGCCCACGAGGCGAGCAGCATAAGACGCCAGTCGTCAGGTGCATGGTCGGCCTTTAGCCCATCCAACACTGCGGAGTTCCTGGTTCACCCACCTCCTGCGGGTCGTTACCATTCATTCTATTCCGGGATTGGCAGTCTCCTGGTGTTCACCGTTGGATCTGCATCCTGCGGCTGAGAGCGACTGTCATGAAATGAATGGCTTGCTCGATTTAAACCCCCTACTCGAAGGAGAAACACCATGAGCGGACACAGACCCTCAAGACTGCGCCTCCTCTCGACGGCCGTCATTGGCTGCACGGCGACAACTGCAGTGGCTTACCTGCAGTTCGGAGGTGTATCGCGTCCGGGACTCACCCTGGCCAGCAATGTCACTGCAACAGTACCGCTGACACCAACAGGTGGCGTGCCAACGGCAGACTATACACCTGATCCGAACGTCCTTCCCACGTTACCTTCATCGTTTTGGGATTCAACGTCAACACCGGCATTGGCAGGACTTGGATCCACGCCAACTCCTGTGCCGTCCCCAACACCTTGATCGCGATGTCATTTATCCGAAGCGCACGCCACGCAGGCATCGTAAGCCTGTTATCGCTGTCGGGCATGGCGGTGCAACAGCCTTCCTTTACCCGCGCGGCGAACCCGTGTTCAGACGGCTCATGCTCAGTGTTGCGACTTCGAGACTACACGAGCGACCACAGTCCGATTGCCGTCCGTGGACGCTGGTATCAGCCTCCGACATCTCGAGCAACCCAAGGCCTCGTAAAATACACGGTACGCTTGGTGTCATTGAATGACGATTTCACCACCAGAGCTTACCTCGAATTCGGCATCATTGATGCACCAGGTGCCCCGTCACCTGTAGTGTTCTCCAATTGCAGCCACTGTTTCGACCCAGCGTTCGGTCTTCCGCCCCCACCCGGTTGGCGCGAGTTGGGAAACCATGGACCCCTCACCAAGCCGGTGGAGTTCGTTTTGGCATTTGACCGAGGTGCATCGCGGTGGACCTGGACCTTGGATGACACGCTAGTGCGATGGGAACAATCTACCATCATGGGTACCGTTGTGCGCATCGAGGTCGGCGCTCAGACTGCGGTCCCCGGCGATGGTGCTGGCCTGGTTTGGCACAACCAAGTCCTAGTACTCACCGAGAATCAAGGTTGGGAGCCGTTTGAGCCAAACGAATCCAAAATGTCGCTCGTGCAGCATGCGGGCATGTATCGATCGCACTACTTACCAGATGGCTCAGTTGCAGTTCAGGGTAATGTGAATCAGCCGCAGTTAACAGATGGAGTCAGAAGGGGCGCGCAACCGATCCCCGTTGCGCGGTCATCGTCTGGATCCAGTTCATGGAGCAACATATCGGACATGGTCGACGGCGACAATACTCAGGAGGATCATGGAACCAGTCACATGGATGGCCAGATAGGAGGCGTGGCCCATGACATTGCGACAAGCGATGCCCGAGTCTACGTCAGCTCCGGGGTGGATATCATTGTTCTTGGGAGCCCGGGTCTGACACGGATCGGTGCCGTGAGAGCGCGATCAGGGTTGATTCGACGAATCAAGCTATATGGAGACTTGATGTTGGTGGGCACTGAAGGAGGAGTGGAGCTCTACAGGGTCACGGAAGCCAAGCTCCCGATCTTCCTGGGCGACATAGGTGGTTTACAGCCAGTTGTGGCCATTGCGTGTGCGGATCGACGCGCGTATGTGGCTGTAAGAGATGGGACGGTCCTGGTGGTCGATATCGGCAGACCGGAGTCTCCAAGCGTGATTGACAAGATCGAACAACGTGGAGAGATTCGATCGCTGGAGTTGCTTGACGACCTCCTCTTGATTGGAGTCACAATACCTGCTACAGATGGTGCCGTGGCGCGAGTGGTCGTTCTTGACGTTTCTGTTGTACCAGGCGCTGTCTCATCAGGCATGATACCTCTGAGTGCCGAAGTAACGTCGATCCAGTGCGGACGTGCCAAATGTTGGATTGGCGATGCGGGCGGGCGGGTGCATCTCATAGCGGTGACTCGCGATCGCACACCGCACCTGGATACTACCTTGGACGTGACGACACCGGTGGATGGACTGATCGAAGTGCGCGAAGGTCTCATTGCCGTTGCGGGGCGGCAGCGCATCGTGCTCCTCGAAGCCATCGGTGATACGGTCACGACGATCGACGCGCTGATGCTAACGGGCGGACGCAAGGCCATGGCTGTGGCAGACAACACAGTGGTCATCGCCCACGAAGCGGGTAGAGTCACGGTTGTCGATGCCACAGAACCTGGGCACCTCAGGATCATCGCTGACCATGACATGGTCGGACCAACAGACCGCTTGATTGTCGAGCAAGACAGTATCATTGGCATGTCATCAACAACCCTTCAAGCGATGCCCGCGTTTGACCCTGCGCACAGGCCGCTGTGGAAGCTCGAGCTGACCGGTTCTGGAACGGACATCTCCGCGGATGACGTCGAGTTGCTTGTGTCGGAGGGACTCCACGGCCTGTTCAGCCGACCCAAGCTGAGTCATGGTGACCTGGTGCGCGTTCCAGGAAGCGGGGGGACGCTCTCGACGGCAAGCGACGGTGACACGCTGCTGGCTGCAAGCGGACCCGCCGGAGTCAGGGTGTTCCGAAGGCGCTCGTCTGGTGCCCTTGAGAACACGGGCACGGGGTATGTCCCGGGATTGGTCCAGCATATCGTCATCTACGATGGCTTCGCGTATGCGGCCACGCGGTTCGACGGCATCCATTTGGTGGATTTCCGTGATCGAGCGGCGCCAGTTGATTTGGGACGCATCGGCGGTGCCGACAACACAACCCGATTGACCCTCGACGATGGGATACTCTACGCGGCTGAATGGAGCAATCGGATACGGTTGTTCGATGCGACATCCGCGACCGTGCCGCGTGTGTATGCCGAAGTACAGACCGCCGATCGTGTCAGGGACATTCAAGCTCATGCCGGCCAGTTCTTCGCCACGGCTGGCCGGGCGGGGTTGATTGTCGGCGGCCGCCGGAATCGGGACGTCACGGTATGGGAAGTTCTGGATTCGGCCGGGATGGCCGAAGGTCTCGCCATCGGACGTGACCGAGTATTCGTCGGAGACAGTGCCGCGGGGTTGGCGTGGACTGACTTGCGCACCGCAGCGTACTTGCCGCTGGTGTGGCGCCCGTGATGCGGGTCACGCGGTTGCTGGCGCGTGCTGCTGTGGAGTCGAAGGCAAGCGCATGTACGGCAACGACGGCGGTCAGATCAAGGCAAGGGCGCGCTCGGTGATGAACACGCGCACGGTGTGGTGACAGCCGTCATCAACCCGCCCGAATGGCCGCCCGGCTGACATCCTAGCGCCCGCCCCGCTTCCCGTTGCCGGCCGCGCCGTCGCTGCGCATGTGGCACTGCTTGTACTTCTTGCCGCTGCCGCACCAGCACGGGTCGTTGCGGCCGATGCGGCCCGCAGCCGGGGCCTCGGCCACCGCCGCCGCAGCCGCGGCGGCC
>QEVT01000103.1 GCA_003576755.1 bacterium | reverse complement strand
GTCGCGGCGGGGACGGCCGGCGGGCCGCCGAAGCGGCGCTGAATGATCATGAAATCGGCGCCGTCGACCACGCCGTCGCCGTTGGCGTCGCCGTCGGCCTGCGTGGCCGCCGGCGGCGGGTTCGTTCCCAGGCCGAAGTTCGCCTGCCAGATGGCCAGGTCCTGGATATCGACGATGCCGTCGCCGTTGAAGTCGGCGCCCATCCCCGGCGGGGCCGCGGCGCCGAATGTCACAAACACGCTCGTGCTGGTGTACTGCACGTCCCACAGCAGCCCGGGGTTGCCGAACAGCACCTCGCTGCTGAAGACGCCGTTGAGGTCGCCGCTGCGGAGGATTTCAAACGACTGGCCCGTGACCGGCGTAAAGCCGTCGCTGAGCGTAATGGAAAGCTGCCCGCTGAGCGTGGCGTCGCCGGTGACGAACAACTGGCTGAAGTCGTGCCCTAGCTCCGCTTCCATGCCGGTGAGGTTGATGTCGCCGATGATGTTCGTCACGCCGGCGCCAACCGTCAGCGCCGCGGTCAGCGGAATGCCGAGCTGTGTCTCGATCACGGAGTTCTGCGTGTACAGGTCGCCGCTGCCGACCAGTCCGCCGCGGAAGCGCAAGATCGCATCCTTGGCGAAGATCTGGCCGCTGTTGCTCACCACCGCCTCGAATTCCATCTCGCCGCCGATCGACTCGATGATCGAGCCCGGCGTGTTCTCGACCGCGCGGCTGAAGGTGAGCAGCTCCCGCTCGTCGGCCAGGGCGGCCGCGTTGCGGATGTCGCCGTTGTTCTGCACCGCGGCGTCGATCCGGCCGTAGCCCCGCATTACGCCGTTGTTCAGCACGTTGGGCGTCAGCAGCGTGCCGCCCTGGAACTCCACGTAGCCAAGCTGGCCGACGCTGACGCCGTCGTCCGCGCGGGCCAGCCCCCGGTCGGCGATCGTCAGTTCCCCTTCGCTGGTGCCGGCGGCGTTGCCGACGAAAATCTCCTCCAAGGCCCAAATCTGCGAATCCTGCCCCGTGACCGTCACTTCACCGCGGGCCCGGCTCTGGTTGGCCGGGTTGGCGGCAAACCCGAGGTGAACGTCGGTCTCGATCGTGACCCAACCCTGGTTGGCGATCTCCAGCGTGCCGTGCCCTTCGCGACCGACGTACAACACGCCGTTGAAGTTATCGGCCGGCGTCGGCGACTGCGACGACGCGACGATGCCTACCGTCCAGCGGGTCCCCTGCCCGTCCACCAGCACGTAGCCGTTGCCGAAGGCGTTGTCGGTCGGCCGGATGTCGGTGCCGATCGAGGCGTCGCTGCGGGTGACCATCCGCGCGCGGTTGAGCATGTCGATGCGCCCCTGGCCCCAGTGGCCGATCGAGGCGTTGGTCGTCAGCAGCAGCGAAGCGAAGCCGTCGAGCAGCGCAAAACCCTGGGCGCCCTCGAACTCGGCCATCAGGAAGTCGTACCGCTCGGCGTCGTCGCCGGGGTTCTGCGTGTTGCTCACGTCGAGGTCGGTCGTCACCCGGGCGCCGGCTTGTATCTCCAGGAATCCCTGCCCCTCCTCGCCGACGGTCATCTGGTTCGTGACGCGCCATTCGGAATTGAGGCTGACGACCCGCGCCAGGCCGAGGCCGAAGATGTTGCCGCCGATCGTCGAGTCGATCGCCTCCAACGGGGCGGTGTCGGTCGGGATGTCGATCGTCAGTTGGCCCGTCGCCGTGCCGCCGATGTTCTGGCCGGTGCCGCCGACGATGATCAGCGGAATGGGCGGGACCGGCGGGTTGGCGAAGTCGTTGCCGAACTGCGGCAGGTCGGGAATGAAGTCGTCGTCCGGGTCGAGCGGATCTTCGTCCGGATTGGCCTTGGCGGGGGTCACGTCGCCGATGGCCACGACGTCGGCGCGGGCCGAGCCGAGCGGCCCCGCGACGGCGGCCGCCAGGGCAAGGGTAAACACGCGCCAGCGGAAATGCTCAAGGGAAACGTGCGTCATGGATGCCTCTTACATGGTGACCGCGGCGGCCCGGCCGGCGCGGTGCGCCGGCGCCGCAGCGCGCGGCTTTGCCCCGGAAGCTCTATGATCTATAGGGGATGGCGAATTTGCAAGGAATTGGAAAACCCGGTGGACCATCCGCGAGATGACTTCACCGGCGTAACCGTTACGACCGGAAGTGGGCAGTTGGCGGTAGGCAGTAGGCGGTAGGCGGTAGGCGGTAGGGGGTGACGGTGGGGTCGCGCTGCCAACCCTCCAGCTTCCGGCCTGTCTCCCTTCACCGCTCCGGCGGGTCGTTGACCCGCGGCTGATGACGCTTGCTACGTTACAGCGGTGGGAGTGATCGGTGATCAGTGATCGGTGGGGATAGCGCTGCCAGCCTACCGCCTACTGCCTACCGCCTACCGTCCACTGCCTCCAGCTCACTCCATCCGCCGTCGCAGGCGAATCACGTTCTCGTAGTTGTGGTCCACGCCCGGCTCGAAGCCGACCGGCAGCGAGCGGTCGATGATGTAAAAGCCCCGCAGCCGGCGGACGGCGCCGGTGTCCGCCCCGTCCTCGCGGCCCAGCATGTAGCCGTCCGGGTAGACGCGGTTGAACAGCGGATCGGTCATGGCCTGCGCCAGCGACGCGCCGCCCCAATGGCTCGCGATGCGGCTCCAGTTGCTTTGGTCGATCTGTTCAACCTCGAAGAAGCCGATCGTGATCCACACCGCGTACACGTTGGAGCGCGTGGTCACCAGGTTATCCAGCCGAATCATCGGCAGGCCCACAAAGAACGGGTTCCGCGACGGATCGTCGTACGGG
The DNA here is from genome assembly GCA_003576755.1 of bacterium. Taxonomy (GTDB): domain Bacteria; phylum Chloroflexota; class Anaerolineae; order Epilineales; family Epilineaceae; genus UCB3. Next base: position 8,602 of record QEVT01000103.1, on the reverse strand, counting down.
CGATTGGCTTCGCTGGTAAACAAGAGCTCCTTGGTCGATTGAACCATCGACTGAGAGACGTCGGGGTAGCTCCGCGCGATGCCGACCTCCACGCCCTTGCGGACCAGCTCCGGCAGCGGCACGAGGTCGCCGGCGTCCGGCGCGCGCAATGGGTTCACGAAGAACGTCGGCGTCGCGGCCAGCGGCGGCATCGGCCGCAACAGCAGCATGGCATCCTGGTCGGTGCTCGTCGCCGGGTTGGCGGCATTGAAACCGCGCCGCGAGACGGCGAATTCGTCGTCGAAGTCCGGGCCGATGTGGACGTCGGCGCCGCGGCTGCCGTCGCGCGTGGCCCGGCCGTGATGCAGGCCGTCCCACACGTCGCGGCTGAAGACGGTGTTGAGGTTCACGCGGCCCGGGTCCCGCAGCTCGTTCACCCGGTTAAACGGCGCCGCCAGGGAGAGCCGGGGGTCGGTCGCATCGGTGATCGTCGGCGTGTAGCCCGACTGGTACGTGCCGCTCACCGGGTTCTGGAACAGCGACGGGTTGAGCCACTCCTGCGTCCCGGCGTACAGCGACGGCGCGTCGACGTACTCCAGCAGCCGGTACATGTGGAGCGGCACGCCCGGCGCCGGCTGGCCCTGCGGAAGCTCCTCGTAGAAGAAGCCGAGCAGTTGGTCGAAGACCCCCGGCTGAGCGGCGTTGGCCGCCGTCGGCGGCTCATACGGCGACCAGTTCTGCGGCGGGTTTTCGGCGATGGTGAAGTCGCGGGCCAGCCGCGAGGCCCGCACCCGCGGCGCGAGCATCAGCTCGTTGCCGCTGATCAGCGGCCGGTTGGCCCAGGTGAGCCACTCGAACGGCTTGGCCGGCTTGGCGTTGCGGGCCGGGTCGGTGAGCGTCGTATCCTGGAACGGCCGGTTCAAGAAGCCGATCGACGAATACGGCAGGCTGTTGAACCAGTAGTCGTTCGACGCCGCCAGGTTCGGCCGGTAGCGCCGCTCGTTGTACGTATTGTCGGGCGTCGGCAGCAGCTTGACGCCGCGGCGGGGCGGCCGCAGCCGCTCGCCCGAGGGCATCTCGAATGCGTACAGGCTTGGCACGAACGTGTTCCTGTTCTGCGCGGCGACTTCCGCGGTGAAGCCCCGCTCGTGGCTGGCGAACCGGTCGCGGGCATTGTTGGCTGGCGAACCGTCTTCTTCCTCGCCGCTGTCGTTGCCGCGGCTGTTCAGCACGGTGAGATTCACGGACTTGGAGTCGACCGTCACGTAGGGATTCACCGGCAAGTCGGGGTTGTGGCCGTTGGGCGTGGCGCCCTGCGCCGGCGGCGGCGGATTCCACGGCAGCAGCGGGTTGGCCAGCCGCTGCAAGTAGATGTAGCTGTACGAGGCCCCCAGGTCCGGCTCCTGCTGCGACTTGGGGTCGCGGATCTGCGTCAGCACTGGATCGACCAAGCTCTCCCATTGCCGCGTGGCGTTGTTAAACCGGGCCAGGTAGCTGGGCCAGTCCGCCATCGAGGCGAACTGCTGCTGCAGCGCCGATTCGCCGCCGATGGGCCCGTCCAGCGGCACGTCGATCGCCAGCGGCTTGTACTGCCCCAGCGACTCGTCCCACTCGGCGGCGCGGAACTTATCGGGATAGCCTTCGGCCGGCTCGGAAACCGTCAGCCGCCGCTTGATCGGGTTGCCCGCGCCGTCGTCGACGCGGTCGATGATCGCCACGTCGGTGATGTAGCCGCTGGTGTCTCCGGAGAACGCGGCGGTCATCACCAGGTTGTTCTGGGCGTCGCGGAGCCCCTCGCGGGGGGCCTCCAGCCGCACGGCCCCGGCGCCCCCCTGCACCATCGTGTCGGCAATGGCCGGATCGTTCACGTCGGCGTCGGCGTCCATATAGCGGACCGTCGATTGCCGCCCGGCGAGGTTGCGGGTATCGAGCTGGAAGCGGCGCAGCAGCTTCGGCTGCTGCCGCGGGTTGCGGGCGCCCTTGCGGTCGCCGATGGGGACGTCGTAAATGCCGTCGCCGTCGGGATCGTCGCCCGAGGAAACGACCAGCATCCGCCCCGGGCGCACCGGGCGAACCTGGTTGCCGCGCTGCGCCGCGGGGTTCCAGTAGTTGAAGAACGCCACGCCATCGTCGTCGAAGCCGGGGTCGCGGCCGGTGAAGTAGACGCTGCGGTCCATCGCGCCGCGGGGGCGGCGGGACGGGTTCGGGTCGTCGGGGTCCCACAGGGCCGCCTCGGCGGCGTCGGCCTGCCGCCGCTTGTAGATGGCCAATCGCCACACCGGATCGCCCGTGCGCTGGTTGTTGTGCGTGCGGGCCAGGTCGACGCCCAGGTCGACCCGCTCCGTGCCTTGAATGCGGGCGCGATGCGTATCGGCGTTCACGCCGGGACTACCAGGCCAGGGGTTGTACAGCTCGACGAACAGCGCGCCCCGCGGCCGCACCAGCGAGTCGAAGTCCTCGTCGGGGTTGTCGGGATCTTCCATGATCGTGTCGGGGCCGTCGCTGGGGGGGAAGGCGTCGGCCTGGGCCGAGTCGTCGGTCCGCCGGTCGTGCCAGGCGAGCGTCTCGGTGATGACCAGTTCGGGCCGCTCCAGGCCCCAGACGACCGGGTCGGTCTCGCCGCCGACTTGGATGTTGGCCCCCAAGGCCGTGCGATCGCTGGTCGACTTGACCTCGTCGTTCACGTCCCAGCCGTCGAACGGGTCGGGGTCGTATTCGAACGGCGTCATGATGTTGTCGGGGTCGCGGTAGTCGACGACGTTGGCCGCCCACTGCGCCAGGTTGCGGGCCAGAAGCTGGTCGTGGTCGCGGGCGTCGTTGCCGGTGCGGCCGTCCTCGCGGCCGGGGCGATTGCCCTTGGCCAGCGGGTCGAAGCCCGGGTCGGCCGTGAGCGTCAGGGCCAGAGCGTAGAGGTGGCGGGCGTACAGGGCGCGGTGATCGACCGTGCCGACGACGCCTCCGGGGAACGTGGCGTTGGGGGGCAGTATCTCCGTGGCCACGACGGGGAACGGGGCGCCGCTGAACGCCGTCGCCGCCGCCGTGGCGCCTTGGATGTTCGGCCAGACCGTCCCCGTTTCATGGGCGATCTCGTTGGCGGCGACGTTGCCGTCGCCGTTGGCGTCGTCGTGCAGCAGCGGCTCGTCGACCACGCCGTTGCCGTTGTCGTCCCGGCCGTTGCCCAGCGGCCGGTTGACATCGAAGCGGCGCCCTTCGGCCAGTTCCGGGGCGAGGATCCGCCGCAGGACGAACCGCACGTCGTCCGTGTCGGGGACTTTGTTGCCATTCTGGTCGCCGCTGTTTGGCGCGGCGTCGAGCCGCATGGGGAACTTCACCTGGTCGCTGTCGCCGAACAGCGCGACGCGAACCCGCATCTCGAACAGCTCGGCGACGGAGCGCGGCAACCGGGCCAGCGGCTGATTGGTGCTCGGATCGACGTACTCGCTCAGTAGCTCGTGCATCTCGTGGGGGAGCGAGACGTTCGGCGCCGGCGGATCGTAGCTGTCGGTCGTCAGCTTCATCCGGTCGTAAACGCCGCCCGTGGGGGCGCCGCTGGGCGAAAGGACGCCGGACAAGAGCGCCAGCCGCGCCGGCAGGGCGCCGGAGTCGGCGTCGTAGATCCGCAGCACGCGTTCCAGTTCGGCGACCGCGAACGGGGCGTCGGCGCCGGTCATGCCGGCCGGCTCGCCGTGGACGCCGGGCGCGGTCGCCCGCGCCAACTTCAGTTCATAGGGCGAGTCGACGATGAGGTTCTTGTCGCTGCCGGCGCGGATTTCGCCGGCCAGCGTCGCCTCGAACACCGGCTGACCGAGGAAGTTGAGCCCCATGCCGTAGCGGGCCCGCAAGTCGGGCGGCGTGGCGAAGCCGGCGATAAGCTGCGGGTTGCCCGCCGGGTCGCGGGCGTCGGCCCAGTGAGGCCAGCCGAAGGTGTTCACCTGGGCGATCAAGTCGTACGTGCCGGCCACGCCCGGCAGGCGGACCTGGCCCATGCCTGGATCGAAGCCGTACCGGCCGGCGAGCAGCACGTTCTGCCCCCGCAGGCTGACCTGGTCGCCAATGAGCAAGCGGCGGAAGTCGTTGCCCAGCGCCGCCTCCAGGCTGATATCGGCCGGGCCGTAGCCGACGCCGCGAGGGGTGTCGTCGCTTTCGGTGACGCCGTCGGCGAGCTTTTCGTCCGGCGCCACGCCCGGCACGGCGTCGGCCAGGTCGAGCGTGCCGTGGGCGTTGACGTTCAGCCGGCCGTCCATATCGACGATGAGCATCGCGGCCAGCGGCTTGACCAGCTTGCCGTTGGGGCCGTTCATCACCGGCAGGCCGACGTCGATCCAGACGCTGTCGCGCACGCCGTCGTTGTCGTTATCGACGTCCCACGGGCCGTAGATCGCGCGGGCCAGCTTGAGGCCCGGCAGGTTGTCGATGACCGACGTCATCTCCGGGTTGCTGCCGGTGAAGTTGGGATGGTCGAGCCAGTTGGGCCGCAGCATGACCTTGCGGAGCATCGTGGCGCTGGCGGCCAGGCTTGATCTGCGAACGTCGCCATTTCCGCGCGCAAAGGGCGGCCGCTGGGCCCAGTAGTGGATCAACTCCGGACGGTGCCACGAGGGTATGACCATGGCGCCGAGCGTCGCCGGCAGTTGCTGCGGCTGCTGCATGTCGAGCGCTTCGCCGGGCGGAATGGCGGACTCCGACAACTGCTCGTCGATTCCCGGCACGAGCGCTAGCGCCATGTTTTGGTAGTCGACGGCGTCATACGATTCGTCGGCGCCGCCGCGGCCGTTCCAGTCGTACAGCCCGACGGACTGCTCCGCCGGGGCGAATGGGAAGTAGCTGCCGCCCGGCGGGACGGAATTGGGCGGCGTCGTCGGCAGGGCGACCTGGGCGGGGACCGCGCGAAACGCCCCGTTGGGCATCAGCGCGATTTGCGGGTACATCTGATTCGGCCAGCTAAGGCCCGGTACATTCTCCACGGCGTTGAGCTTCGGCGCCTCCTCGTCGGCCCAGGGGTTGAACCCGGCGCCCGTGCCGTTAAACGGCCGGCCGGTGATGAGGACCCGCGTCGGCTGGTCGGCCGTGCCGCTCAGGACGGCCGGGTCGGTCACCAGGGCGCCGTCTTCCAGCTCGAAGTTTATCACGCGGAACGTCGTCGGCGGGATGAAGCCGACGATGCGGGCGCTGCGACCCTCGGCCCGGCCGGTGAGGAACGTGAGGGTCTGGCCGGCGTAGGCGCCGTCGAGGTGCGAAAACCGCAGCGGCTGCCCCGCGGGGTCGACGTCGTTGCCGTACAGGTCGCGGAGCCGATTGAGCCCGGCGGCGCCGAGGTCGGCCGTGGCGACGTCGAATTCCAGGATTTGACCGGCCGTGGGATTGGTCCCCGCGGCGGCGGCCGGCGCCGCCCAGCGGGGCGGGTTGACCGTTACGCCATTGGGCGGCGTGACGGTGACGCCCGCGACGGCGATGACCCCCTTCAGGCCGTCGTTGCCGTACATGTCCGCCAGCAGCGAATGGCCGCGGATGACACTGTAGGGGTTGTTCGTGTCGCGAATGACCTGGCGGAGGGCTTCTTCCAGCAGTTCCTGCTGGGCGGCGGCGGTCGAGGTGCGGACCGCCCCCTTGTAGCCCGCCTTGCCGGCCTGCTCCGATTGCTTGGCGACGATGACGAACGCCGTGCCGATCATCAAGAACAGCACAAGCATGCTGAGCACGACCAACAGCAGCACGCCGCGGCGACGGGCGAGGCGCGGGACGCGGGGCGCGAGGCGCGAGGCGCGAGGCGGAGACGAGCGGCGGCGGAGTCGGTTGCGAGACATGGGGAGCGGGGTGTGTGGTGAACGGTGATCCGTAATCCGTGATTGGTGATGCGAGTCGTGATCGTCGACCGGCAGGGCCTGCCCCGCTAACCCTCCAGTTTCCAGCCTTCCCCCTTCGCCTCACCTTTCCAGCGGCAGGTAGTGGGTGCTGACGCCGATGGCGCCGGGCAGGAGGATCGCGCGGAGGTTCGTTACCGGGTAGCGGCTGGCCAGCGGCTTGGTCGGGTCCGCCGGCCAGTCGGGACCTTCGAGCATCGCACGGCGGACGGCCCACTTGCCCGTGCCGGCGGGAGGGGGGTAGTCGAGCTCGGTCTGGTCGTCGAACGACAACAGCCGGTACCACTTCAGCAGGAAGCGCCCCGAGACGGGATGCACGCCCGCCAGGGCGATCCACTGGCCGGCGCGGATGTCGCGCGAGGCGGCGTCGACCGCTTCCACGCCGTTGTTGGGGGCGTAGATCACCAGCTCGCCGCCGGAGTTGAGCATCGCCGCGATGGCTCGCTCGCTGTCGGCGCTGGGACTGGCCACCCGCTTGTAAAACACCACCGCCGACACCTCGTACAGCTCCGTGCCGTACATCGGGTGTCCCGGCTGCATCGCGGCGCGGCCCAGGTCGGAGGTCGGCACGACCGTCGCCAACCAGGAGTAATTGCCCGTGAACTGGCGGCTTAGCGGCGTGTCGTCGGCCGGGTTGTTGGGCGTCGGCGTGGCGTTGAGGTCGATCGACTGCCACCGCTGCACGCCGGGCCGGTCGCTCTCCCGCGGCAGCTCGACGGCCAGATCGTCGTGGAGCGTGCACATCCCCTCGGCCGCGCGGGCCGTCATCGCGGGCGAGACCAGGCTGGCGGTCGGCATCGTGACGCGGCGAATCGGCCACCGCTCGTCGTCGAGCGGGCCGCCGTACGCCCGGTTCCAGGGGTTCTGCACGTTCGAGGCGATGCTCGGATTGCCGCCCGCCGAGCCGTTCGCGTTGGTGTTGTCGAACAGGGCGTACGGGAAGATATCAGAGTAGGCGGCGCCGCTCTGGCGGGCGTAAGCCACGCCGAGCGGATCGATGACGAACGCGTAGCCGGGGCCGTCGTTGCCGCCAAGATTGAAGAACCCCTCGCGGAACGTGCGGGGCGCGGTCCACGCCACGGGGAGCGGGTTCTGGATCAACCGGTGATCGCTCGCCCCCAGCGCCGGGGCGCCCTGCGGGGCCATGTCGCCGTAAAGCCACTTGTCGGGCCGCAGCAGGCCGCGGGCCTTAAGCTGGGCAAAGGCCGCGTCGGCCAGCGCCGCGCCCCGCTCGTACTGGTCGCCCCGGCCCGCGTAGTGGTTGCCGACCGGAAAGATCGACGCCACGCCCATCAGGCCGAAGAGCAGGACGAACATCGAGATCAGCACTTCCAGCAGGGAAATGCCGTGGCGCGAGGCGCGAGGCGCGAGGCGCGAGGAGCGAGGCGCGAGGCGGGAGGCGGGAGGCGCGAGGAGCGAGGCGCGAGGCGGGATGCGCGGAATGCGTGTTGTGCTGCTAAAGCTGCCCATGTCGCTCTCACCTACCCCCTTACGCACTGCCTACTGCCTACTGCCTACTGCCTACTGCCTACTGCCTACTGCCTACTGCCTACTGCCCACTGCCCACTGCCTACTGCCCACTGCCTACTGCCCACTGCCTACTGCCCACTGCCGCCTTACCTCCCTCCCGTGCCCAGCATGTCGCGGGCGTGGGCCCGGGCGGCTTCGATCTGCTCGCGACGCTGCACGTCGACGTCCGGGTCGGCGATGAACCGGGCCTGGCGCGGGTCAAAGAGGTTGTTTTCGCTGGTGATGATGCGGCCGGAATGGGCGACCGTCACCCAGCGGCTGTCGGCGTTGAGCCAGTTGATCCGCCGCCGCCGCTGGGCGAGCTCGTCGTCGGTCACCGGCGTCGCGGCGAAGTCGTAATCGTTTTCGTCCTGTGTGCCGTTGTTGCCGTTTTCGACGCGGCCGAGCAGGAAAAACACGCGGTCCACCCGGTCATAGACGCGGTGGCGGGAAGGATTGCTGTGGTAGACGTCGCCCAGGCCGCCGTCGGGACGGAACATCAGGGCCACGCTGTCCTGGCCGCCGCGGTCGAAGTTATTGGCCGGGCCGGGCAGGCCGGAGACCTGCATGTCGATGCCGATGCCCCGCGGGAACTGCAACGGCAGGTCGGCCGTGTAGCGGGGCTGCCGCCGCACGCGGTAGGACTTCAGCACCGGCTGCTTGGAATTGGGCGGCGTCAGCGCCAGGACGTGGCCGCGGTTGAAATCGAGCCAGATGCAATCGACCTCGGCGGTGCTGGCGAGATAGTCCTCGTACTGGCCGGGGCCGACTGGCACCTGCTCGATTTCATTAGGCGCTGCGCCATCCTTGCCGTCGTCGGCAATCAGAAAGTGGTTGCCGGCCACTTCGATCGTGTCGCCGATCTTGAACGTCCGCGGCGGCAGCGGCGACGCGGGCGGGGGCGAGGCGCCCGTGCCGGCGTCGACGAACGTGAGCCGGTAGATCGGCTTGCCGTCGTGTTCGGGGCTGAAGCGGGTTCCCTCGTTGCCGGCGGCGCCGTACACGTCGCCGGTAAAGGCCAGCCACACGCGGGCGTTCTGGCTGAAGCCCGCGAACGGCGACGGCTCGGCGATGAAGAACGCCTCGAGCGCCATGCCGCTGAACGGGTTCGTGGTTCCGAATTCGCGGAACGCCACGCCGTAGGGCCGCCCGTCGCGCTGGGCCTGGGCCTGCGCCTGGGCGAACATCGAGTTGAGTTGCCGGGCGGCTTCGCGGATCTTGCGGGCGTCATTGTTGGGCGACAGCAACGGGAT
>QEVT01000487.1 GCA_003576755.1 bacterium | reverse complement strand
GGCGCTTGCGGCGGCGGGCACCGTCGCCGCCGTGCTCCCCGCGGCCGCCGGCGCGGCATGGGCCGACCCGCAGACCATCTGCACCAGCTGCAGCGAGTCGGACGGGCTCGTGAGCTTCGCCGAGGCGCCGAACGGCGCGGCGGTCGCGGCGTGGCACGGGAAGCAGGCGACCCTCGCCGCATACCGCGGGCCGAACGACGACGCGTTCGGCACCCCGTTCACCGTCGCCGACGGCGGCAAGCCGGAGTTCGTGCGCGCCGCCATCGGCGCGGACGGCACCGCCGTCGTCGCCACCTGGATCCCCGCGGTCCCCAACAGCCAGGTCATCGCCCGGCGTGCGCCCAGCGCCCCCGCGTGGACGGTCCTGCAGGCCCCCGACGGCGGCACCAACGCGCACGTGGCGGTCGGCGGCGACGGCTCGGTCGTGGTGGCCGAATGGATCGTCAACCCGGCCACCCCGACCGACCAGAAGCTCAACGCCTACCGGCTGCCGCCCAACGCGACCGCGTTCTCGGCGGCGACGACCCTGTACAGCCTCGCCGCGCCCTTCACGTCCCAGCAGGGCATCGCGCTCGCCGGCAACGGCGAAGGCCGGTTCGTCGCGGCCGTGACCCTCTCGACCGGGGTCGCCGCCCAGACGCAGGCGGCCGCCGCGTACTCCGCCGACGGCATCGCGTGGCAGCCGGCGGAGAAGGTGGGCACCGCCCCGTCGACCCTCACCGCGCTCGGGGTCGACCCGGCCGGCAACGCCCTCGCCACATTCACCGGGGGCGCCCAGCCCCAGTCGGTGTTCCGCTCGCACTTCAACGACGCGTGGACCTCGCCGACCCCGGTGCCGGCCGGCGCCGGGCGCGCGATCGACTTCGACCTGGCCGGCAACGCCGCCCTGCTCGGCACGTCCGGGACCGGCGACGACGTCTGGGGCTACACCGTCCGCGACGGCGGCACCGGGGGCTACACGGCGTCGGCGCCCCTCGGCGGATCCGGCGGCGGCGCCGGGCTCGCCGTCTCGCCCGCCGGAGACGCGCTGGTGGTGCGTTCGGTGGGCACCGGCCTCACGTCGTCCTGGGGCTCCACCCTCACCGGCGGCGCGCTCGGCAACGACGACGCCCTCCCCGGGTCGGGCGCCCGGGCCCTGATCGGCGTCGGGGCCGACCAGAACAGCCTCGGCACCGCCGTCTGGGCGAGCGCGCCCGCCTCCGGGCCGGGGAGCGTGTTCGCCTCCACCCGCGCGCCCGGCGCGGGGGGCACCGTCACCCTGTCGACCTCGCAGCTGCTCACCAACCAGCGCATCTCCCAGGCCGCGGTGCTGCGGTCCAACGGGGCGCTCGACGCGCTCGACGCCGGCCTGCCGGCCACGGCGTTCCGCCTCGGCGCGTTCGGCGCCGCCGCCTTCGGCCCGAGCGTCCCCGTCACGGGGACCGCCGTGCCCGGCGCCCCCTCCGGCGCCCGCGGCTACGCCGTGCCGATCCCGAAGAAGACGGGGGGCGGCGGGACGGTGGCGCTCACGCAGCAGCAGCTGCTCATCAACCAGCGCATCTC
>QEVT01000102.1 GCA_003576755.1 bacterium | reverse complement strand
GGCCTCGCCGTCGTTGTCGGCGTCGACGATGCCCGGCTGGCCGCCTTCGACCAGGTCCGAGCTGCCGTCGTTGTCGCTGTCGAGGTCGAGGTAGTCGTCGACCCCGTCGCCGTCGGTGTCGACCGGGTTGACGGCCGGCGCGTCGATCATGCCGTCGCCGTCGCCGTCGACGCCGTCCGCCTTGCCGTCGCCGTTGGCGTCGGTCAGCCCGCCGGCCTCGCGGACGTCGTTCAGCCCGTCGTTGTCGGAGTCGAGATCACGGAAGTTCGGCACGCCGTCGCCGTCCTGGTCGCCGCTGGTCTCGACCCCGTCGGGGATGCCGTCGTTGTCGCTGTCGGGGTCGGACGCGTCGGGCACGCCGTCGCCGTCGGTGTCGACCGTCCCGTTGCCTTCGACGCTGTTGGGAATGCCGTCCCCGTCGCTGTCGCCGGACGGGTTCGGCAGGCCGCCGAAGCCGGCGTCGTCGAGGTCGGCGACGTTGGCGATGCCGTCGCCCTCCGGATCGGCCGCGTTGTCGATCCGCCCGTCGTTGTTGGCGTCCAGCGCCCCCAGGCCGGCCTCGTCGATGTCGTCGGTGCCGTCGCCGTCCGCGTCGCGGTCGCGGTAGCTCGGCGTGCCGTCGCCATCGGGGTTGGCCGGGGCGGGGTCGCCCGCGTCGCCGAACGCGGCGTCGTTGCCGTCGGCGCTGTCGACGATGCCGTCGCCGTCGGCGTCCGGCCCGTCGGCCACCCCGTTGTCGTCGGCGTCGACGATGCCCGGTTGCCCGCCTTCGACGAGGTCTGACCAGCCGTCGTTGTCGCTGTCGAGGTCGAGGAAGTCGTCGGTGCCGTCGCCGTCGGTGTCGACCGGGTTGTTCTGCGGGCTGGCGATCATGCCGTTGGGCCCGATCGCGCCGTCGGCCTTGCCGTCGCCGTTCGCATCCACGAGCCCGCCGGCCTCGCGCACGTCGTTCAAGCCGTCGTTGTCGCTGTCGAGGTCGCGGTGGTTCGGCACGCCGTCGCCGTCGGCGTCGTCCGGCGTCGCCGGCGCGGGACCGGCCTCGACCGCGTCGGGGATGCCGTCGTTGTCGGAGTCGGCGTCCTGGTGGTCCGGCACGCCGTCGCCGTCGGTGTCGACGCTGCCGTTGCCTTCGATGCCGTTGGGGATGCCGTCGCCGTCGGCGTCGCCGAACGGGTTCGGGAGCCCGGCGAACGCGCCGTCCTGGATGTCGACCACGTTGGCGATGCCGTCGCCCTCGGGATCGGCGGCGTTGTCGATGCGCCCGTCGTTGTCGCCGTCGAGCGCGCCGAAGCCCGCCTCGTCGACGTCGTCCATCCCGTCGCCGTCGGCGTCGCGGTCGCGGTAGCTGGGCGTGCCGTCCGCGTCCGGGTTGGCCGGGGCGGGGTCGCCCGCGTCGCCGAACAGCGCGTCGTTGCCGTCGGCGCTGTCGACGATGCCGTCGCCGTCGGCGTCCGGCCCATCGGCCTCGCCGTCGTTGTTGGCGTCGACGATGCCGGGCTGCCCGCCTTCGACGAGGTCTGATACCCCGTCGTTGTCGGTGTCGAGGTCGCGGTAGTCGTCCACCCCGTCGCCGTCGGTGTCGACCGGGTCGTTCTGCGGGCTGGCGATCATGCCGTTCGGGCCGATGGCCCCATCCGCCATGCCGTCGCCGTCCGCGTCGGTCAGGCCGCCGGCCTCGCGCACGTCGTTCAGGCCGTCGTTGTCGCTGTCGAGGTCGCGGCTGTCGGGGATGCCGTCGCCGTCGGTGTCGACCGCACCGTTGCCTTCGACCGTGTCGGGAATGCCGTCGTTGTCGTCGTCGGCATCGAGTGCGTCCGCGACGCCGTCGCCATCGGAGTCGGGCCCCGGTACGGGCGTGTTGGTCGGGGTGTTGGTCGGCGTGTTGGTCGGGGTGTTGGTCGGCGTGTTGGTCGGCGTGTTGGTCGCCGTGTTCACGGGCGTGTTGGTCGGCGTGTTGGTCGCCGTGTTCACCGGCGTGTTGGTCGCCGTGTTCACCGGTGTGTTGGTCGCCGTGTTCACCGGTGTGTTGGTCGCCGTGTTCACCGGTGTGTTGGTCGCCGTGTTCACCGGTGTGTTGGTCGCGGTGTTCACCGGCGTGTTGGTCGCGGTGTGGGTCGGCGTGCTCGTCGCGGTGCTGGTCGGCGCGCTTGGCGCATCCCCGAACGCCCCCGGCAGCCCGTCCGCCCCGCCCAGGATGCCGTCGCCATCGGGGTCCGTCCCGTCCACCTTGCCGTCGTCGTCCGTGTCCAGCGCCCCCAGCCCCGCCTCGTCGACGTCGAAGGACGTGTCGTTGTCGCTGTCGAGGTCGCGGTAGTCGGGCTGGTCGGCGCCGTCGGTGTTCTGCGGCGTGTTCTGCGGGCTGGCGATCATGCCGTTGGGCCCGATGGCGCCGTCGGCGATGCCGTCGCCGTCGGCGTCGGTCAGGCCGCCGGCCTCGTCGACGTCGTTGACGCCGTCGTTGTCGGTGTCGAGGTCGAGGCTGTCGGGCACGCCGTCGCCGTCGGTGTCGACCGCGCCGCTGCCCTCGACCGTGTCGGGGATGCCGTCGCCGTCGTCGTCGGCGTCGACCGAGTCGTCCACGCCGTCGCCGTCGGTGTCGACCGGGCCGACCGGCGGGTCGGCCAGGCCGCCGAAGACGGCGTCGTCGGCGTCGGCGCTGTCCGGGATGCCGTCGCCGTCGGCGTCGTTCGGGTCGTCGATGCGCCCGTCGCCGTTCGCGTCGAAGGCCGGGACGCCGTCTTCGACGATGTCGAAGATCGCGTCGTTGTCGCTGTCCCTGTCGACGTGGTTCGGGTAGTTGTCGCCGTCGGCGTTGGTCGGCAGCGCGTCGCCGCTGTCGCCGAAAGCCCCGTCGCTGCCGTCGGCGGTGTCGACGATGCCGTCGCCGTCGGCGTCCGGCCCGTCGGCCACGCCGTCGTTGTCGGCGTCGACCGCGCCGCTGCCGCCTTCTGCCAGGTCGCTCAGGCTGTCGTTGTCGCTGTCGAGGTCCAGGAAGTCGGCCACGCCGTCGCCGTCGGAGTCCGGCACCAGGGCCGGGCAGCCGCCCTCGTCGGTGTCGACGCTGTCGCGGTAGCCGTCGCCGTCGGCGTCCGCGCCGTCGACCATGCCGTCGCCGTCGGCATCGGTGTTGTCGACGGCCTCGTCGAAGTTGCAGTCGGTGATCCCGCCCTCGCGCGCGTCGTTGATGCCGTCGTTGTCGCTGTCGAGGTCGCGCCCGTTGGGGATGCCGTCGCCGTCGGCGTCGCCGAAGCCTTCGACGACGTCGAGGATGCCGTCGTTGTCGTCGTCGACGTCGTCGAAGTCCGCCACGCCGTCGCCGTCGGTGTCGACCGCGGCCAGCGCCGCCGGCACGCCGATCGCGCCGAACGCCGCGTCGTCGAGGTCCACGTCGTCCGCGATGCCGTCGCCGTCGGCGTCGGCCGCGCTGTCCACGTCGCCGTCGTTGTCGGCGTCGAGCGTGCCGTTGCCGGCCTCGGTGATGTCGTTCGTCCCGTCGCCGTCGCTGTCGACGTCGCGGTAGTCCGGCAGCGCGTCGCCGTCCTGGTTCGGCGGCGCCGGGCTGTTGGCGTCCCCGAAGCCGGCCGCGCCGTCGACGCTGTCCTGCACGCCGTCGCCATCCGAGTCCGGCCCGTCGACGACGCCGTCGTTGTTGGCGTCCGCACCGCCGCTGCCGCCCTCGGCCAGGTCGCCGATGCTGTCGTTGTCGCTGTCGAGGTCGCGCAGGTCGCGGACGCCGTCGCCGTCGGTGTCGGGGACGAGCAGCGGCGTGCCGCCGTTGTTGGTGTCGACGCAGTTGACGAGCCCGTCGTTGTCGGTGTCGGCCGGCTTGGGCTGCGGCGCCGGGTCGACGAACAGGATGCGCAGCTCGTCGACGTAGCCCAGCACGAAGAGGTTCAGCGTGATGGTCATGCGGTCGGGGCTGATGGTGATGGTGTCGAACTCGGTGCTGCCGCGGACGCCGCCGAGGTAATAGGTGTTGGTGCCGACGTCGAGGGTGTCGGCGGGGTTGAGGTCGTGCCACAGGTAGAGGATGGAGTGGATCGGCTGGTCGAACGTGATCGAGCCCGTCGCGCCCCCCGAGCCGCCGACGGGATCCCAGTGCGCCAGGAAGCTGCGGACCTGCGAGCCGGCCGGGATCTTGAAGGGCGAGCTGCCGGCGGCCGTGAACGGGCTGCCCGACGGCGCCGGCACGAAGACGTCGACGTCCAACGCCGAGCCGAGCACGACCGACTGCTCCCGGAACACGCGGATGTTCGGCCCCTCGAGCGCGCCGATGCTGAAGTCGGTAAAGCCGGGCGTGCCCTGGGCGGTCAGGTTGGCGACGTCGATGGCGCCCGTCGAGCCCGTCACGCCGACGTTGAGGCTGCCGACGGTCGAGCCGCCGCAGTCGAGCACGCCGTCGCCGTCGGCGTCCGTGCCGCCGGCCTCGACGGTGTCGTTGATGCCGTCGTTGTCGCTGTCGAGGTCGCGGCAGTCCGCGACGCCGTCGCCGTCGGTGTCGGTGGCGCAGCTGCCCTCGGCGGTGTCGGGGACGCCGTCGTTGTCGTCGTCGGCGTCGGTGCTGTCCGGCACGCCGTCGCCGTCGGTGTCGACCTGGGTCTGCTTGGCGAAGGTGAAGAACTGGCTGCCGCTGAAGTTCACGCTGTTCTCGAGGTTCGTGCCGTAGGACCCGAGCGGGATCAGCGTGTCGGTGCCGTCGAAGGTCGCGTCGTTGCTGACGATCAGCCAGCCGAGGTCGGTCGAGGCGAGGCCAAGCGCGCTGGCGGGGATGCGCACGCGCGCGTTGCCGACCGAGCCGGTCTCCTGCGCCTTCCAGATCCGCGCCATGCGCGTCATGTTGGGGGCCAGCGTCACGGCGGTCGCGACGGTCGTGCTGGCGTTGTTGTGGCCCCAGACCAGGAAGCTCTTGTCGGCCGCGAAGCCGTTCGGGTTGGCGGCGTTGCTGGCGGCGATGGTCTTGTGCCCGATCGTGACGAGGTTGCCGAGGTTGACGCTCGCCGACTGCTTCTGGAGCAGCGCCGGCGTGTCGTCGCGGCCGATGCCGGCGATGTCGTAGCCGTAGGACGCGTTCGCCGTCGCGTCCCAGATCACGGTGCCGTCGGAGGCGACGTAGTCGTAGCCGAGGTTGTTGCCGACCCGGCCGTTGCCCTGCCCCAGCGTCATGCCCCAGCGCAGCGCCATGTAGGTGTTGACGCGCGCCATCTCGGCGTCGGTCAGGACGCGGTCGTAGACCACGGCCTCGACGATCTTGCCGTCCCAGACCTCGACGCCGCTCGTGCCGTTGTAGTCCGCGCCGAGCGCGTAGTGCTCGAAGTAGCGCGTCGCGGGCGGGATGCCGTCGTCGGTGAAGCTCCAGCCCGTGTCCTCCTTGTAGCCGTCGACCCACGAGGACATCGGGGCATTGACGGCGTTGTTCTGCGACATGAAGCCCACGACCTGCGGCTGGGGATTGTCGGTCCGCGCATCGCTGGTGAAGTTCGTCCCGTTCCAGAAGCCGTTGGCGCCGCCGTTCGCCGAGTACTTCGTGCCCTTGCCCATGTTGCCGAAGTCGGGGCTGCCGAAGATGCCGTAAGGCACCCAGCCGTTGTTGCCGGGCGCGCCGCCCTGTTTGTAGAGCCCGAACCAGTCGAAGAACTCCTCCGACGAGATCAGCTTGCGGAAGGAGCCCGCGACGGTGTCCTCGTCGACCCCGACGGCGAGGAACGTGTAGGGCGACGTGCTCGGCATGAGGCGCGTGGGGTTGGCGATGAAGTCGTTGACCGAGTCGAACTGCAGCGACGGGTTGAAGTTGACGAGCTGGCCGGGCGTCGTCGTGTTGTACGTCGGCTGATTGGAGGCGGTGGCCTGCGTCAGGTTGTAGCCCCAGCCCGACTGGTCGCCCCACGTGTCGACGCCCGCGCCGTCGGCCGCGGCGATGCCGGCGTCCGCCCGCACCCACACCTGGGCGCCGGTGACGCCGCCGGGGCCGGTGACAAAGGCCGCCAGCGTGAAGTGGTCGCCGTCGGCGAAGTCGATGGTCGCCGTAAAGCTCGAGCCGCTCAGGGTCATCGGGACGAGCGTGTCGGCGCCGGTGAACGTCGCGTCGGTGCTCCGCACGAGCGTCGGCTGGGTGCCGGGCATCGCCGTCAGCGGGACCGCGACGCGGACCGTGCCGACCGTGCCGGTCTCCTCGACCTTCCAGATGCGCGCCATGCGCGAGAGCACGGTGCTCGTCACGGGCGTGGTGAAGCTCGCCGCGCCGCTGGTGTGGCCCCAGATCAGGTAGCTGATGTCGGACGCGAAGCCGTTGGGGTTGGCGGCGTCGGTGGCGGCGATGGTCCCATGGCCGATGGTGACGAGGTTGCCGACGTTGACGCTCGCCGACTGCCGCTGGTCGAGCTCGGAGGGATCGTCGCGCCCGATGCCGGCCATGTTGTGGCCGTAGGCGGCGTTGGCCGTCGCGTCCCACACCACGGTGCCGTCGGAGGCCACGTAGTTGTGGCCGAGGTTCTGGCCGACGCGGCCGTTGCCCTGGCCCATCGTGATGCCCCACTTGATGGCCAGGTAGGTGTTGACGCGCGCCATCTCGGCGTTGGAGAGCATGCGGTCGTAGACGATGCCCTCGTTGATCTTGCCCTTCCACACCTCGACGCCGCTCACGCCGTTGTAGTCGGCGCCGAGCGCGTAGTGCTCGAAGTAGCGGGTGGCCGGCGGGATGCCGTCGTCGGTGAAGCCCCAACCGCTGTCCTCGGTGTAGCCGTCGGTCCACGAGAACATCGGCGCGTTGACGGCGTTGTTCTGCGACATGAAGCCCACCGCCTGCGGCTGGGCGTTGTCGGTGCGGCTGTCGCGGGTGAAGTTCGTCCCGTTCCAGTAGCCGTTCGCCCCGCCGGCCGCCGAGTACTTCGTCCCCTTGCCCATGTTGCCGTAGTCCGGACTGCCGAAGACGCCGTAGGGCACCCAGCCGTTGTTGCCGGCGGCGCCGCCCTGCTTGTAGAGGCCGAAGTAGTCGAAGAACTCTTCCGACGAGATGAGCTTGCGGAAGGGACCGGGGGCGGCGTCTTCGTCGATGCCGACGGCCATGAACGTGTACGGCGACGTGCTCGGCATGAGGCGCGCGGGGTTGGCGATGAAGTCGTTGATGCCGTCGAAGTGCAGCGACGGGTTGAAGTTGGTAAGCTGGCTCGCCGTCGTCGAGTAGTAGGTCGGCTGGTCGGAGGCCGTCGCCTGCGTCAGGTTGTAGTTCGGGTCCGCGACGTTGTTCCACTGGCTGATCGTCTGCCCGTCGGTCGCGGTTATGCTGTCGGACTTGACCCACAGCTTGAGGTTGGCCGCGACGCCGCCGGGGCCGGTGGCCAGGCGGCCGAACGTGAAGTGGTCGCCGCTGGCCAGATTGACCGATGCCTGCAGCATGCCGCCGCTGGGGGTCAGCGCGACCTCGGTCTGCGTGCCGGTGTCGAAGTCGCCGTCGCCGTCGGTGTCGACGAGCAGGTGGTTGGCGCCGTTGGCCGGGATGATGACCGTCACCGAGCCGACCGTGCCGACCTCGAAGGCGCGCCAGACGCGAGCCATTCGGAAGTACGGGACGGGCGGGGAGAAGGTGTCCGGGGTGTAGGGCTGCGTGAACGCCGCCGCGGCCGTGTTGCTGCCCCACGTCAGGAAGCTCTTGTCGGGCGCGAAGGCGCCGGCGTGCTCGATGGTGACCAGCGAGCCGGTGTTGACGCTGTTGGACTTGCGCTGGTCCAGGTCTGACGCGTCGTCGCGGCCGATGCCGGCGACGTCGCGGTGGAAGGTCTGATAGCCGGCGTTGGCCGTCCCCGGCCACACCACCGTTCCGTCCGACGCCACGTAGTCGTAGTTCGTCGTCGCGCTGGCGGGGTTGGCGTCCAGCGTGATGCCGTTGCGGATGGCGAGGTACGAGCGGACCCGCTGCAGCTCGGCGGCGGGCAGCTTGCGGTTGAAGATGACGCCCTCGGTGATGCCGCCGTCCCAGTTCTCGCCGCCGCCGTCCGAGCCGACGTTGATCTCGCGGAACATCTCGGTGTCGGACGCGCCGAGGATCTCCATGTTGTTGGCGTGGTCGAAGCCCGACAGGCCGGCGACGAGGTCGTTGGTCACGCCGTTGTCCGCACGCATGTCGAAGATGTACGGCCGGCTCTGGACGACGGGCGAGCCGGAGTGGGTGACGAAGGCCGGCGAGCTGAAGTCCGACCACGGGTTGAAGTCCAGGTTCGTCACGTCGAGCGTCGGGTCGTTGCCGTTGGCGCCGGTGGAGAGGATGGTGTCGATGCCCACGCTTGCCGTCTTGTTGCCGACGCCGATCATCGTGACGCTTGCCGTGCGGCTCATCACCGTCATCGGGCTGAAGAGATAGTCGCCGTTGAGCTCGAGGTAGGGGTTGTGGTTGCTGATCGACGTGCCGGCGCGATAGATCGGCTCGCGCCCCGTCAGCGGCGCGAGGTCGAGCCCGCGGCCGGAGCGGTCCAGCCAGCGCTTGACGAGGTCGCCGGGTGCGGCGACGGTGCCGAGCGCGTCCTTGTGAACGCCCTTGTCGGCCCGCGCCCAGAACTGCAGCCCGGCCGTCACGCCGCCCGGGCCCTGGGTGATGGGCAGGGCGACGCTGGCGTCGCACACGTCAAACGTCACGCCGGCTGTCGCTGGCTGCCCGAACACGACGACGTTCTCGATGAGGGCGCCGTAGCTCGTGTTGCCGTCGCTCTCGATGTCCTGGAAGACGATGCTCGCCCGCCCGTCCGCCGGGGCGGTGAACGTGTGCCGCGCCTCGCGCCAGCCGCCGTTGCCCGGCTGCTGGACGGCGAGCGTGCTCTGGGTGAGGTCGATCAGCGCCGGGCCCGACGTGGGCAGCGCGCGCACCTTGAAGGTCTTGACCGTGTTGTCGGTGGACGCGTACCAGTAGCGCAGCGTATAGGTCGCCCCGGCGGTGAGGCCGACGAGGTTCTGCCGCAGGCCCGCGTTGCCGGGCGTCCCGTTGAGGTCCACCGCGAAGCGGTACTCCGATCCCGAGTAGCCGTCGTGCATGTCGGGTTGGTCGACGACGTTCCAGCCCGGGATGTGCCCTTGGTTCAACCCGGTCGGGCCGCTGGAGAAGTTGCCGTTGACGACGAAGTTGACGTCGCGGGTGATGGCGACGTTGTCGACCACCATGCCGAGCGACGTGTTCCCGTCGGTCTCGACGTTCTCGATCTCGATCTCGACCTGGCCGTCTCCCGGTGCGGCAAAGGTGTGCCGCAGCGTGCACCAGCCCTCCGAGCCGAGGTCGTGGTCGCAGGTCAGGCGGCGGCTGAAGATGATGGCCGCCCCGGAGTCGCGCAGGCGCACGTCGGCGGTGCGCGTGTCGTTGCCGTTGGACACGAAGTTCATCTGGAACGCATACACCTGGCCGGCCGCGAGCCCGGTCACCACCTGGTCGATCTGGCCGTCGCCCGGCGTGCCGTTGAGGTCGATCGCCTTGCCGTAGAGCAGGCCCGGGCCGAAGGCGTCGACCGGTCCGGTGGTCACCGTCCAGCCCGGGATGGCGTTGCTGGCGATGTTGAGGCCCGTCGGGCCAGACTCGAAGTCACCGTTGGCGACGTGGTTGAGCGGCGCGGCGGCGATGCGGACGTCGTCGACGGCCAGTCCGAGCGCGCCGTTGCCGTTGCTGTTGAGCCCCTGCAGCTCGACCTCGACGACCCCGTCCGGAGGCGCGGTGAACGTGGTGCGATGGGTCTGCCAGCCGCGGACGTTCGGGTCGCCGGGCGAGGTGACGGTCTGGTTGAGGAAGGTCACGCTCCCGGAGTCGATGAGCTTGACGCTGGCCTGCTCCGAGACGTTGCCTTCGCTGGAGTAGAAGAAGGTGAGCGTGTAGAGCTGTCCGCCGGTCAGCCCGGTGGCCGTCTGGCTGATGGTGCCGGGGGTGTTCCCCTCGAGATAGACGTAGCGGCTCGAACCATCCGGCCGGAAGTAGGCGTTCCACACGTCGACGTTGCCCGCCGTCACCGTCCAGCCCGGGATGTCGGCGGTGGCGTTGGCGCGGATGGGGCCCGACTCGAAGCCGCCGTTGGCCAGGAAGTTGGTCAGCCGCCTCGTCACCCGCACGTCGTCGACATTGAAGCCGGCAAGGTTGTTGCCGTTGGTGTTGAGGCTCTCGAACCGCAGCTTGACGATGCCGTCGCCGGGTGCGGTGAAGGTCTGGCGATAGGGCTGCCAGCCCTTGGTGTTCGGGTCGCCGTTGGGGCTCATCAGCGTCTGGTCGATGAGGTCGCTGCCGCCGGACGTCTGGACCCGGACGCGGGCCTGGTCGCCGACCCCACCTTGCGAGCCGTAGTCGAACTCGAAGGCGTACGGCTGGCCCGCCGCGAGCCCGGTGATGGTCTGCTCCACGGCCCCGGGGCCGGGCGTGCCGTCGAGCTCGAGGTGCGTCGACGAGCCGTCCGGCGTGAAGTAGCCGCTCCAGACATCGACGTTGCCGCTCGTCACGGTCCAGCCCGGGATGGCGGTCTGGTTCAAGGCGTTGACGCCCATCTCGAACGAACCGTTGACCACCATGTTCTCTTCGGGGTGCACGGTGGTCTGGAACTGGTTGTTGGCGAGCGGCGCGAGGTCGGGCAGCGCGCTGTCGCCTGCGCCAGGATCGCCCTCGGCGGGCGCGCCCGGCGCGCTGCCGGTGGCGGTGTCGCCGGTACCGAACCACGCCGCGAGGCTGTCGCCCAGCCAGTCGGCGCCGCGTGCGAGCCAGCCGTCGGGCGGGGCTTCGGCCTGGCCGGCAGGCATGCCCCAGGTCGGTCGACCCGGCACGAGGCCAAGGAGCGCCAAACCGAGCGCGCATGCCAGGAAGGCGGAAGGCCGCCTGGGGCGGCCGGCCGGGGCCCCGCCCCGGCGCACCGCCGGTCGTGGCACCGCCGCCAACCGATGGACGGCCTTCTTCGTCGCGGTAAACAGTGCTGACATCGTCTTCCTCCGTGCATGCGGCGCAAGCGGCAGGCGCGGCCGCGGCACACCCCGCCATGTCGGGCGGAGCACGCCCCAGGCCCGCCGAGCCGTGGATCCGAACGGGTACGAGGCACGTCAGAGGGTTAACGCGAGAAAGTCTCGAAAGATACGGGTTGCGCGATATCTTTTCGAGATCTTTACCGAGCTGGATGTCGTCTCGGCAGTGCTGCGCGAGGCTTAGAGGAGAGTTCGGAGAGAAACGGGAGGTCGCCCGGAGGGCAAGGCGCGAGCAGGGCAAGGCCCGGCGGGCGTGACAAAGCGCGCGGACGGAGCCCCCAACGATTGGACGCGCCCCCGCCCGCATGTTCTGCCCCGCGATCCTACGTGACCCTTTGCGATCGACCCTTGACTTGTGACCGCAGCGCTAAGCTCGACTTTGTCCATCAGGCAGCATAGGCCAGGGTCTCTGTGAGGCGGAGGTAGAGGTGGCGGGGGATTTTCACGACGTCGGGTCCCGAATGAGACA
>QEVT01000101.1 GCA_003576755.1 bacterium | reverse complement strand
CGACGCGGCCGCCGGCACCGGGACCGCCGATGCCCCGCTGTACGTGTGGCTCGGCGACGGGCCGCTGCTGGTCTCGCCGTCGGCCGCGCGCATCGCGGCGGCGCTGGCGGGCCGGCGCGGCCTGCCGGCCGAGTTCCGCGCCGCCGTGGTGGCGGGCTATCGCGGCGGCGTCGACGCGCTGCTGGCGGTGGACGTCCCGCGCGTCGCGGCCGAGGCGATCGACCACGGCGGCGCCGCGGCCGATGCGGCGGTGGATCCCTTGGGGCTGGCGGGCGCGCGCTACGCGGTCGTCACCCAGGCGCGCGACGGCGACCGCACCCGGATCGAGGCCGAGCTGACGTTCGGCGCCGACCGGAGCGGCATGGCGGGCTGGCTGGCGGAACCGGGGGCGATGGGGACGCTGGACTACGTCTCGCCCGACGCCTACGTGGCCGGGGCCGCCCTCATCGACGCCCCCGAGAAGGTGGTGGCGGACTTCGTCGGCCTCAGCCGCGCCGCGGCGCTGGACGCCGGCGACCCTGGCGCCGTCGGGAATGCCGGCGACAGCTTGCCCGCCGACGTGCTGGCCGACCTGGCGGACGCGCTCGGCGGCGAGGTGGCGTTCGCGGTCGATGGCCCGCTCTTGCCCGAGCCGGCGTGGAAGCTCGTCGTCGAGGTCGCGGACCCGGCCGCGCTGCAGGCGGCGCTCGACCGCGCGGTGGCGGCCGTGAACGCCCGGATGGCCGGCGACGGGCTCGACGCCGCGCTGGCGCTCTCGTCCGCGGCGCGCGACGGCCGCACGGTGTGGACGCTGGCGCTGGCGGGCGATGCCGCGCCCCGCGCGCTCGGCGGCGCGGCGGATGCGGCCGGCACCCTGGGCTCGGGCGGGGCCGCGGGCGCCGGCGAGATCCCTGCCATGCACTGGCTCTACACCGACGGCTATCTCATCGCGGCGGCGGATCCGGGCCTGCTGACGACGGCCATCCGGATCCGTGAGAGCGGCGTCACCCTCCCACGGTCGGATGCCTTCGCCCGCGCCTTGCCGGCCGGCGCCGAGACCGACTTCAGCGCGGTGCTCTGGCAGGACTTGGGGCGGTTGACGCGCGTGCTGGCCGGCGCGGCGGGCGATGGGGCAGGCGGACAGGGCCCGGGTGCGGAAGACCTGGCGCTGGGTGACCTGGCGGCCAAGGTCGCGCCGTCGCTGGTCTACGCCTGGGCGGAGCCCCGGCGGCTGCGCTTCGCCGGGGCCACCGAGTCCAGCCCGCTGGGGTTCGCCGTGCTCTTGCGGTTGCTGGGCGGCGCGACCGGCGGCGGGCCGGGCGGGGCCGACGTCCCGGCGCCCGGCGGCCTGCCGTGGCCGGCGTCGCCGCTCGACGGCGGCCCCGCGTCGTCGCGCACGTGACGGCGCTCATCGCGCTCGCGGGACTGGGCGTCCGCCTCGGCGGGCGCCCGATCCTGCGCGACCTGACCGTACGCCTCGAGCGCCCCGCCGTGGGCCTGCTCGGGCCGAACGGCGCCGGCAAGACCACGCTGATCCACACGCTGCTCGGCTTCCACGCGGTCGACGCCGGGACGGCCCGCGTGCTGGGCCACGACGTCCAGGCGCCCGGCGCGCTGGCGGCGATCCGCCAGGCGGTGGGCTACATGCCCGAGCGCGACGCGTTCGTCGGCGACCTCTCCGCCATCCGGCAGGTGCGCATGTTCGCCGAGCTGTCGGGCGTGCCGCCGGCCGCGGCGCTCGAGCGCGCCCACGAGGCTCTGATCGCGGTCGGGTTGGGCGAGGCGCGCTACCGCGACGTCGGCACCTACTCGCTGGGCATGAAGCAGCGCGTGAAGCTCGCGCAGGCCATCGTCCACGGGCCGCGGCTGGTGTTCCTCGACGAGCCGACAAACGGGCTGGATCCGGCGGGGCGGCTGCGGATGATCGAGCTCATCCGGCAGATCCGCGACAGCGGCGTCGGCGTCGTGCTGTCGTCGCACCTGCTGCACGACGTCGACCAGGTGTGCGACGAGGTTCTGGTGCTCAAGGACGGCCGGGTGGCGCTGCACAGCGACCTGGCCTCGGCTCGCCGCGCCAACCGGCGCTTCCTCGACGTCGAGGTGCGCGGCGCGCGCGAGGGATTCGCCGCGGCGTTGGCGGCGCGCGGGTGCGAGGTGGCGCTGCACGGGCAGTGGCGGGTGAAGGTGGTGTTGCCCGACGGCATGGCGGTGCGGGACCTCTACCACGTCAGTGCCGCCAGCGACACGCAGATCCGCCGCCTGGCCTACCGCCGGCACGCGATCGAAGACCTGTTCCTCTCGGCGATGGGAATCCCGGGGCTGCTGCCGGGCGACGCCGGCGGCGGCGATGGCGCTGCGCTCGGCGATCAAGGCGTCGACGATCGTTCGACGACCGGCGCCGAACGGGAGCCGTTCGTGGAGACCACGGCATGAGCCAGCCGACCTTCCACCCCTATGCCGGCCCGCTGACGGGCGCGTGGGCGCGGGCGCTCGTCATCCCGCGCTACGCGTACGCCGAGCTCTTGCGGTCCAAGCTGACGCTCGCCATGCTCGTCGGCGGCTGTGTCGTGCCGGCAGTGGCGCTGGCGACGGTCTACGCGCGCCACAACGCGACCGTGCTGGCGGTGTTCGGGGGCGACATCGCGCGCGAGCTGCAGCTCGACAGCGACTTCTTCGTGGGCTACCTCTTCCTCCAGGCCTGGGTCGCGTTCTTCCTGGCGCTGTGGATCGGCCCTCCGCTCATCGCACGCGACGTCCGCGACAACGCGCTGCCGCTGTACCTGGCCCGGCCGCTGTCGCGCGCGGCCTATGTCGGCGGCAAGCTGCTGGTGCTGCTCGGGCCGCTGTCGCTGGTCACGTGGGGCTTCGGGCTCGTCATCCTCGGCGCCCAGACGGCGTTCGACGGCGTGGGGTGGTTGCGCGAGCATGCCGGCGAGGCGCTGGCGTTGGTCGTCGGCTCGTGGGCGCTGATCCTGCCGCTGGCGCTCGGCGTGCTCGCGGTGTCGGCGGTGCTGCGGCGGACGTGGGCGGCCCGGGGGGTGATCTTCGGGGGGGTGATCGTCCTGCGGGGGGTGGCGGCGGTGATCAACGAGCTGTTCGGCACCGGCTGGGGCGAGATCGTGGCGCCGACGTCGGTGGCGTACGCGATCTGGGCGGACCTGATGGGCCACGCGGCGTGGTTCGGCGTCATCGACGCCCGACCGGGCATCCCGGCCTGGGCGGCGTGGAGCGCGGTCGCGTTGTGGACCGGGCTGTCGGTGGTGGTGCTCGCCCGCAAGGTGCGGGCGTACGAGGCGGTCCGATGATCGGGCTGGGGCGGCGGCAGGCCGCTGCGGACCGCGACGGGCCGACCGGCGGGTCGGCCGGCACGCCGCCCGAGCGCAACGGGTCAGCGCGGGTGTCGGGCGACCGATCCGCCGGGTCCGCGGCGGGGCGGGCGGCAGGGTCGCCGGCGGACGACCTTCGGGCTCCGGCGGACCGGATCGTGTTCCGCGACGTGTCGCGGTTCTACGGCGAGATCCTGGGCGTCAACCGCGTCAACCTCAGCCTGGCGCCGGGCATCACGAGCCTGGTGGGGCCCAACGGCTCCGGCAAGACGACGCTGATGAACCTCATGACCGGCCTCTTGCGCCCGACGCAGGGCGCGATCGCGGTGCTGGGCGTGCCGGTGACCGATGCCGAGCGGCTGGGGCGGCTGGTCGGTTACTGCACCCAGGTCGACAGCTTCCCGGCGGGGGCGACGGGTTGGAGCTTCGTGCACGGCCTCCTGCGGGTGGGCGGTTGGCCCGAGGACGAGGCGCGCGCCCGGGCGGCGGCGGCGATCGAACGGGTGGACCTGGTCGAGGCCGCCGGGCGCAAGGTCGACGGCTACAGCAAGGGCATGCGCCAGCGCATCAAGCTGGCGGCGGCGATCAGCCACGGGCCGCGGGTGCTGGTGCTCGACGAGCCGCTCAACGGCCTGGACCCCATGGCGCGGGCGGAGATGGCGGCGCTCTTCCGCGCGCTGGCGGCGGACGGGCACTTCATCGTCGTGTCGAGCCACATCCTGCACGAGGTCGACACGCTGGCCGACCGGGTGGTGGTGATCCACCACGGCTACGTGCGGGCGGAGGGCGGCATCGCCGACATGCGCGCGTCGCTCGACGCCGAGCACCCGCTGGGGATCCAGGTCCGGTGCGACCGGCCGGCGGAGGTGGCGCGCCGGCTGTTCGGGCGGGTCGACGTGGTCGAGGCGCGGCTGCACGACGACGGCGCGGGGCTTCTGGTGCGCACGCGGGATCTCGACGGCTTCTACGCGGCGTTGGGCGAGATCGTGCTGGCGGGCGACATCGACGTCGACGCGATCGTGCCGGCAGACGACGATGTCCAGGCGGTGTACCAGTACTTGATCGGCACGGGCGGGGAGGGGCTATGACGGCCGTGACGGCGGGGGCGGCGGGCGAAGGGCGGCCGTGGGGGCTGTGGCGGCGCCAGGTCGGCGGCATCGTGCGGCTCGAGCTGCGCAAGGTGCTGCTGAGCCGGATGGCGCTGATCGGCTGGGGGCTGGCCGTGCTGCCGGTGCTGCTGATGGTGGCGCGGGTGCTGGTGGTGGTGCTGGGCTTCGACGTGTTGGCCGAGGGCGAGCGGGCGATCGGCGACACGGCGTACGCGGAGGTGTATCAGACGTTGATGCTGCGCCTGTGCGTGTTCTTCGGGTGCCTGGCGATCTTCGTCAACCTCGTCCGGGGCGAGGTGTACGCCCGGACGCTGCACTACTACCTCTTGGCGCCGGTGCGGAGGGAAGTCCTGGTTTTCGGCAAGTACGTCGGGGGACTCGCCGGGGCGGCGCTGGTGTTCGGCGGGGCAACGCTGGCGACGCGGCTGGTGATGCTGGGCGGAGGGCCCGGTTGGGGGGAGACGGCGGTGCGCACGGTGATGGCGGGGCCGTGGCTGGGGCACACGCTGGCCTACGTGGGCGTGACGCTCGCGGCGTGCGCGGGCTACGGCGCGGTGTTCCTCGTGGTGGGCTTGCTGCGGGTGAACCCGATCATCCCGGCGGTGGTGGTGTTCGCATGGGAGGCGGTCAACCCCTTCCTGCCGGCGGCGCTGCAGCCGATGAGCGTCGTCCACGCGCTGCTCGCGCTGTGCCCGGTGCCGGTGAGCCTGGGCCCGATCGCCATTCTGGGCCAGCCTCCGTCCGGTCCGGTGGCGGCGCTTGAGCTGGCATTGGTGACGGCGCTCTTGGTGGCGCTGGCGATGCGGCAGGCGCGGGGGCTGGAAGCGCTGTACGGGGAGGACTGACCCGGCCGCTCCGGCCGTCGGGATCGGCGGCGATCCCAAGGCAGGTGGCCGGTCGTCAAGGTGCGGCCCCGCGTCGCCTCACGCGGCCGCGACAGGGATGCTCGGCGCCGGCTCAGCGCGATGCACTGCGCCCGAGCAGCGTCAGCGACCCGCCGTCGACGTGCGGTCCGAACAGCAGCTGCGGGATGTCCGCGAGCGATGTGTCGGCCGAGACGCCCTCCGCCCCAGCGCCGGTCGGCGCCGAGAAGCCGCGGTTGCCGCGCTCGCCTGCACCGCCGGCCATCTCGTTCCGCCCGAGCTTGAACGCATCCGCCACGCTCAGCCCGAAGCCCAGGCCGCGGTAGAAGCCGGCCGCGAAGCGGATCGCCGCGTCGTCCGGAATCGGGCGCGCCATGCCGATGACGAACGACACGTGCGGCAGGATGGCGCGCGCCTGCGCCTCCGACCAACACGCGTTCAGCACCACCCCCTGGATCCCCGTCGTGGCCTTGACGATCTCGAACAGCTCACCGACCAATGCCACCGGCACCGTGCGCCGCCCGCCCCCGTCCGACTCGAACACCAGCTCGCCGCCACGCTCGCCGTGACCGGCGAAGTGCACGATGTGCGGCCGGTAGCGCAGGAGGTGCAGGCTGAGGCCTTCCCAGCGCTCCGCGTGCTCCTGCTCGATGTCGAACCGGTCGCGCAGATCGGCCTCGACGAGCAGCCGCTGCTTGATGACACGCGACTCCTCGCCCAGCCGGAGCGGCGGCGTGTCCGCCGGGTTGGCGGCCAGGAAGAGGATGCGCAGCGCCGTCTCTGGCCGAACCGCCGGACTCACGCCGACGGACGCGCCGCCGCCCGCCGCCGCACCCGCGCCAGCCGGCGCGCGCGCGATCAACGCATCGACGAACGCCCGATCCTCGGGCCAGCCCTCGAGGCGGTCGCGCATGACGTACAAGAGCGCCACCAGCGCCGGACGACCGGTGGCGGGGTCCGTCCCGAACTGTTGAAGCTCGCGCACCAGCATCTGGCAGTACGTGGCCGTGTCGACGTCGAAGTTCACCCGTCCGCCGAACCGCTCGAGCAACCCGGCGGCATCGAGCGCGTTCTGGCGCTGGAGCGCCGTCGACATGCCGCCGCGGTCGGTCACGAGCCGCACGAGGCGGCGGTGCTCGTCGGGGGAGAGCGGAAGGCTGGCCATGGGAATGCCTCCTCTTCGTCGCAAGGCGCTGGTTGGCGGCCGCGGGATCGCGATCACGAGCGCGGCCCGGATCCGGGGCCGACGTCGCCGGCCGACGGTCGCGCCGAAGTATGTCCGGACCCGTCGGCGTCGTCAACAGCCGGCCCCGCGGCGCGTCGCCCGCATCGGGTATAATGGCGGCCCTTCGCATTCTCCCCGACGAGGCCGCCGCCATGTCCGCCGCCACCTTCATCCGCGAGTTCGCGCGCAACTGGAACGCCACCGGCGCCGTCTTGCCGTCGTCGACGGCCATGGCCGCGTGCATCGTCGACGCCGCCGGCGTGGCCACGGCCCGCCACGTGCTCGAGCTCGGCCCCGGCACCGGCCCGTTCACGGCCGTCGTGCGCGCTGCCATGCCCGCGCACGCCCGCTACCTCGGCATCGAGGTCAACCCGGTGTTCGTCGCCCACCTGCGCGAGCGGTTCCCCGGGCTGACGTTTGCCGAGTCGCCCGCCCAGGCCTTCGACTTCGACGCCTGGCTGCCGCCCGGCGCCGGCTTCGAAGCCGTCGTGTGCGGGCTGCCGTGGACCGCGTTCCCGGAGCCCATGCAGGCCGCCATCCTCGGCAACGTCCTGCCGCGCCTGGCGCCCGGCGGGCGGTTCGCGACCTTCGCCTACTTCGGGCTGCACTGGCTGCCGCGGGGCCGCGCCTTCCGCGCCCTGCTCCGGCGCCAGCCCGGCACGCTCCGGACGACGCCGGTGGTGTGGCGCAACGTCCCGCCGGCGTTCGTGTACGTGCTCGAGCGGCCGGCGGACGGCGACGCGGAGGGCTAGCGCGTCGCACGGTGCCGGCGCGGGCTAACGCGACGGACCGTCCTCGCCGGCCGCGGCCCCGCCGACGCGTTTGGCCATCATGATGTCCGGCTTGCCGAACCCGTTGGCGTCCGGGACCACGCCGACGATCGTGTAGCCCATCTTCTGGTAGAACGTGAACGGGTGCCGGCGCAGGTTCTGGATGCCGCGCAAGTGGTCCCAGACGGCGGGATACAGGTCCACGCCCGCCAGCGACGTCATGCCCGCCTCGTCGTCGGTGCCGAGGTAGACGGTCAGCCCACCCCGTTCGCGCACCCGCGCTTCCAGGTCCGCCACCAGCGCCCGCCCAATGCCCCGACCCCGGTGATCGACGTGGACGACGAGTGGATGGAGCTCCCACACCCGCCCGTCGTACATCGGCATGCCGCCGACCCAGCCCAGCACCGTCCCGCCGGCCACCGCGATCCGCGCGATGCGGCCACCGTCCGCCAGGGCCTCGGCCACCTCCTCGCGGGCGGCCGCGATGTCCGGCCAGGCGTCCGGCCAGTGCTCCCGGAAGCCCTCGACCAGGAGCCGCGCCGCCTGCTCCGTCGCGTCGCCGCCGCCGGCGGCCAGGTCGACGATCGTGTACCCGCCGCCGGCGGGGCCCCCGCCCCCGCCCGCATCGCCGTCGTGGCGGCCTCCGCCGCCATGCGCCATGCCGTCCATTCGTCGATCCTCCTCTGGTCAGGCGTGCCCGGCGCCACGACCCGGGCGGCCCAACCTGGGCCCATTCATGGCGACCACCGCGCCCTGACGAACGCATGGAGGGCCGGCGATCGCCGGCCCTCCTTCAATGATAAGCGTTCGTACGGGATCGTGGCCGCGCGGGGCTACGGGCACCCGCACTTGTAGACCACGCCGTTGAAGATGGGGTGGTACGGCGCGCCGGGGTTCTGCAGGCCCAGCCGCCCGCGCTTGCCGTTCGACGGGCCCATCGGCAGGTTGGGGTTGCAGAGCTGGTCGTAGCCCTGGACGCTCGACGGGTTGGCCACCGCCGCGTCGATGACCGCGCGCGGCACGATTCGGTCGAGGTTGGGGCAGACCGACGCGGCGACCGGGCCGGCGGGCGTTGCCGTCGGCACGCGGGTCGGGGCGGCCGTGCCGCTGCCGGGCGTCGCCGTCGGTCCCGTGCTCGGCGGGGTGGGCGTGGGCACCGACGCGAACGGCGCATACGGGTCGAGCTCGGCGCACGCGTCGCCCGTGACGTCGGGGTAGAGCGCCCACACCTCCTTGAACTCGGTGATCTCGTCGCTGCCGCCGCGGCCGCCGAGGACGAACACGCGGTTGTGCTTCCAGTCGTACACGTTGGGGATCAGCCGGCGACCGCCGCCGGGAAGGTCGTTCTTGTCCTTGGCCAGCCGCTCCCACGTCAGCGGCGCCGCGGCGTCCGCGAGGTTCGACAGGTCCACCCGCCACAGCCCGCTCGAGCGGCTGGCGCCGTCGGGGATCGAGCTGCTGGCGCGGCCAAACCACGAGTAGAACATCTTGGTCTGCGGGTTGTAGGCGCAGGCGCCCTCGCGGCGCCCGCCGAAGTCCTTCTGGTTGGCGAAGCGGCTGGTGATGTTCTTCCACTCGCCGCTCTGGCTCTTCGAGAAGTCCAGCCACCACACCTCGTTGTAGGTGGCCGTCACCGAGCCTTCCGGCCCGCCTTCCTTGCCGCCGAGGATCAACACGCCGTCGACGCCCGTGTCCTTGTTCGACACGTACGCCGCACACGTGCCGTAGCGCTTGACCGGGCCCGCGCCGGCCGGCTTGATCTCGCGCACGCTCCACTGCTGGCCGGACCGCGTCGCCACGTAGACCTCGTCCTGCGACTCGGTGTCGAGCTCGTCGTTGTACGTGCCCTGGCCGAACACGAGGCGGTTGCGCTCGGTGTCGAACGTCGCGAACAGGCGCGCCAGGGCGGCCTTGCCGTTCTCGAGCTCGGTGGGGAGGCTGCCGGCGATGCCGCTGCCGCTCTTCCACCGCACGCCGCTGGCGTTGGCCGTGGCGCCGACGTTCAGCTCCTTGATGTCGCCGCGGCGATCGGCCGTGCCGTCGCAGCCGTCCTTGCCGAGCACCGACAGCCAGCTCGTGGCCGACATCTTCACCGTGGCCATCTCGCGGCAGCCGCGGTCGACGTCGCGCAGGTAGCCGCCCGCGCTGTAGCCGATCTTCTGCCAGTCCTGGACCTTGCCGTCCAGCTTGAGCGCGTACAGATCGTAGTAGGCGATGGTGTTCTCGTCGGTGCGCTTCTCGGCGCCGCCGGCGAACGTCAGCACGCCCGTGTCCTCGTTGTAGCCACCGAAGCCGCCGTAGAGGCCCCGTGGCAGGTCGGGCAGGCGGACGTAGCAGGCGTTGTCGGCCTGCAGCTTGCCGCCCACCGGGATGGATCCCTGTGCATGTACGGTGGACACGTCGGCGCGTGTCCACATGGATGTCGCGAAAACTGTGGCGATGCTCACCACCAGAATGATGGTGCAAAGCTTGCGAACTTGAAACACTTGCGGGTTCCCCCTTTCGATGTCTTCCTTGTTTGATCGGGCCATGTGTCGTCGCCAATGCCTGTGATTTCGGGCGCGGCAGACAGGCACCCACATCGCTCCGGATCACGTCAGAAGACTGATAGGGCCACGTCGCAAGGCCAAGTGGATGATCGCCGTCCAGACGTGATCCAGCAATGCCTCATCAACCATTGTAACCGATCCTCGTGGGAATATTCCGAAGGTCGTCACTCGGAAACACATTCCCAACCGCATCAAGACCATGCCTGTGCAATCATGATTCGGATTGAGGTCGGGGGCACCCATCACCGCCGACGTGACCGACTGGGCGGGTTGTGCGAACTCCCGTGTCGTTGCGGGGCCCGCGCCTGCGCGACCCTCAGTCCACGATACCCGAGCGGCGTGATTGCCCCGTTAATCCCTCGCCAAGCCACCTTGAAGCCTTGATTCAGGATTCTTAATCCGGTGCCCGGCCGCGACCCTTTGCGCCTGCCGGCGACGCCGCCTACAATGGGCGCATGCAGGCCCTGGCCAGGCGCGGCGCCCGACACCGCCGGATCGCCCCATGCGCGTGATCGCCGGCAAGGCGCGGGGACGACGGCTGCAGGCCGTGCCCGGGCAAGGCACGCGGCCGATCACCGACCGCGCGAAGGAAGCGCTCTTCAGCATCCTCGGCGTCGACGTGAACGACGCCTGGGTGCTCGACCTCTTCGCCGGCACCGGCGGCGTCGGCATCGAGGCGCTCAGCCGCGGCGCAGCCGGTTGCGACTTCGTCGAACAGGCGCCCGCCGCCGTGCGCACCATCCACCAGAACCTCGAACACACCGGGCTGGCCGGCGACACGGCCCGCGTGCTGCGCCGAGACGTCTTCCAGCTTCTCCGCGAGCCGCCGCGCGAGCCCTATCACATCGTCTTCGTCGCGCCGCCGCAGTACAAGGGACTGTGGCTCGCCACGTTGCGGGCGTTGGACGCCGTTCCCGAGTGGGTGACCGACGACGGCGTGATCGTCGTCCAGATCGATCCCGTCGAGGACGCGCCGGTGACCCTGGAGCACTTCCACGAGATCGACCGGCGCACGTACAGCAACGTGCGGCTGCTGTTCTTCGTCCCGGCCGAGGTGGACGGCCAGGACGACGACGCCGACGACGCCGCGCCGGAGGCCCCGATCGGTCTCGACGACCTTCCGGTGGACGGCGACGGGGTCGCGTGGTTGGGCGAGATGTACCTGACGCGTCCAAGCGGCTTGCCCGGTGATCGCCCCCTCGACGGCCCCGGCGAGCACGCGGCACCCGACGAGCGCGCCGCCCCTCCCGATACCGCATTCCCGCCGCCGTTTGTGCCGCCGCGCGTGCCCAACGGCAAGCCGCGGGCGGCAGACGCCGGGCCGACGCCGTGAACCGCGTGCGGGTCGCGGGCCTCACCGTCGTCGCAACCGGTTTGGCCGCCGTGCAAGGTGCCCTGCGCTGGCTGGCCGAGGCGTACACCTGGGACCAGCTCTCGCGGCCGGCTTACGCCATGGCCGTGCTCGTCGTCCTCGGCGTCGGGCTGCCGGTGATGGCCTCCGGTGTCTACCTGGTGCACAAGGGGCGCGTCGACGATGCCCGATCCTGACGCTGCCGCCGCCCGCGCGGCGGCCATCGCCGATGCCGTGCCCGGCCATGACGGCTACGCCACGCCGGCGGCACGCGCGGCCACCGAGCGGCGCGTCCGTGCCGCCGCCGCCC
>QEVT01000486.1 GCA_003576755.1 bacterium | reverse complement strand
GCCGTGGCGGCCGTCGGCACGCCCGGCGGGGCGGCCGGCGCCGCGTCGGATGGGCGGCCGGCGCCGAGCGTCGCGGATCCGGCGGCCCCGGCGCAGTCGCTGCCGGTGGCGGACGTCACGGCGGCGTGCTTCACCGACAACCCGTTCTTCGCGGTGCCGCGCTACGCCCAGGGCCTCGAGCCCGACGACCCGGCCATCGTGGCGTTCAACGACACGCCCGACAACCGGGGCCACGTGGTGCTGGCCACGCAGCGGCAGGTCGGGGCGGTGTACGGGCTGGGCTACGACGGGGCGAACGCGGCGCTGTACGCGGCCGCGTACCACAAGCGCGGCACGGCGTTCGGGCCGGGAGGCATCGGGGCGATCTACAAGCTCGACCTGGCCACCGGCGCGCTGGCGCAGTGGCTCACGGTCCCCGGCGTCGGCACCGACCGCCACGACCCCGACGACGACTACTGGCCCGACACGCCGGCGCGCGACATCGTGGGCGTGGTCGGCATGGCCGACCTCGACGTCGACGACCTCAGCGGGACGCTGTTCGTGACGCACCTGGCCGACCGCAAGATCAACCGCTACCGCCTGAGCGACAAGCAGCTCCTCGGCCGCATCGACATCGGCCCCTTCGCGCTGCGGCAGGCCTGGAGCAGCGAGGCGCGCCCGTTCGGCCTGGCGATCTGGCAGGGCAAGCTCTACCACGGGGCGGTGCACACGGCGTTCCGCAGCCAGCGCGGCGAGGACCTGAGGGCCTACGTGTACGAGTCGGCGCTGGACGGCACCGGCATGCGGCAGGTGGCGGCCATCGACCTCGACGTCGACCGCGGCGCGGCGGTCGCGGGGGGCGGGGGGCGCAACGGCTACGCGGCGCGCTGGCAGCCGTGGAAGAGCGGCTTCAACACGGTGGTGCGCGGGGCGGGGTTCGGGGTCTACCCGCAGCCGATGCTCGCCGACATCGAGTTCACGGCGCAGGGCGACATGGTGCTGGGCTTCCGCGACCGCAACGGCGACATGACGTTCTTCAACCCGGGCGGGCGCAACCCGCCGGGCGAGGGCACGAGCATCCCGGCGGGCGACATCGTCCTGGCGCGCCGCGCGGGCGACACCTGGAGCGGGGCGGTGTGGCCGGAGTTCTACGCCGAGGACGCGGGGCCGGGCCTGGGGGCCCGGCGCGCGGTGCACGACGAGACGGGCTTTGGGGGGCTGGCACGGGTGCCGGCCGTCGACCGCGTGCTGACGGTGGGGCTGGCGCCGGAGCGCATCAGCTCGGGGGGCGGCTACTGGTTCGACAACACGCCGAACGGCGCGGGCGAGGGCAACAACACGGCGCGCGAGGAGCTCTACGGCTACGCGTCGCGGGTGAACTTCGGCAAGGCGAACGGGCTGGGCGACGTCGAGGTGCTGTGCGGGGCGAGCCTGCCGACGGTGACGCCGACGCGCACGCGGACGGATACGCCGACGCGGACGGCGACAGCCACGGCGACGGAAACGCCGACGGCGACGGACACGGCGGCGCCGACCGCGACGCCGACGGTCACGGCGACGCCCACGCCGCACGTGATC
>QEVT01000100.1 GCA_003576755.1 bacterium | reverse complement strand
CCGGGCGCCGCGGCGCTGCCCACTTCTGGCGACGGCGCGGGGTCGCCGGTCCGCCCCGCTGGCCCCCGGCGCCGCGACCCGACCGCGGCCACCGCGCCCATCGCCAGCACCGCCAGCGCCACGAGCGGGAGCGTGGTGCGCCCCCCGCCCGTCGCGGCCGCGGAGAGCCGGTCGATGACGACGGCCGTCGGGCTGAACTGCCACTGGTAGTCCTCGACCTCGCCGTTCTGCGCAAAGCCCACGTGGTCGCCGGCGTCGAGCGACCCGCCGGGGATCTGGGCGGGATCGAACACCCGGAACCGCGCGCCGACCTGCGTGCCGGTGACGTAGGTGTTCGGCACGACGATCTGCACCGTCTGGGCGCCGGTCAGCGTGCCGAGGTCGAAGAACTCGCCCGAGTCGAACATGCCGTTGTTGTTGAAGTCCAGCCATGCGCCCACCCGGCCGTTGCCGCCGGTCACCGTCACGCCGATGTCCACGGTGGCGCCCGGCGTCCAATGGGTCGCCAGCGAGCGGGTGACGCCATCCTCGTCGGCGCCGTCGCCGATGGCGCCGACGGACGGCTGGCCGTCGGGGTCGATGTCGCCGACGGTCGCACCGAGGAAGAGCGCGCCCGTGGCGTGCCGCGCGCCGTTGGATGCCAGCGATGTCCGGTACGTGTCGGGCAGGTCGCCCCAGTCCGACACCGGGACGAAGCCGGCGTCGTACGACGCGGCCGTGTCGGTCATGTTGGTCAGCGCCATGTTGGTGACGCCCTCGAGCGGCTGGGCCGGCACGGCCGTCGCGCCGTCCCAGTTGTTGTCGGTGAACGCGGTGCCGGCGCCGGTGGGCGCGGTGGCGTAGCCGGCCGGCGTCGTGAACGACACGTTGAAGGTCGGCTCGCCGCCGCCGGCGCCGTCGAAGTCCTCGTCGAGCAGCAGGTTGCCGAAGCCGTACGAGCCGTCGGCGGCGCTGACCGTCGTCACCGTCGTGCTGTCGCCGTTGGGGTAGGCGATGACCAACGTGACCTTGACGCCGCCCAGGCCGGGCTCACCCACGTCCTGGACGCCGTCGCCGTCGAGGTCGCTCCACACGAAGTTGCCGACCGCGCCGGGATCGACGCTGTAGCCGAAGTCGGCCGTGCCGTTGGTCGGCGTGCCGGGCGTCAGCGCGACGCCGTACACCGTCGGCTGGCTGTTGTCCTCGGCGCCGGGCGCGCCGCCCAGCGAGTGCCAGTAGCCGTCGAGCTTGCCCGCGTCGTCGGTGACCACCACGAGGAACTTGGCGTTGCCGCCGCCGTCGTCGGTCGGCAGGCCGCCGACGCTGTAGTTGCCGTTGGCATCGGTGACCGCCTGGCCCACGACCGGCTCGTTGGGGTCGACCAGGCCGTCGCCGTCGAGGTCCCAGTAGACGACGACGGTGACGCCCGGGATGCCGGCGGTCTCGCCGGCCTGGCGCGTGCCGTCGGCGCTGGTGTCCTTCCAGACCTCGCCGTCGATGGACCCGGTGCCGCGGTAGCCGAAGTCCTGGTCGAGCTTGACCTGGCCGGCGGTCACCGTCACGGTCGACTGGTGCGCGCTGCCCGTGCCGTCCGCGTCGAACGTCTGCGTCATGCCGGACGGCGGGGTCACCTTGACGACGTACGTGCCGGCCGCCAGGCCGCCGAACGCGTAGTTGCCGTTCTCGTCGGTCGTCGTCGAGGCGAGGAGGACGGTGCCGGTGCTGTCGTACAGGCCGACGGTGGCCCCCTCGAGGCCCGGTTCGCCGGCGTCCTGGATGCCGTCGTTGTCGGCGTCCACCCACACCCGGTCGCCGATCAGGGCGGTGGTCGTCGTCTGGCCGGGCGCCGTGTAGCCGAAGTCGACGGTGTTGACGGCGGCCCCGGCCCCCAGCGTCACGTCGGCGAGGTTGGGCGTGCCGATGCCGTCGGGATCGTACGACGGGGTCTTGCCCTGCAGCACGCCGGCCGTATCGTCGACACGCACCAGGTAGTCGCCCGCCGGCAGCCCGTCGAACAGGTATTGGCCGGCGCCGTCGGTGGCCGTCGTGGCGACGACCTCGCCCGGGTCGATGACCCCGTCGTTGTCGGCGTCGCGCGCCAGGAGCACCGTGACGCCCGGGATGCCCGGCTCGCCGGCATCGATCGTCCCGTCGGCGTCGGCGTCGAACCACACCGTGTCGCCGATGCTCCCGTCGAGCGGGCCGCCGTTGACGGTGGGCTGGTAGCCGAAGTCGGCGTTGACGAACGCGTCGCCGGGCGCCACCACCACGGGCGTGGTGGTCCGGTGGTCGTTGGTGCCGGTGGTGCCGAAGTGGTCGGGATCGCCGGTCTGGGTGTAGCCCGCCGGTGCGGTGACCGCGACGACGTACGCCCCGGCCGGCAGGTCGTAGAACACGTAGCTGCCGTCGGGCTCGGTGGTCGCGGTGCCGGTGCCGGTCGCGCCGTTCTGGTCCCGCGCGCCGGTGAACACCGTGTCGTAGACGCCGTTCTGGTCGGGGTCGTGGTAGATCGTGACGGTCACGCCGCCGAGACCCGGCTCGCCGGGATCCTGGGCGCCGTCGCCGTCGGCGTCCACCCACACCCGGTCGCCGATCGCGCCCTTGGCGCCGGTCGGGGGCGTGTTCGCGCTGCCCCAGTTGAAGCCGAAGTCGGCCGTGAGGTCCTCGTCGTCGGCGCCGAGCGTGACGGGGTAGCCGTCGACGTCGGGCCCGCCGCCGTCGTTGTCGCTGAAGTCCTGGTTGCCGTAGTCGGCGCCGGCGTTGGCGAGCGGGGTCTGGGCGACGCCGCTCGGCAGCGTCGCGGTGTCGAGGTCGATCTGGTAGGTGCCCGGCGCCAGGTTGCCGAAGCGATACTCGCCGTCGGCATCGGTCACCGTGGTGGCCAGGAGGGTGGTGTGCGTCGCATCCCACAGCTCCACGGTGACGTTCGGCAGGCCCGGCTCGCCGGGATCCTGGATGCCGTCGGCGTTCTCGTCGAGCCACACCCGGCTGCCGATCGCGCTGCTCGGCGTCGGCAGGTGGTAGCCGAAGTCCTGGTCGTTCACGCTCGCGCCGGCGATCGTGGCCGGCTCGACGGCGTCGGTCGGGATCTGCGTCGTCTGGGTGTACCCGTTGACGCGGGTCGACGTGGCGTCGGACACGAGCAGGTAGTTGCCGTTCGGCAGGTCGGTGAACGTGTAGTCGCCGTTGGCGTCGGTGACCGCCGTGCCCAGGAGCGGGTCGGTCGGGTCGACGACGCCGTCGTTGTCGAGGTCGCGGTACAGCCGCACCGTCGCCCCGAGCACCGGCGTGTCGGTGCCGGCCTCGTCGGTGGGCACGGCGCCGCCGTTGCCGTTGACGTCGTCGAACACCCGGCCGCTCAGGCTGAAGCCCGCACCGGGCGCGGTGTAGCCGAAGTCGGCGTTGAACGACTGGAGGCTGAGCGCCGTCAGCTCGACCGGGAACGGGTCGGCCTGGCTGTTGTCGTTGGTGCTCGGCGTGCCGGTGGTCTTGGTCATGCCCTCGAGCACGCCGCCGGAGGCGGTGTTGGCCGCCGCGACGTCGACGAGGTACTTGGCGGCCCCGAGCCCGAGGAACACGTACGTGCCGTTGATGTCGGTCGTCGTCGAGCGGATCAGGTTGTCGACGGCCGGATCGAGCACCCCGTCGCCGTCGACGTCCTGCCACAGGTCGACCGCCACGCCCTCGACGCCGGGCTCGCCCACGTCGCGGAAGCCGTCGCCGTCGAGGTCGTGCCACACCTGGTTGCCGATGGCGCCCGCCGTCGGGGCGTACGGGAAGTCGGCGTTGTTGTAGTCCTGGCCGGCCGTCAGCATGATGGTGCCGGTCGGGTTGGTGCCGGCCGACAGGTTCAGGCCGGCGAGCACCAGGTCGACGTCCGTGACCGCGACGCGGTAGTTGCCCGCCGGAAGCCCGACGAAGTCGTAGCCGCCGCTCGCGTTCGTGACGGCGGTGGCCAGGACGACGTCGTCGGCGGTGCCGAACGTGTTGTCGGTGCCCGGGCCGACGAGGTTCAGCGAGACGTTCGGGATGCCGGGCTCGCCGGCGTCCTGCGTCCCGTCGCCGTCGGCGTCGAAGAACACCGTGTCGCCGATGGACCCCGTCGTCCCGCCCTCGAACCCGAAGTCCAGCGTGAGGTTGTCCGAGCCGGCTTGCACCAGCGCGACCCGGCTGATCGGGCCGTTGGTCGGCGCCGGGTCGTACCCGGCCGGCAGCGTGGCCGGGTTGACCGCCACGGTGTAGAGGCCCGGCGCGAGGCCGGTGACGAGCCACAGCCCGTCGGGGTCGGTCACCACCGTGCACGGCGCGCAGCCCGGCCCGTTGACGGTCACCGTCACCCCGCCGATGCCGGGCTCGCCCGGGTCCTGGATGCCGTCGCCGTCGGCGTCGTACCACACGCGGTCGCCGAGGGCGCTGCCGGTGGTCGGGCCGTAGCCGAAGTCGGCGTCGGGGTAGACCTCGCCCTCGCTGAGGTTGACCATCGCGCTCGGGTCGGTCGTGCCCGACGTCGGCGTGAGGCCCGCGGGCAGCGTGGTCCCGTCGACGTCGACGAAGTAGTTGCCCGCCGGCAGGCCGTCGAAGAGGTAGCGGCCGTCGAGGCCGGACACCGTCGTGTCGACGAGCGTGTCGGTGCCGGCGTTGAAGACGCCGTCGCCGTTGTCGCGGTAGAGCCGGAGGGTCACGTTCGGGAGGCCGGCCTCGGCGCCGTCCTGCACGCCGTCGCGGTCGGCGTCGAGCCACACCCGGTCGCCGACGGCGCCGGTCTCGGGCGACCGCGCGTAGCCGAAGTCGATGCCCGTGAGGTTGGTGGCCGCCACCGTGATGGGCCACGGGTCGATGCCGCCGGTGAGGTCGTAGCCGATCAGCACGCCGGCCGTGTCGGTGACGACGACGGTGTAGTTGCCGGGCGGCACGTCGGGGAAGGTGTAGCTCCCGTTCGCGTCGGTCGTCGTGGTGGCCACGACGTTGCCGTTGCTGTCGACGAGCGCGACGGTGACCAGCGGGATCGGCGGCTCGCCGGCCCCGTCGTCCTTGCCGTCGCGGTCGAGGTCGTGCCACACGCTGCCCGACACGTTCGGGTTGGCGGCCTTCTGGTAGCCGAAGTCGGCGGCCAGGAAGCTCGTGCCGTCGTTGGGGAGGTCGGCCTCGATCTGGGTGCCGGCGGCGTTGCCCCCGACCTCCTGGTCGGTCGTGGTCGGCGTGTAGCCCGACAGCGCGGCCTGGCCGTTGTCGACGCTGGCGAAGTACGTGCCGATCGGCAGCCCGGACACCAGGTACTGGCCGCTCCCATCGGTCGTGACGGTGGTGATCAGGGTGTCAACGGTGCTGTCGAACACGTCGTCGTTGTTGGCGTCGCGCCAGATCCTGACCTGGACGCCCGGGATGCCGCTCTCGCCGGCATCCTGGACGCCGTCGCCGTCGGCGTCGCTGAAGACGGTGTCGCCGATGCTGACCGGCGCGTTGTAGCCGAAGTTGGTGCCGGCCACGTTGGCGCCGGCGACGGTCACCGGCTGGTAGCCGGCCAGCGCCGGGGCCGTGGTGGGGCCGTAGTCGTCGAGCACGTCGTAGACGTCCTCGGGCACCACGCGGTAGCTGCCGTTGGGCACGCCGGTGAAGACGACGCCGCCGTTCGAGCCGGTGATCGCCGTGGCGACGACGACGTCGTCGGCCGTGCCGAACGTGTTGTCCGCACCGGCGGTGACGAGGTTGACGGTGACGCCCGGCACTCCGGACTCGCCCGGGTCCTTGACCGCGTCGCCGTCGGCGTCGAGCCAGACAACGTCGGAGATCGTGTAGAGGGCCGGGTTCTGGTAGCCGAAGTCGGCGTTGAGGTAGACGTCGCCCGGGGCCACCAGGATCGGCGTCGTCGGGTCGGTGCGCGACTGCGGGCCGACGGTCAGCGTGCCGGCCGGCGGCGACGTCACGTCGACGCGGTACTCGCCGGCGGCGACGCCGGTGAAGAGGTAGTGCCCCGACGCGTCGGTGGTCGTCGTGGCGACGTTGGTGTCGTCGCCGGTGCCGAGGATGCCGTCGGGCCCCGGGCCCTTCAGCGTCAGGCCGACGCCGCCGATGCCGGGCTCGCCCGGGTCCTGGATGCCGTCGCCGTCGGCGTCGCTCCACACGTAGTCGCCGATGACGGCCGTGGCCGCCGGGCTGGTGTAGCCGACGTCGGCGTCGAGGTAGGTCTGGCCGCCGGTGAGGTTGAACATCGGCGTGGGATCGGTGCGGCCGTTGGTCAAGACGAGGCCGCTCGGGAAGCTCGGGTCGGCCGAGTCGACGTCGACGTAGTAGTTGACGCCGGCCGGCACGTCGGTGAACAGGTACTGGCCGTCGGCGTCGGTCGTCGTCGTGGCGACGAGCGTGTCGCCGCCGGACGGGCCGGGCGTGCCGTCGGTGTCGCGGTAGAGGCGCACCGTCACGCTCGGGATGCCGGGCTCGCCGGCGTCGCGCACGCCGTCCTGGTCGACGTCGACCCAGACGTCGTCGCCGATGGCGCCGCGGCCCTGGAGCTCGAAGTCCTGGTCGACCTTGGTCTGGCCGAGCGTCAGGATCACGCCGATACTGTCGGGGTTGGCGCCGTCGCGGTCGGCCAGCGAGTCCTTGCCGGCCGGGTTGAGCTTGGTGATCTCGTAGCTGCCCGGCGTGAGGTTCGGGAAGCTGTAGTCGCCGTTGCCGTCGGTGATGGTGGTCGTGACGATGTCGTCGCTCGTGCCGAAGACACCGTCGACCCCGGCATCGGTGAGGATGACGACCACACCGACCACGCCGGTCTCGCCGCCCTCGGCCAGCCCGTCGCCGTCGGCGTTCTCGACCACCGTGCCGCTGATCGTGCCGAGCACCTCCTGGTAGCCGAAGTCCTTGCCGGTCTGGTTGACGGTGACGTTGGTGATGGTCGTCTTGGCGTCGCAGATCGTGCACGTGCCGACCTCGTCCTCGTCGCCGGTCTGATTGTAGGCGTCGCTCGGCAGCGTGGTCTCGTCGACGGTGATGGTGACGTTGCTGCCGTTGGGGATGCCCGTGACGGTGTAGTTGCCGCTCGCATCGGTCACGGCGGTCAGCGTCAGGTCCGCGATGGTGTCGCCGTCGGTGTCGATGGCCACGATCACTGTCACACCCGCGACGCCGGGCTCGCCGGCGCCGTCGTCGACGCCGTCGCCGTCGTTGTCCTTCCAGATGTTGCCGCTGACGCTGAGCGCCGGCGGCTGGTACCCGAAGTCCAGGGTCAGGAGCGGCGTCGACGTCAGGTCGGCGTTGCCCTGGTGGTCGCAGACGGTGCAGACGCCGACCTGGTCGGGGTCGCCCTTCTGGACGTAGCCGCCGGGCAGCGTCGCCGAGTCGACCTGCACGACGTAGTTGGCGCTGCCGCCGACCGGCAGGCCTTCGAACAGGTAGGCCCCGGTACCGGTCGCCGTGGACTGGGTCTCGAGCAGGGTGTCGCCGCCGTCGACGAGGCCGTCGTTGTTGTTGTCCTGGTAGAGCCGGACGGTGACGCCGCCCAGCCCGATCTCGCCACCGTCCTGGACGCCGTCGCCGTCGTCGTCCTTCCAGACGCGGTCACCGATCTGGCCGGGATCGTCGCGGCCGAAGTCGAGGTTCTGGTATTCGGCGCCGGCGAGAACCGTCAGCGACGTGTACGCGGTGGCGGTCGTCGGGTCGGTCAGGTTGGCCGGGATGTCGGGATCAGCGGTGTTGTAAGCGATGGTGTAGGTGCCCGGCGCGATGAGGAACTTGTACTCGCCGTTGGCGTCTGTGGTGGTGGTGAGCGAGACCGGGTTGCCGCTGATGTCGGTGCCGACAAGCGTCACGGTGACGTTGGGCAGCAGTGTCTCGCTGCTGTCGAGCACGCCGTTGTGGTCGATGTCATGGAACACATGACCTTCGACCTTGGCACCCTCGATGAAGCCGAAGTCGGCGGTGTAGTTGGTCATGTTGCCGACGGTGAGGTCCACCGCCTTGCTGCTGCCGGTGGTGGCGTTCATGAGCCCGATCTGGCCTGCGTTGGCGCTGGTGGCCGGCGCCGGCACCTGCTGCGTGTCGGCCTTGACGACGTAGTTGCCGGGCGGCAGGTTGTCGAAGAGGTAGGCGCCGTCCGCGTCGGTGACGGTCACCGCCACGATCGGCTCGCCCGGGTCGATCTGGTTGTTGTTGTTGGTGTCCTGGTACAGCACGATGGTCGTCGCCGGCGCACCGCACTCGTTCATGCCGGTGTCGACACAGCCCGGCTCGGGCGGCCCGTCCTGCACCAAGTCGCCATCCTTGTCGTACCAGGCGAAGTCACCGATCTGGCCGCTGTAGTTGTACGGGAAGTCCGCGGTCAGGACGACGGGCGTGGCGTTGGACAGCGTGACGTCCTTGGGATCGGTGCCGCCGCCGACGATCTCGACGCCCGCCGGCAGGCCGCTGACGACGTCCACGAGGAGGTTGACATTGCCGCCGTTGTAGGCGGTGTACATGTTGCTGAAGAGGTAGTTGCCGCTGGCGTCGGTGGTGCGGGTGCCGAGCAGGATGTCGCCAGCGTTGATGGTGCCGCTGTTGTCGACATCGTTGTACAGGTTGACCACGACGCCCGACAGCCCGGTCTCGCCGGCGTCGTACACGCCGTCCTCGTCGGCGTCGAGCCACACGAGGTCGCCGACCTGCCCGGTGGACGTCGTCACGCCGAAGTCGGCGTCGGTGATCTGCTGGCCGCCGGTGGTGATCGTCCGGCTGAGCAGCGTGGCCGTGGTTGGGTAGTAGCCTGTCGGCAAGGTGGTGATGTCCATCCGGACGTTGTAGGTGCCGTTGGCCAGGCCGCCGATGTGGTAGACGCCATTGGCGTCGGTGA
This sequence comes from bacterium, assembly GCA_003576755.1. Classification (GTDB taxonomy): domain Bacteria; phylum Chloroflexota; class Anaerolineae; order Epilineales; family Epilineaceae; genus UCB3. The sequence continues at coordinate 2,791 of QEVT01000100.1, read as the reverse complement.
TGTCGAACGACTCGCCGACGTCGTAGACGCCGTCGTTGTCGGCGTCGATGTAGACGCGCACACCGGCAAGGTTGCCTTCGCCGACGTCCTGGACGCCGTCGGCGTCGGCGTCGATCCACACGCGGTCGCCGATGCTCGACGAGACGGCGGTGTCGACGGGGTTGCTGGTGAGGGTCGGGATGTTGGCGTCCTCGAGCGTCGCCTGGTTGGTCACGACGTTGACGCCGGGCGGATTGCTGACCAGGGCCTGGAACTGCAGCACCGGGCTGACGATGACACCGTTGGACGTCGACGACGACCACGTGGTGGTGCCGTTGGTCGCGCTGGCGGCGAACGTGACGCTGCCGGGCGTGCTGCCGACGGCGGTGATGGTGCACGTCCACGTGAACGTGGCGGAGCCGTTGGCCGGCACGGTCTGGCTGGTCGGCGAGGGGCTGCCGCACGTGGCGTTGGCGCCGTTGGCGCCGGTGATGGTCATCGAGCTGGGCGCGACGTTGGTGGTCGCGACGCCGGAGCTGTCGGTCAGCACCTGCTTGACGGTCACGGTGTCGCCGTTTTGGACGACCATGCCGCTGGCGCTCATGGTGTTGTTGCCGGTCGAGCCCGAGGGCGGGATCGACCAGTTGACGGTCAGCGTCGGGCGGCGCGTGGCGGTGCCGTTCTCGCTGCTGGCGTACTTCGAGTCCGCGTTGTTGGTGCCCGAGGTCAGCAGCACGACGCCGTTGTTGGTGTGTGCGCCGCTGTACCAGCTCTGGACCTGGCTGGTGAGGCTCAGCGTCTTCACGCCCGTCGATGCCGGAGAGAGGGTCCCGAGCACGGTCGCGTTGTAGTCGCTCGAGCTGAACGCCCCCGATGCCCAAGTCCCGACGGTGCCGGTGCCGTTGGGGTCGTTCCACTGCACGCCGTTGGTGGCGTTCGTGCCTTCGACCCAGGCCGTCGTCAAGCGGTGCACGGAGTAGGTCTGGTTCGCCTTGGCCGTGGTCACGTAGATGCTCATCGTCGCCGAGCCGATGGTGACGCCGGCCGGAACCGACGACAGGCTCCACTGGATCAGCCCGTGCTTCCGCTTCGTGCTCTCCGGTCGCGCCTTCAGCTCCGCATCGGTGCCGAAGTTGTCGTTGCCACCGGAGTCCTCCTGGATGTACGAGTCCGGCACCTCGCCCACCCCGGTGTCGCGGATCGTCGTCGTCCCATTGCAGCCGTTGGGGGTGTAGGTGATGATGATCTGAGGGCGACGCGTGGTGGTGCCCTCGGTGCGGGTGTACCACGAAACGGTGTTCGTGGCGCTGCCGACAGGGATCATGGACAGGCCGCGGTTCGTGCCGCCCGTCAGCCACCCGTTGACCACCGTGTTGAAGTCCGTACCCGTAAGATTGAGGGTCGTTCCGTTGGTCGTCGGGTTCAGCGTCCCGAGGTTGGTCGCACTGTAGTCGCTGGTACCGAAGTTGCCGCCGGCGCTCGCCCAGTCGTCGGTACAGTTCGGACCTTGCCACGCAGCGCCGTTGCCGGCGCTGGTGCAGGCGGCGTTCCCAGCCGTTCCTTCCGCCCAAGCGGTCGAGAGATGGTGGATCTCCACCTGACGGTTGCTGCCTCCCCCCCCGCTCGGCGTGAGGTTGAGTTGCGCGCTGTTGAAGGTGGCGCCTGCGGGGAGGGTGCTCGACCCGATGTTGAACCGCAGCAGGCCGACTTTGTCGGAGGTGTCGTTGGCGGTGTCGATGGAAGTATCGGTGCCATGGTTCTGGTCGAGATCGTTCTGGTCGATCCAGGTGTCGGCGTTCGCCTCCACCGTCAACGTCGTCTGGCACCCTGCCGGCGGCGTGCCGCCCTTGTAGCCGACGGTGCCGGGAGCGTTCGAGCCCAGGTTCCAGCTCACCGTGTCGATGATCGTGTCCGGCGGATCGTCGGTGTCCTCCGCCGTGCCGCCGGCGTTTACGCTGCCGACGATGTACGTCGTACCAGTCGGGACAGTGTCGTTCACCGACACGCCCGCCAAGAGCGTCGTGCCCGGCACACGCGGCACGATCTGGTAGGTCAGCGTGCGGTCCGACACCGTGCCGCTCGGGTTGGCATAACTCTTGTCGACCGACTTCGAGAGCGCCGTGACGAACGGGAAGTCGACATCGGTGCGGTTCTGGCCCTGCGTCAGGCTGGTCGCGATCGGGTCCTTGGTCGCGAACATGTACGACGGCACGTCGGTGTCGGCCTGGTCGACGTCGACGATGTAGTTGCCGGCCGGCAGGCCCGTGAACGTGTACGTCCCGCTCCCGTCGGTGACGGTCGTCTGCAAGAGCGGCTCGCCGACGTCGAGCACGCCGTCGCCGTCGGTGTCGGAGTACAGCTTGACCGTCACGTTGGGCAAACCCGGCTCGCCCGCGTCGAGCACGCCGTCGCTGTCGGTGTCGGCGAAGACCTTGTCGCCGATCGACCCCGGTACCGTCTTGTAGAAGCCGAAGTCCGCAGCCGTGTACGCGCCCGCCAGCGTCCCGACGTTGTGCGGGTCGGTCGTCGTCTGCACGACGCCGCTCGAGCTGCCGTACGTCGACACGAAGTAGCTTGCGATGTCGGCATCGGTCTGGTCGACGTCGGCGATGTACTTGATCCCCGTCGCCAACCCCGCGAAGCTGTAGCCGCCCGTCCCGTCGGTCGTCGTCGTCGCGACCAGCGCGTCCGTGCCGCTGTCGATCACGCCGTTGCCGTTGGTGTCCTCGTACAGCCAGACCGTCACGCTCGGGATGCCGGCGTCGCTGCCGTTGAACGTGCCGTCGGCGTTCTTGTCGTCGAACACCTTGTC
>QEVT01000485.1 GCA_003576755.1 bacterium | reverse complement strand
GCTGGACGGGCGCGGCTTCCGCGGTCGCATCGACCGGACGTGGCGCGCCGCCAGCTTCAGCAGCCTGACGCACGCGGCAGCGGCCGAGGCCCTGGCCGCGGCGCCGCCTCGTGCGCCGGACGGGCTGGCCCCGGCGACGGCGGACGACAGCGGGCGCGACCACGATGCCGAGACGGCGGCGGCCGTCGGGACGGACGCCATCGTCGCCGAGATCGACGACCTCGACGCCGGCGGCGGGCGCCCCGACGCGGTGATGGCCGCGAGCGCCGGAGCGGCCACGCCCGGCGCCGCCCCTGGCCGGGCCGGCGCTCCCGCCGGGATGGACCGCGTGGCGCTGGACGCCCTCCCGGCGGGGGCGGACGCCGGCAACGTGATCCACGCCGTGCTCGAGCACGCCGACTTCGCCCACTTCGCCGACGCCGGCACCGCCGGCGGCCGGCTGCGAGCGTCCGTCGCGCGCCAGCTCCGGCAGCACGGCTTCGACGCCGACGCGTGGGCGGACGCCGTGTGGGCGGCCCTCGCCGACGTGGTCGACACGCCGCTGGTCGCCGGCGCCGGCGGGCTCAACCTGCGCGCGATCCCCCAGGCCGACCGGATCACCGAGATGGAGTTCACGTTCCCGGTGGTGTCGGACCGCGCGCCGGACGGGGGCCGTGTGACGCCGGCCGGTCTGGCGGCGGCGCTGGCCGGGGAAGCGGTCGGGCCGGGCTTCCCGGCCGGCTACGCCGAGCGGGTGCGGACCCTGGGCTTCGCGGCGCTGGCCGGCTACCTGCGCGGCTACGTCGACCTCGCGTTCCGCCGCGACGGCCGGTGGTACCTGGTGGACTACAAGTCCAACCGCCTCGGCCCGACGTACGACCACTATGCGCCGGACCGCCTGGCCGATGCGATGGCGCGCCACCACTACGTGCTCCAGTACCACCTGTACGTCGTCGCGCTGCACCGCTTCCTGTGCCAGCGCCTCGGTGCGGCGTGGGACTACGAGCGGGGCTTCGGCGGCGTGCTGTACCTCTTCGTGCGTGGGATGCACCCCGGCTTCGGCCCGCGCCGCGGGGTGTTCTACGACCGGCCGCCGGCCGCGCTGGTCGAGCGGCTGTCGGGGCTCTTCGACGACCCGGCCGCCGCGGCGCCCGGGCGGGGGGCGGCGCGATGAGCCTGCCGGAGCTCGACGCGCTGCGCGAGGCGGGCATCCTGGCGCCGCTCGACGTGCACTTCGCCCATACGATGGCCCGGCTCGGCGCGGACCCGCGGCCCGCCGTGCTGCTGGCGGCGGCGCTGGCCAGCCGCGCGGTCCAGCACGGGCACGTGTGCCTCGACCTGGCGCGGTGGGCGGGGCAGCCGGTGGGCGGCGCCGACGGGCTGCCGCTGGCGGGGGCCGACGGCCGGCCGCGGGACGACCTGGCCTGGCCGGCGCTGGGGGAGTGGCGTGCGGCGCTGGCGGACAGCCCGCTCGTCGGCGACGGGGACGCGGCGACGCCGCTGGTGCTCGACGGCGCGGACCGGCTGTACCTCCGCCGCTACTGGCAGCACGAGGCGGTGTTGGCGGCACGGCTGCGGGCCCGCGCGGCGGAGGTCGCCGGCGCCGCCG
>QEVT01000099.1 GCA_003576755.1 bacterium | reverse complement strand
GCCAGCCCCGCCCACCACGCCGCCGACATGCCTGCCTTCATCCCTGTCGTCATGCGGCTTCACCTCCGAAACAGCGGGCGTGCGTCGCTTCGACCACTCCCGTTCTCCCCTCGTACGCGGGAGCCCCCTCCGATCGGGAACGCACCGTCGTGGCTTGCGTGTTGTGGCACACTTGTTCTATACTTTCGGCGGGCCGGCCACCCCCGACCCGCGAAGCGCCGACGTCCCAACGGCCCTGCATGCGTCTCGATCCGCCGTGCCACGCCCCCCTTCGCGGCGCGGCGCAACCCGCGTTGAACGGCCAGTGTTGAACGGGCGATGAAGGACGGGCGGCGCCGCGCGGCGCCGCCCGTCTCGCGTGTCCGGCCATCGCCACGCGCTACGCGCCGGCGGCCATGCGGGTGCGTTTGATCGGCCCGCCGCGTCCGGACTTGGTGGCCAGCAGCCGCAACGCGTCCGCCAGCGTGAACGACGCCCAGTCGGCGTCCTTGGGCAGCGAGGCATTCGTCTTGCCGTGCTTGACGTACGGCCCGTAGCGGCCGTCGAGGATCGCCACCGGCTCACCGTCGTCGGGGTGCGGACCGAGGTTCTTGAGCGCATTGGCCACCGTCCGCGCCCGGCCGCGGGCGCCGCGCGACGACTTCTCCTCGAGCAGCTCGAGCGCCCGGTCGAGGTCGACCGCCAACACGTCCTCGCCCTTCTTGAGGCTGGCGAACGTCTTGCCGACCACGACGTACGGCCCGAACCGGCCGATGCCCGCCTTGACCTCGTCGCCCGACTCGGGATGCTTGCCGAGCACCCGCGGGAGCGACAGCAGCGCCAGCGCCAGCGCAAGGTCGACCTCTTCCGGCCGCCGGTCCTTGGGCAGGCTCACCCGCGCCGGCTTGGGCTTGCCGTCCTTGCCGCCGTCGTCGTCGCCGCGCTGCACGTACGGCCCGTACGGGCCGTCCTTGAGGTACACCGGCTCGCCGGTCGTCGGATCGTGGCCGAGAGCGGCCGGCCCGCCTTGTCCCCGGTCGGCCAGCTCGCCGAGCACCGCGGGCGTCAGATCGGCCGGCGCGAGGTCCTCGGGCAGCGCCACCGTCGCACGCGTCTCGCCCTCGCCAATCTCGACGAACGGCCCGAAGCGCCCGATCCGCACCTTGACCACCCCGAGGTCCACCGTGCTGGCGCGGCGCGGATCGACCGTGGCGGTGGCCAGGTCGACCTGGTTTGAGAGCCCCGACTCGCCGTGGTAGAAGCGTTCGAGGTAGCCGCGCCACTCGACATCTCCGCTGGCGATGCGGTCGAGATCCTCCTCCATGTTGGCGGTGAAGCCCACGTCCACCAGCTGCTTGAAGTCCGACTCGAGGAGCCCCGTGACCGCGAAGGCCGTGAACGTCGGCACCAGCGTGCCGCTCTGCTTGCGCACGTAGCCGCGATCCTGGATGGTGCCGATGATGGTGGCGTACGTGCTCGGCCGGCCGACGCCGTTGGCCTCGAGCGCCTTGATCAGCGACGCCTCGGTGAAGCGGGCGGGCGGCTTGGTCTCGTGCGCCACCGCGCCGAGGTCGCGCAGGTCGAGCGCCTCGCGCTCGGCGAGCGGAGGCAGCGGCGCATCCCGGTCCTCGATGGCGGCGTCGGGATCGTCGGAGCCCTCGACGTAGGCGCGGAAGAAGCCCGGGAAGAGCACGCGCCGGCCGGTGGCCCGGAAGAGCGCGTCCTCGGCCCCGACGTGCACCGTCACCATCTCGACCCGGGCGTCGGCCATCTGCGTCGCCATCGTGCGCTTCCAGATGAGGTCATACAGCGCCGCGTCGCGGCCCGACAGCGGGAGCTCGGCCACCGGGCGCATGGCGCCGCCGGCCGGGCGGATGGCCTCGTGCGCCTCCTGGGCGGTGCGCGACTTGGTCTTGAACCGGCGCGGCTCCGGGCTGAGGTACTCGGTGCCGTACTGCTCCGCCACGCGCCGGCGCGTGCCTTCCACCGCCTCGTCGGAGAGGTGGAAGGAGTCGGTGCGGTGGTACGTGATGAAGCCGTTCTCGTAAAGCGACTGGGCGATCTGCATCGTCTCGCCCGCGCCGAACCTCAGCTTGCGGCCGGCCTCCTGCTGGAGCGTGCTGGTCGTGAACGGCGGGTACGGGCGCCGCACCGAAGCCTTGGCCTCGACCGACGCCACCTGCCAGGCGGCCGTTGCGAGCCGCGCGCGCAGGGCCTCGGCCTGAGCGCCGTCCAGCAGCAGCACGTCGCGGTCGCCGACCACCGTGCCGGTGTCGGCGTCGAAGTCCTTGCCGGTGGCCACGCGCCGGTCGCCGACCTGCACGAGGGTCGCCTTGAACCGGTGGTCGGGCGCGTCGGGGCGCTTGGCCAGCTCGGCCGTCAGGTCCCAGTACGTGCCCTTGACGAACGCGTGCCGCTCGCGCTCGCGCTCGACCAGCAGCCGCACCGCCACGCTCTGCACCCGGCCCGCCGAGAGCTTCGGCGCGATCTTCTTCCACAGGAGCGGCGACAACGTGTAGCCGACGAGCCGGTCGAGGATGCGTCGCGTCTCCTGCGCCCGCACGAGGTGCTCGTCGATGCTGCGCGTCTCGCGCATGGCCTGTCGGATCGCGTCGCGCGTGATCTCGTGGAACACCATGCGCTTGACCGGCACCTTGGGCCGGAGCACCTCGACGAGGTGCCAGCCGATGCTCTCGCCCTCGCGGTCTTCGTCGGTCGCGATGATCAGCTCGTCGGCCTTGACCAGCGCGTCCTTGAGTCCCTTCAGGGTGTCCTTGCGCTTGGACGAGAGCACGTAGAGCGGCACGAAACCGTCGTCGACGTTGACCCCGAGGCGGCTCCACGCCTCGCCGCGGGCCGCCTTGGGGATCTCGGCGGCCGACGACGGCAGGTCGCGGATATGGCCCATGCTGGCCATCACCACGTAGTCGTCCGGCAGGAATCCACGAATCGTGCGCGCCTTGGTCGGCGACTCGACGATCACAAGCTTGGTCACGGCCATCGTCCTTGCAGTCCGAAATCGGGGCGGCCCCAGGCCAGGCGGGGGTGTCCGATCCGCCCGCCCGGCCATCATTATCGGTGTCCGGCTCCGTATAATCACGTTAGCACAGCCGGCGCGCCGCGCGCAAAGGCGCGGTCAGGCCCCAGCGCCGCTCATCCGACCCAAGGAGATCGAACGGTATGCTCGTCCCCCCCCGCTCCGCGCTCCCCACGCAGCGCCGGGCCTGGCTCGTCGCGGCGCTCGCCGTGTCGGCCGCCCTCGGCGGCCTTCGGTCCCTGCCCGCCGGACCAGGCCCCGCCGCCGCCGCTCCGGCGCAGGCCACGCCCGCGGCCCTCTTGCCCAACCTCCAGACCAACGGCGTCAAGGGCGCCCGGTCCGGCTTCGGCCCCGCCGGCCCGAGCGGGATCGACGGCTTCGGCTACTCGGCCGTCGAGCTGCTCAATCTCGGCCAACAGTCCGCCGACATCGAGGTCGAGCTCAAGTCCTTCGACGTCCGGGAGGTCGTGCGGCGGCGCGTCGCCGCGCGCGGCGTCGGGCTGGTGTCGCTCGGCGCCGAGTCGGCGCTGACGATCGGCAACCACGCGGCGTTCATCCGAGCCGGCCAACCGCTCGGGGTGGTGGCGCGGACGGTGTGGGAGAACAGCGGCGCGGCCGTGGCGTACGCCGCGCCCGACGTCGGCACCGACCTCGTGCTGCCGCTGGCGGCCCGCGATGTGCTGTCGCTGACGACCAACCTCTACGTCCAGGATGCCGGGACGCTCGAAGGCGACGAAGAGAACAAGGTCAAGCTCGAGCTGTTCGACAACGACAGCGGCGAGCTGCTCAAGTCGATCGAGGTGTTCCTCGAGCCCGGCGGCGTGACGGCCTACGACCTGGCGTTCGACATCGCCCGCTTCGGCGACCTGCCGGACAACGCCGCCGACGGCTACCTCGGCGCCGTTCGCTTTCGGGCCGACGCCCCCATCGCCGTCTTGGCCGAGAACGACGAGATGACCGGCACCGGCGCGTCGGCATATGGCGCGCGGGCCGCCGGCCGGGCGGCCGCGGTGCAGTACCTGCCGGTGGTGCGCGCCAACATGCTGGGCGACTCGCTGATCGGCATCCACAACCGCGAGAACACCGCGGTCGACGTGACGTTGACGCTGCGCGGCGCCGCCGACAGCCCGAGCGGCGCCAACCAGACCTACGCGCAGTCGTTCCGGGTCGGCCCGCGCGGCGCGGCGTTCGTCGACCTCGGCCCCCGCCGGCGCGGCACCGTGGCCGCCCCGGCCGCGCCGCGCGGCAGCGGCGTCAACCGCGGGTTCTACGGCAGCGCCACCGTCGAGGCCGGCGGCCGCGTGCTGGCCGCCGTGATCGAGTCGGCCTCCGACGGCACGGCCGTGCGCACGAGCGCGGCCTACGCCGCCTACGGGCCCGACGACCTCGGCCTCGGCTTCGTCGTGCCGCGCGTGCGCGCCGCCGCCGACGGCAAGACGGTGGTGGCCGTCCACAACCCGGGTGCGTCGGACGCCAGCGTGTCGACGACCTACGATGCCGGCGGGCAGGCGTCGGCCGGGCCGGCCATCGCCGTGCCGGCGGGCACGATGCGGCTCGTGACGCTCGACGCCCGTGCCGCCGGCAAGACGGCCACGCTGGCGTCCGACGCGCCGGTGGCCGTCGTGGCCTACGACACCCGCATCGCGTCGGCGGCCGATTGGGGCCAGTGGGGCGTCGACACCAACGCGTACTGGCCGCCGCGCAGCACGGCGCCCGACGCCGCCCCGACCACGCCGGCCAGCCCGACGGCGACGCGGACACCGGCGGCCACCGGCAGCCCGACGGCAACCGCCACGCCGAGCGTGAGCCCGGTCGCGGCAACCGCCACGCCGACCACGCCGTCCGCCACGCCGCCGACCGCCACGCCGGAGCGGCCGGCGATCTACCTGCCGGCCGGGCTGAAGGGCGCGCCGCTCGGGCGCTGACCGCTCCGATGGCCCGGGCAACGGCACACGGGGCCGGCGGATCGATCCGCCGGCCCCGTGTGTGTCGTCGTCGTCCGGGGAGCGCGCGTCGGCGCCGCCCGGAGCAAGGCTACCCGCGCGGGGCTACCAGCGCGGGATGTGCAGGCACTGCCCCACACGGATGTAGTTCGGGTTCCACAGGCCGTTGGCGTTGGCGATCGCCCACGTCGACGTCCCGCTGCGCCAGGCGATGCTCGACAGCGTGTCGCCGTAGCGCACGCAGTAGCGGCCGCCATGGCTCTGGCCGTAGCCGCCGTGGTAGCCGGCCTTCCAGCCGCCGTCGTGACCGCCCTTCCAGCCGCCGTCGTGACCGCCCTGCCAGCCGCCGTGATAGCCGCTGGGGATGTGCAGGCACGCGCCGGCACGCACGAAGTTCGGGTTCATGATGCCGTTGTGGTGCGCGATGGCATGCGCCGACACCCCGTACATGTACCCGATGCCGTAGAGCGTCTCACCGTACTTGACACAGTGGACGCCCCCGCCGTTCGCGCTGGCCGGGACGGCGGGCGCGGCGGCGAACACAGCGGTGGCGACGAAGAGGGCCACCGCCAACAACAAGGAACGAGCGCGCATTCGGCAAACCTCCTGAGTGATGGATGCTGTGTGTAACCGCGCCCAAGAGGTGGGGGGAGCGTCGGTTACGACAGACTTAATAGAGTGTGGGCTTCAAAATAACCGAAATCCGCGCGCCTGTCAAGTGCTTTCAGGCCACGCTCAGCCCACGGTGCCGGGTCCATCGCGGCACCGGCACCGTCGCTCGGCAGTCTGCTGTCGCGCACCGATGAAACCTTGGGTGCACGTGTGTCGACTGCTTAAGATTGCGTTAAGATTGCGTCCGCGGCGTCGCGCGCCTGCCTGACACACCCCGGCACGCCGACGTCCCGGTATGCCCCGCCGACGACATGCAGGCCCGCCGGGCACGCCGCCTCGATCGCGGCGACGCGGTCGAGGTGCCCGACGTCGAACTGCGGGTTGGCCGACCGCCAGCGGAACACCCGCGCGATGCGCGGCGCCGCGCGGATGCCGAGCACCGGGTCGACGTCGCGCCGGACCATGGCCACCAAGTCGTCATCCGCCAGGTCGACGTCGGCCTCGCGGCCCTCGCCGCCGACGAACGCCCGCAGCAGCACCGCGCCCGTGGGGGCGCGGCCGGCGTACTTGCTCGAGCTCCACGTGCACGCGACGATCCGCAGCGCGGCGTCGCGCGCCACCACGAACCCCGTCCCGTCGAGCGGGTGCGCCACGTCGGCGCGGCCGTAGCCCAGCGAGACCGTCGCCGTCGAGAGGTGGCGGATGGCCCCGATCCGCCGCGCGAGGTCGGGCAGGCAGGGCGTCAGCAGGCGTGCCGCCACGGGCGCGGGCGTCGCGAGCACCACGGCGTCGCCCTCGAGCACGGCGCCGTCGGACAGCGTGACGCGATACGCGCGCCCCGGGGCTTCGGGGGGCGCCACAGCCGCGGCACCGACGCCGAGGCGCAGCACCGCCGGGCCGAGCGACGCCGCCAGCGCCTCGACCAGCTCCTGCGTGCCGCCGACGAGGCTGACGAACATCGGCGGCGCGACCGCTCCGGGCGCGGCGGCGCGGCGCGCGGCCCGGCCGGCGGCGCGCACGCCGCGAATGACGCCGCCGTGCTCCGCCTCCATGGCGGCGAACTGCGGAAAGGTCGCCCGCAGGCTCAGGCGATCGGGGTCGCCGACGAAGATGCCGGCCATCATCGGCTCGCCCAGGCGCACCAGCGCCTCGTCGCCCAGACGGCGGCGGACGAACGCACCGATGCTCTCGTCGCCCGTGGCCGGCCGCGGCGGCCGCACGAGGTCGAGCGCCATGCGAAGCTTGCCCGGCCACGAGATCAGGCCCGACCGCACGAACGGCCACAGGCGCGTCGGCGCGATGAGCCGGAAGCCGTCGGGGACGCGGTGCAAGCGATCGCCGGCAAACACGTAAACGGCGCGCCGCTCGGGGTCGACGGGAATCAACCGGTCGCCCAGGCCCAGGGCCCGGCACAGCTCGACGGCCCACGGCTTGGCGGTGAGAAAGGAATCCGGTCCGCCCTCGATGACGAAGCCGTCGGCCCGCTCGGTGACGATCTTGCCGCCCGGTCGCGCGGCCTGCTCGATCACCGTGACCGCGACCGGCCGCCCCATGGCCGCCGCCCGGTCGCGCACGTGCCATGCCGTCGCCAGGCCGGCGATGCCGCCCCCGGCCACGAGCACCCGCAGCGGGCCGCCGCCGGCGTCGCGCGTCGGTTCCGGGGCGGTCATCGGCGCGCCGTGGCGGCGTGAACGTGCTCGGCCAGGCGCCTGACGTGGTCCACCGGCGTGCCCGGCAGGATGCCGTGGCCGAGGTTGAACACGTGGCCCGGGCGCCCCTCGGCCCGCGCCAGCACCGCGTCGGCCGCGTGGCGGACGGCGCGCCAGGGTCCGAACAGCACCACGGGATCGAGGTTGCCCTGGATGGCCCGGTCGGTGCCGATGCGCGTCCAGGCGTCGCCGAGGTCGACGCGCCAGTCCACCCCGACGACGTCGCCGCCTGCCGCCGCGAAGTCGGGCAGGAAGCCCGCCGTCCCGGTGCCGAAGTGGATGACCGGCACGCCGGTGGCGGCCGCGAGCGCCAGGGCCCGCCGGCTGTGCGGCAGCACGAACTCGCGGTACTCGGCCGGGCCGAGCGCACCGACCCAGCTGTCGAACATCTGCACGGCCTGGGCGCCGGCCGCGACCTGCGCGGCGAGGTAGCGCCCGACGCGCTCGGCCAGCCGCGCCATGAGCCGGTGCCAGGCGGCCGGGTCGGTGTGCATCAGCGACTTCGCCTGGATGTAGTTGCGCGACGAGCCGCCCTCGATGGCGTAGCACGCCAGCGTGAACGGCGCTCCCGAGAAGCCGATGAGCGGCGTGCGGCCGTCGAGCGCCGCGCGCGTCAGGCGGATCGCCTCGAGGGTGTAGCCGAGGGATTCCTCGACCGGGGGGTCGACCAGGGCATCGATGTCGCGCGCCGAGTCGAGCGGGTTGTGGATGATCGGGCCCTCGCCGCGCACGAACTCGAGCTCGAGGCCCATGCCCTCGAGCAGCGTCAGGATGTCGGCGAAGATGATCGCCGCGTCGAGCTCGAAGGCCTGGATCGGCTGCAGCGTCACCGCCACGGCCAGCTCGGGGGTCTTGATGATGTCGAGGATGCCGTGGTGCTCGCGCAGCGCGCGGTACTCGGCCATGTAGCGGCCGGCCTGGCGCATGAACCATACGGGGGTGCGGTCGACGGGCTCGCGCCGGCAGGCGCGGAGGAAGCGGTCCCACATGGCGCTCAGCCCTCCCGCAGCCAGCGCGCGGCGTCGCGCGCCCAGTACGTCAGGATCATGTCGGCGCCTGCGCGCTTGATCGCCGTCAGCGACTCGAGCGCGCAGGCGCGCTCGTCGAGCCAGCCGGCCGCGGCGGCGGCCTTGATCATGGCGTACTCGCCGCTGACGTTGTACGCCGCCAGCGGCACGTCGAACGCGTCGCGGGCGGCGCGCAGGATGTCGAGGTACGGCAGCGCCGGCTTGACCATGAGGATGTCGGCGCCCTCGTCGACGTCGAGCGCCATCTCGCGCAGCGCCTCGCGCGCGTTGGCCGGGTCCATCTGGTAGCCGCGCCGGTCGCCGAACTGCGGTGGGCTGTCGGCAGCCTCGCGGAACGGCCCGTAGAAGTGCGAGGCGTACTTGGCGGCGTACGACAGGATGGGCACCTGCTTGAAGCCGGCGTCGTCGAGGTCGGCGCGGATCGCGGCCACCATGCCGTCCATCATGCCGCTCGGCGCCACGACATCGGCGCCGGCCTCGGCGTGGCTGACGGCGACGCGGCCGAGGACGCCGAGCGTGGCGTCGTTGTCGACCTCGCCGCCGGCCACGAGGCCGCAGTGCCCGTGGTCGGTGTACTCGCACAGGCAGACGTCGGTGATGACGGCCAGCCCGGGCGCCGCGCGCTTGACGGCCCGGACCGCCCGCTGGACGATGCCGTCGGGGTCGAAGCTCTCGCGGCCCTCGGCATCCTTGGCCGCCGGCAGCCCGAACAGAATCACGGCCGGGATGCCCGCGGCGGCGATGGCTTCGGCCTCGCCGGCCAGGACGTCGACCGACAGGTGGTGCTGCCCGGGCATCGCGCCGATCGCGCGCCGCACGCCCTGGCCGTGCACGACGAAGAGCGGGCAGATGAGGTCGTCCGGCGCGAGGGTCGTCTCGCGGACCAGTGCGCGGATGGCGGCGGTCCGCCGCAGCCGGCGCGGGCGGTCGACCGGGCCGGCATCGTCCGCGGGGTCCGGGCCGCGGCGGGCGCCGGCGGCCGGGAACGGGGGGGCGGTCGGTGATCGCGTCATGAGGCGTGCTCCAGGTCGCTGACGATGGCCGCGACGAGGTCGCGCGCCGTATGCTGAGACGGCACGATATCGACGGCGAGCCCGCATTCGCGGGCGGCCGCCGCCGTCGCGGGGCCGATGCAGGCGATCCGCGCGCCTGCCAGCGCCGGCGCCAGGCGGTCGCCGAGCGCCGCGGCCAGCCCGCGCACCGCCGAGCCCGACGCGAACGCGGCGACGTCGAGGTCGCCGATCTCGGCCAGCCGGTCGGGGTCGATCTCGGCCGCGACCGTGCGGTACGCGACCACGGTGTCGACCACCGCCCCGCCGGCTTCAAGCCCGGCTTGGACGGTCGGCCCGGCCAGGTCGCCGTGGGCGAAGAGGATGTGCTGACCGGCCACGGCGCCGAGGGCCGCGACCAGGTCGTGGGCGGTGGCCGTGGCCGGCTGGCGGTCGACACGCCAGCCGGCCCGCTCGATGGCGGCCGCCGTGGCCGGCCCGACGGCGCAGATCCGCGCCTGCCTGCCGTGCCGGCCGGCGTCGGCCGCGCGATCATCCATTCGGCCGGCGCCCAGCCGTGCGGCCGCCTCGGCCAACGGCGGCACGGCGTTGGCGCTGGTCAAGACCACCCAGTCGTAGCGGCCGTCCCGCCACGCCATGACGGCGGCATCGACCGCCCCGGGGTCGGCCGGCGGCGCGATCCGGACCGTCGGCAGCCACAGCACCGTGGCGCCCAGCCGCGCGAGGTCGTCGGCCAGCGGGTCGTGCGGCCGCGCCGCGCGGGTGACCAGGATGCGGCGCCCGGTCAACGCGCCGGCCATGCGCCGTCGGGCCCCTCGGCCTCGCGGGGTTGGCGGGTGGCAAAGCGCACCGTGGGCGGGATGGGCGCCCCCGACAGGATCTCACGCGCGCCGATGCTCTGCAACAGCTCGGCCAGCGTCTCGCCGAGGTCGTCGGCCTGGCGCCATGGGCCCGACCAGCGCATGCGCGCCGCGCGGGTCCCGTCGGGCGTCAGGACGATGCCGAAGATCGCCATGGCGTCGCCGTCGGTGATGGCGTGCACGCCGATGGGGACGTTGCAGCCGCCGCCGAGCACGCGCAGGCACGTGCGCTCGGCCAGGACGGCATATGCCGAGTGCTCGTCGTGCAGCGGCGCGAGGCGCGCCGCGGTGGCGTCGTCGTCCTCGCGGATCTCGAGCGCCAGCGCGCCCTGGCCGGGCGCCGGGATCATGAGGTCGTAGTCGAAGTACTCGGTCACCCGGTCGAGCAGGCCGATGCGCGCCAGGCCGGCGGCCGCCAGCACGATGGCGTCGTGCTCGCCGGCGTCGAGCTTGGCGAGGCGTGTGTCGATGTTGCCGCGCATCGGCTCGGCGACCAGGTCGCTCCTGCGGCGCAGGAGCTGCCCCGCGCGCCGACCGCTGCCCGTGCCGATCCGCGCGCCGGCCGGCAGGTACTGAAACACCTTGCCCGTGCGCGTGATCAAGACGTCGCGGGGGTCGGCGCGCATCGGCACGGCGGCCACGCGCAGGCCCGGCGCGGGGTCGGTCGGCAGGTCCTTGTACGAGTGCACCGCCACGTCGGCACGCCCGTCGAGAACCGCCTGGCGCACCTCGTTGACGAACGCGCCCTTGCCGATGGCCGCGACGCTGCGGTCGGTCAGCGCGTCGCCGCGCGTCCTCACGACCTCGATGGTCACCGCAAGGTCCAGGCCGGGCCACGCCGCACGCACGTCGCGCGCCACCTCCTCGGCCTGGGCCAGGGCCAGCCGGCTGCCGCGGCTGGCGAACCTCAACCCGGCCACGGCGATCGGGCCTCCCGGTCCGGGCCCGGGTCGCCGGCCATTGCCTGCATGAGATCGGCGTCGCGGAACCGCGGCGCGTCGCCGGCCGCCGCCCGCAGGCGGGCGATGGGCGGATGGAGCAGCTTG
The DNA here is from genome assembly GCA_003576755.1 of bacterium. GTDB lineage: Bacteria > Chloroflexota > Anaerolineae > Epilineales > Epilineaceae > UCB3. The sequence goes on along the minus strand of QEVT01000099.1, from coordinate 542 downwards.
GCCACCAGGGCCTCGGCCATCGCGCGCACGGCCGCGCGGTCGGCATCGCCGAGGTGCTCGAGGCGCCGCAGCGTCCGGCGCAGCTCGCGCTCACGCACGGTGTCGGCCCACTGCTGCAGGGCGGTGATGTCGGGGGTGGCGGCCGACGTGGCCAACCACCGTTCGAAGCGCGTGGTCTCGGCGTCGAGGATCTCGGCGACGCCGGGGATGGCGGCTGACCGCTCGGCAAGGTTGCCCTCGACCGTCGCCGCGAGGTCGTCGATGTCGAACAGGCGCACGCCCGGCACGCCGCCGACGTCGGGCTCGACGTCGCGCGGCACGGCGATGTCGATGATGAGCAGCGGCCGCTCCGGGCGCCCCGCCATGATCGGCTCGACGTCGGCGCGGCGCAGCACCGGGTGCGGCGCGCTGGTCGAGGCCACCACGATATCGGCGGCGGCGATGGCGTCGGTGAGGCGGTCGAAGGTGACCGCGCAGCCCTCCCAGGTGTTGGCCAGGGCCACGGCGCGCTCGTACGACCGGTTGCTCACCACGAGGCTGCG
>QEVT01000484.1 GCA_003576755.1 bacterium | reverse complement strand
CTGCACCGCGTCCCACGCCGAGTCGACCAGCGGCACCTTGTCGGCGAGGAACTCGACGGCCACCAGCACGCCGCTGGTCCACAGCAGCGCCGGCTGCTGCAGCAGCTGCAACCCGCCGGGCAGCTCGACCCAGCCCAGGTGGCCGGCCAGCCCGGTGAGGAAGACCACCAGGTACAGCCGCATGCCGCTGGCCCAGCCGAGCGCGGCGGCCAGCGCGACGAGTTGCGTGAGGTCGACGTCGTTCATCACCGCGGCTCAGGCGCGCCACGCCGGCTCGCGCTTGTCGAGGAAGGCCTGCACGCCTTCGCGCCCCTCGGCGCTGGCGCGGATGTCGGCGATGCGCCGCGCGGTGTCGGCGCGCAGCTCGGGCGTGACCGGCACGCCGGCGACGTCGTGCACCAGCCGCTTGCAGGCACGCACCGCGGCCGGCCCGTTGGCCACCAGCGTCGCGACGATCGCGTCGACGCCGGCGTCGAGCGCGTCGGCCGCGACGACCTCGTGCACGAAACCCAGCGCCTTCGCGGTGGCGGCGTCGAATCGTTCGGCGGTGACGAAGTAGCGCCGCGACGCCTGTTCGCCGAGCGCGCGCACGACGTACGGGCCGATGGTGGCCGGCAGCAGCCCGAGCCGCGCCTCGCTGAGGCAGAAGTGGATGCCCTCGGCGGCGACGAGCACGTCGCAGATCGCCGCCAGACCGACGCCACCGGCGTAGCAGTCGCCGTGCACGCGGCCGACGATGGGCAGCGGGCAGCTGTAGCCGGCCCACAGCATCGCCGCGAGGCGCTCGGCGTCGGCGCGGTTCTGCTCCCAGGTGTAGCCGGCCATCGTGCGCATCCAGTTCAGGTCGGCGCCGGCGCAGAACGCCTTGCCGTGGCCGCCGAGCACGATCGCACGCAGCGCCGGGTCGGCGCCCAGGCGCGCAAACGCGTCGGTCAGCTCGGCGATCACGCCGTCGTTGAACGCGTTGCGCACCTCGGGGCGGTTCAGGAACACCCGCGCCACCGGGCCCTGGATCTGGATGTCGAGCGTGGTCATGTCGGCTCCTGCTGCGTGACTCGAGCCGGCCACCACCCGCTGTCCGGCCATGATCGGGTCGGTCCGATCGCGTGGGTGTCTGCGCAGCGATGCCGTGCAGCGTCGCCTGCCGGGGTCGGCGAGGGCCAAGGCGGGCGGGTGCCCTCCCCCTCCATGTCCCGCGGGCCGGGCTGCGCCCGTCCCTCCTCCTTCACTTCCGGGCGAGGGCACCCGCCCGCCTTGGCCGGCACCGTTTCGGGTGCGCGCGCGTCGAAGACCAGGACCGGTGCCGGATCGGGATGGGGGGGCAGGCTGCGACCGGAAGTGAAGGAGGAGCCGACGGCCGACGGCCGGCGGCGGGGGACATGGAGGGCGCAGCCTGCCCCCCCATCCCGATCCCGCCACGACCACCGCGATCTGCATGCATCGGCGGCGGCGCATGCCGACGCGACACCAAGGGCATAGAGCTGCTTCACCGTGCCCCTCAATACCTCTTCGCCGCCTCGTCGAGCATGACCTCGGTGGCGCCGCCGCCGATGCCCAGCACGCGTGCGTCGCGCCACAGCCGCTCGACCGGCGTGC
>QEVT01000098.1 GCA_003576755.1 bacterium | reverse complement strand
CTGGCGAACCCCGGCGGGCCGGGGGGCCCGGCTGCGGACGCCCCGCCGTGGTGGGCGCGGCTGCACGCCGGCGCCGGCGACATCATCCCGCTGGTGCCGGCGGGCCGGACGCCCGCCATGGCCGCCGCCGCCGGGCACGCGCCGCCCAAGAGCGGCATCCTCGTCGTCGACAAGCCGGCCGGCTGCACCAGCCACGACGTCGTCGCCGCGATCCGGCGTGCGTCGGGCGAGCGCCGCGTTGGCCATGCCGGCACGCTCGACCCCATGGCCACCGGCGTGCTGGTGGTGTGCATGGGCTCGGCGACCCGGGTGGTCGACGAGATCCAGGCGACGCCCAAGGCCTACCGGGCCCGCGTCCGCCTCGGCGTGCGCACCGACTCGGGCGACGCCGACGGGCGGGTCGTCGGCGAGCACGACGCGGCGGGCGTGACGCGGGACGCCGTCGAGGCGGCGCTGGCGCGCTTCCGCGGCGACATCCTCCAGACGCCGCCGATGGTCTCCGCGGTCAAGCACGAAGGCCGGCGGCTGTACGCGCTCGCGCGCCAGGGGATCGAGGTCGAGCGTGCCCCGCGGCCGGTGACGGTATACGCGCTGACCTTGGAGGATTGGGCGCCGCCGGAGCTGACGCTCGCGCTGCGCGTGTCCAAGGGAACGTACGTGCGCACCATCGCCGACGACCTCGGCGAGGCCCTCGGCGTCGGCGCCCACCTGACGGCGCTGCGCCGCACCGCTGTCGGGCCGTTCCGGGTGGAGGCCGCCGACCCCCTGGATCGGGTGGTCGCGGCGTTCGAAGGCGGGTGGTGGCCGGCGTTGATGCACCCCCTTGACGCGGCGCTCGTCGACTACGCCGCGATGGTCGTCGACGCGCCGCGCGTGGCGGCGCTGCGCCACGGCCAGCAGGTCGACGGCCCCGCGCCGGGCCCGGGCGCCAGCCGGCTGGTGCGGGTCTACGATGCCGACGGCCAGTTCGTCGGGTTGGTGGCCTGGGACCCCGTCGAGGCGCGCTGGCAGCCCGACCGCATCTTCCCGGGGGCGCCGTGACGCACCCCGCTGCGGCCGGGGCCGGCGCGGATGGGCGCCCGGTCGTCGCGCTGTCCATCGGCAAGTTCGACGGGGTGCACCTCGGGCACCGGCGGCTGGTGTCGGGACTCGTCGCGGCTGCGCGCGACCGCGGGGCGCGGAGCGTGGCGCTGGTGCTGGCGCCGCACCCGGCCGCCGTGCTCGCCGGCCGCCGCGTGCCGCTGCTCACCGACGTCGACGAGCGCCGCCGGCGCCTCGCGGCGCTGGGCGTCGACGAGGCCGTCTGCCTGGCGTTCACGCCGGCGCTGGCGGGGCTGTCGCCCGAGGCGTTCCTCGACGACCTGGCCGCCCGCTATCGTGTGGTCGCCATGGTGGTCGGCGCGGACTTCGTCTTCGGCAAGGACCGGGCGGGCGACGTCGAGACGCTGCGCCGCATGGGCCGCGAGCGCGGGTTCGACGTGGTGTGCGTGCCGCCGGTGATCGCCGGCGGCGAGGCCGTCAGCAGCCGGCGCATCCGGCACCTCGTCGAGACGGGCCACGTCGCCGCCGCCCGCGCGCTGATGGCGGCGCCGCCGCGGCTCGTCGGCACGGTCGTCCGGGGCGCCCAACGGGGGCGCACGCTCGGCTTCCCGACCGCCAACCTCGCGCCCGCGGACGACTACGTGGTGCCGGGCCACGGCATCTACACGGTCCGGGCGCGCTGGGACGGCGCACCGTCTTCGGCGCCCGACGGCTGGATGGGCGGCGTGGCAAGCATCGGCGTCCGCCCGACGTTCGACGACGGGCCGCGGTCGATCGAGGTCTACGTGCTCGACTTCGCCGGCGACCTCTACGGGCGGACGCTCACCGTCGAGATCCTCGCCTGGCAGCGCGGCGAGGAGCGCTTCGACGGGGTGGAGCCCCTGGTGGCGCAGATGCACCGCGACGTCGCGCTGGCGCGGGCCAACCTGGCGGCGGAGGATTGAGGCGGCTTTGCCCGCGCGTCCGTATCTCACGCACCGTCGCGGGCGTTATTTCTAGCACATGCCGCCGACCACCGCTCGCGGTGGCCGAAGTCGCCCGCGGCCGGTGGGATCGCTTCGCTTGCCGGCCAGCTCACCGTGGGAGCAATGGATGTCGCCCTCATGCCTCGGACTCCGGTGCCGTCGCACCGCGCACCCGGCCGTCGTCTGCGCCGTCTTCACCCTCGCGATGCTGACGCCCGAGGCGGCGTCGCCGGTGGCGAGAGCGTCCGCACCCGGTGCGGACGGCACCGCCGCCTCGACGACCCTGGTGATCAACGAGATCGACTACGATCAGTCGGGCACCGACACGGCCGAGTTCGTCGAGATCAAGAACGTCAGCGGGGCGGGCATCAACCTCTCCGGCTACAGCTTGGAGCTCATCAACGGCAACGCCGGGGGTGCCGTCCACTACAACGGCTCGCCCATCGCCCTGCCCAGCGTCGTGGTCGCGGCCGGCGACTACTTCGTGATCTGCGGCGATGCCGCCACCGTGCCGAACTGCGACCTGGACCTCACGCCGAACACCGACCTGGTCCAGAATGGTGCACCCGACGCGGTCGGCATTCGACTGGGCGGCACGCTGATCGACGCGGTCAGCTACGAGGGCAACTCCGGGGCACCGTACACCGAGGGCTCGGGCGTGGGCCTCATCGACTCCGGCGGCACCGGGTGCTTCGGCATCGCGCGCGTTCCCGACGGCGTCGACACCGACTCGAACAACGTCGACTTCACCTCCAACTACGCCTGCTCGCCGGGCGCGTCGTCGCCTGCCGCGACGGCGACGCCGTCGGCCACGGCGACGAACACCATCGAGGCCGCCACGGCCACCCCGACCAACACCCCGACCAACACCTCGGTCCCGCCGACCGCCACGCCGACCGCCACGGCGACGAACACGCCCGTGCCGCCGACCGCCACGGCGACCAGCACGCCGACCCACACGCCCGTGCCGCCGACGGCGACGCCGACCCACACGCCCGTGCCGCCGACCGCCACGCCGACGGCCACGGCGACGAACACACCCGTGCCGCCGACCGCCACGCCGACCGCCACGGCGACGAACACACCGGTCCCGCCGACCGCCACGCCGACGAACACGCCCGTGCCGCCGACGGCGACGCCGACCCGCACGCCGACGGCCACGCCGACCCACACGCCGGTCCCGCCGACGGCGACGCCGACCCGCACGCCGACCCGCACGCCGACGAACACGCCGGTCCCGCCGACGGCGACGCCGACCAACACCCCGACCAACACGCCGGTGCCACCCACGGCCACACCGACGAACTCGCCGACGAACACGCCGCTGCCGCCATCCGCCACCCCGACGCCGACCACCACGCCGGTGAGCGGCACATGCACCGTCACCGGCAACACCGTCCGCTGCCGACCCGTGGCCGACGCGCGCACGGCGCAGGGCTCGCCGAACAGCAACTTCGGGTTCTCGACGTACCTGCGCGTGCGCACGGCGTCGGTCGGGTCGTACGCGACGTACCTCCGGTTCGACGTCAGCGGCATCGACCGGCCGGTGCATGCGGCCGTGCTGCGGCTGTTCGCCTACGACGGCGCCGACAGCGGCGGTGCGGTGCACGGCGTCGGCGACGCCTGGACCGAGGCCGGCGTGACGTGGGCCAACGGCCCGGCCATCGGCGGCGCACCGCTCGCCGTGCTGGGTCCGGTGCCCGCCAACGCCTGGGCGGAGTACGCCGTCACCGGTGCGGTTGCCGGCAACGGCACTGTCAGCTTCGGGCTCAAGACCGCGTCGAGCGACAGCCTGTACTTCCACGCCCGCGAGAGCACCGACCCCCGGAAGCCCGAGCTCGTGATCACGCTGGCGCCGTAGCCCGCGCCGGGCGCCCGCAGCCGGTCGGCCGATCCAGTCGATCAGCCGCGTGGCACGCATTCGAGCCCGCGTCCGGAGCGTGGGATGCGGCAGAGATGCCGCATCCACGGCTTCTCCACGATTCCGCGCTATAGTAGCGGCGGCGCACCGGCGGGCGGGGCGCCGGAAGGAGGCGGGCGTGGAAGCAGCGTGCCGAGAACGTTTGCGCAGCGCGCGCCCCCGTGACGTCGGGGCGTGCGGGGGCGGCCGAGCGCGCGCGCGCCATGGCCGCGCGTCGAGCGCCGGCCCGGCCCGGGGGTCCCGGCCGTGACGAACCGCGGGCGCATCCTCGTCGTCGACGACGACCGCGACATCGTCCGGCTCGTGTCGGCCTACCTCGCGCAGGCCGGCTTCGAGACGCTGTCGGCGTTCGACGGCGAGGCCGCGATGCACGCCATCCGCCGCGAGCGCCCCGACCTCGTGGTCCTCGACCTCATGCTGCCCGGCCACGACGGCTGGGACATCACGCGGCGCGTGCGGGCGGACGCCGCGCTCGCGGGGCTGCCGATCATCCTGCTGACGGCGCGCGTCGGCGACACCGACCGCATCCTCGGCCTCGAGCTCGGCGCCGACGACTACGTGACCAAGCCGTTCAACCCTCGCGAGGTCGTGGCCCGGGTCCGCGCCGTCCTGCGCCGCAGCACCCCCGGCGGCCTGTCGGCGCCGCCGCGCGCGGCGCGCGTGCACGACCTCGTCGTCGACCCCGCCCGGCACAGCGCCACCCGCGGCGGACGACCGCTCGACCTCACGCCCACCGAGTTCAGCTTGCTGCGGACGTTCGTCGAGCACCCCGGTCAGGTGTTCACCCGCTCGGAGCTCATCGAGCGCGCCCTGGGCTACGTCTACGAGGGCATGGACCGCACGCTCGACAGCCACATCAAGAACCTCCGCCGCAAGCTCGAGCCCGACCCGCGGACCCCGACCTACATCCAGACCGTGTACGGGGTCGGGTATCGCCTCGCCGGCGACGGGGCGGAGGCGGGAGACGGCGCAGAGCCTGGGGCCGGGCCGGCGCGCGCGCCCGACATGGCCGACGGCGGCGGCGGGAGGCCACGGCCATGAACCGCCTCTGGGTGCGTCTGAGCCTGGCCTTCGGCGCCGTCACCGTGGTCGCGGCGTGCGCGATCGCCGTCATCGGGGTCCTGCTCTCGCGGAACGCCGACCGGAGCGCCTTCCTGCGCCACCGGCTCGCCGCCCCCGACGGCCTGGTGTCGGCGCTGGCCGACCACCACCGCGCCCGCGGCTCGTGGGACGGCGTGGCCCCGCTCCTGGCCGGCGCCGAGGCGATGATCCCGCCCGACCTGTCCGGCGACCTGGCGCTGGTGCTGGTCGACACCGATGGCCGCGTGGTGGCGGCGCCCCCCGGCGTGGCGGCCGGCGAGCCGCTGCGGCGCGGCGTGCGGACCGCGACGATCGGCATCGACGCCGACGGCCGGCCGGTGGGGGCGCTGGTGGTCGCCGGACGGCTGCCGATGCGGCGCCCCGGCCCGATGCCGCCGGGCGCCGAGCGCGCGCGCGACTTCGTCGAGCGCTTGAGCACGGGGCTGTTGTGGCTGGCGCTGCTCGGCGGCGTGCTCGGGGTGGGGGTGGGCGTCGCGATCAGCCGCGGCCTCAGCGCGCCGCTGGACCGCCTCGCGGCGGCCGCACGGGCCGTCGGCGCCCGCGACTTCGGCCAGCGGGTGGCGCCGGCGGGCAGCGCCGAGCTCGTCGCCGTGGCGCACGCGTTCAACGACATGGCGGCCGACCTGCAGCGGGCCGAGCGGCTGCGGGGCGACCTCGTGGCCGACGTGGCCCACGAGCTGCGGACGCCGCTCACGGTCCTGCAGGGCAACCTCCAGGCGATGCTCGACGGCGTGTACCCCATCGATGCCGCCGAGGTCGGCCGGCTGCACGATCAGACCCGGGTCCTGTCGCGGCTGGTCGACGACCTCCACGCCCTGGCGCAGGCCGAGGCGGGCCAGCTCGTGCTCGACCGCCGGCCTACCGATGTGGCGGGGTTCGTCGAGGGCGTCGTCGCGGCGTTCGCGCCGGCGGCCGCCGCGGCCGGCGTCGACCTCGCGGGCGACGTGCCGCCCCGGCTGCCGCGCATGGCCGTGGACCCGCTGCGCATGGCCCAGGTCGTGCAGAACCTCGTGGCCAACGCGCTGCGCCACACCCCGGCCGGCGGCCGGGTGGTGGTGGCCGGACGGGCGGACGGCCGGGACGTGGCGATCGAGGTGCGCGACACCGGCGAGGGCATCGCCGCCGAGGATCTCGGGCGCGTGTTCGAGCGCTTCTACCGCGCCGACCGCGCGCGGGCGCGCGCGAGCGGCGGCACCGGCCTGGGCCTGGCGATCGCGCGCGCGATCGTCCAGGCCCACGGCGGCACGATCGAGGCCGCCAGCGCCGGCGTGCCCGGGGAGGGCACCGTGTTCACGGTGCGCGTCCCGACGGCGGGGGCTTGACCGGAAGGCCGTTCCCCTGCCGGGCCTCAGCCGCCCCGATTGCCCTTGAGCAGCCGCTCGAGGATGCTCATCCCGACCTTGGTGGCCTCGCCGGCCAGGCTCCCGTCGCCGTCCTGGTCCAGCATGCCGGTCAGCCCGCCGGACGGGCGGGCAGGCGGCGCCGTCTCGGCACGCGGCAGCGGGAGCTCCTGGATCCGCGTCTCCTGCTCGTTGAGGTAGCCGGTCAGGGCGCCGGGGTCGAACCCCTGCTGGCGCTGCTGCCGGCCGAGGTAGGCCAGGACGATCGGCGCGAGCAGCGGCAGCAGCCGCGACAAGAGGCTGGCATCGACGCCCGTGTGCTGGCTGACCTCGTCGACCGTGGCCTGCTGCGCCCTGCGCCCGCCGAGCACGTGCCCGAGGATCGCCGTGCCGTCCTGGAGGTCGCCGCCCTGGGCGACGTAGCCGACGAGGTCGTCGAGCAGGCCGCCGTCGTGGTCCCGGGCCAGCGCGTCGTGCAGCGACGTGGCGCCGTCGGGCGCGTCGGCGTTGCGCGACAACGCGGTGACGAGCATCGGCAGGGCGACGCGGATGGCCTGGTCGGCCGTGCGCTCGTCCACACCGAGCTGCTGGGCGATCTGCCCGCCGGCGCTGCCGCCCATCTGTTCGAGGAGGATGTCCATCATGGTCATGGGAGGTTTCCTTTCGTGGGGCGGTGAACGGCCCTGCCGTTCACAGGTTCTCGGGCGCGGCGCGCAACGCCGGGGGCCCGTCGGGGGTTTTAGGAAGTGGAGCACCGCGCATTCGCCGGTGCCCATCCGCCTGAATGATCCCGTCCAAGGAGAAGATCATGATTACCAGCTTGATCGTATGGATCATCGTCGGGGCCATCGCCGGCTGGCTGGCCGGCTACGCGATGACCCGCAACACCGCCTTCAACCTCATGGACGTCATCCTGGGCATGGTCGGCTCGCTGGTCGGTGGCTGGCTGGGCTCGCGGGTGCTCGGCACGTCGCTGGAGGGCATCAGCCTCATGTCCATCCTGTGGGCCTTCGTCGGCGCCCTCATCGTGGCGTTCATCTACAAGATGGTCACCGGACGCTCGGCGCAGTAGCCTCGACAACCTTCGCGAGAGCGTGGAAGGGGCGCGGCCCGCGGGGCCGCGCCCCCTTCTTGCCCGTCGCTCTCGACCCGGGGTGCTGCTGCTCGGCCGGCGCGCCGGCCGAGCCCGACGTCACTTGGGCGGCAGCACCAGGACCTGGCCGGGGTAGATCAGGTTCGGGTTCTTGATCTTGTCCTTGTTGGCCTCGAAGATCTCGGGCCAGCGGCCGGCGCGGCCGAGCATGCGCTGCGCGATGTGGCTGAGCGTGTCGCCGCGCTGCACCGTGTAGGTGGGCTGGGCGGTCGCCGTGTGGGTCTGCGCCTGCGCGGCCAGCTCGGCCTCGAGCTTGCGGCGCATCTCCTCCATCTCGCGCTGCTGCGCGGCGAGCTGCTGCTTGAGGCTCTCCTCGCGCGCCGCGCGCTGCGCCTTGTCGATCTCCATGGCGCGGCGCCGCATCTCGGCCTGCAGGTCGATGGCCTTGACCTGCGCCTTCGCCTGCTCCTTGGCCTGGGTGGGCGCCACCGGCCCCTTGGGGGCCGTGGCCTTGGCGGCTTCCTGCGCCTTCTTCAGCTCCTCCGCCTTCTTGGCGGCCGCGCGCTTGGGCGCGGTGCCGGGCAAGGGGGTGTTCAGGGCGTCGATGATCTTGCCGAAAATGCTGTCTGCCATCGTTTGACTCCTTGTGACATCGATGCGAGCCCGTCGCCCCGGATGGACGGACCGGGCCGTAACCTTCTCAGACCACACCGACTGGCGCGTGAAACGCGCCCTTACATTATCGTCCGTCGTGCCGCGGTTTACCAAACCGATACCGGGGACCGATCCGACAGGCGCCGGGTCAGTCGGAGGCCCGGTCGGCGGGCGGGGCGTCGGTGAGCGCGTGCGCCCACACGTCGGCGATGGTGTCGACCGGGACGAACGTCAGGCGCGCGCGGGCCTCGGCCGGGACCTCCTCGAGGTCGGGCTCGTTGCGGCGCGGCAGGATCACGGTCGTCAGCCCCGCGCGGTGCGCGGCCAGCACCTTCTCGCGGATGCCGCCCACCGGCAGCACCTTGCCGCGCAGCGTGATCTCGCCCGTCATGCCGACGTCCGGCCGCACCGGGCGCCGAGTCAGCAGCGACGCCAGCGCGGTGGCCATGGCCACGCCGGCCGACGGGCCGTCCTTCGGCGTCGCGCCGGCCGGCACGTGGACGTGCAGGTCGTGCCCGGCGAAGAAGTCGGGCCCGACCCCAAGGTCGGCCGCGCGGGCCCGGACGTACGACAGCGCGGCCTGGGCGCTCTCGCGCATCACGTCGCCGAGCTGGCCCGTCACGATGAAGCCCTTGGCGCCGGGCGCCGCGCTGGCCTCGATGAACAGCACGTCGCCGCCGTACGGCGTGAACGCCAGTCCGGTCGCCACGCCGGGGATGGCGGTGCGCTCGGCCACCTCCGACTCGAACCGCGGCGCGCCGAGGTGGCCGCGCAGGTCGTCGGCGCCGACCACGACGGCTTCCGTGGCGCCCTCGGCGACGCGCACCGCGACCTTGCGGCAGACCTTGCCGAGCTCGCGCTCGAGGTTGCGCACGCCGGCCTCGCGGGTGTAGAGCCGGACGACGCGCAGGAGCGCGTCATCGGTGAACGCCATCTCGTCGGGCCGCAGGCCGTTCTCGGCGAGCTGGCGCGGCACCAGGAACCCGCGCGCGATGTGCACCTTGTCGTGCTCGGTGTAGCCCGAGAGCTCGATGATCTCCATGCGGTCGCGCAGCGGCCCGCTCACCTGGCCGAGGACGTTGCCGGTGGCGATGAACAGGACGTCCGACAGGTCGAACGGCACGTCGAGGTAGAGGTCGCGGAACTCGCGGTTCTGCTGCGGGTCGAGCACCTCGAGCAGCGCGCTTTCGGGGTCGCCCCGGAAGCTGGCGCCGACCTTGTCGATCTCGTCGAGCATGAACACCGGGTTGCGCGTGCCGGCGCGCTTGAGCCCCTGGATGATGCGGCCGGGCAGCGCGCCGATGTAGGTGCGCCGGTGGCCGCGGATCTCGGCCTCGTCGCGCAGGCCGCCGAGGCTCATGCGGATGAACGACCGCCCGAGCGCGCGCGCGATCGACCGGCCGAGGCTGGTCTTGCCGACGCCGGGCGGCCCGACGAAGGCGAGGATGCCGCCGCCGGCGCGGTGGTCGGCGCCCTCGGCCAGGCGCTCGCGCCGCAGCTTCTGCACGGCCAGGAACTCGAGGATGCGGGCCTTGATGTCGTCGAGGTCGAAGTGGTCCTCGTCGAGCACCTGCCGGGCGTGCGCGATGTCGAGGTTGTCGTCGGTGGTGGTGCTCCACGGCAGGCTGACCATCCAGTCGAGGTAGGTCCGGATCACGCCGTACTCGGCGGACGCCTCGGGGATGCCCTTCAGCCGCCCGAGCTCGCGCAGCGCCTCGCGCTCGGCCTCGTCGTTCATCTTGCAGGCGCGGATGCGCTCCTCGAGCTGGTCGAGCTCGGCGAGGCTCTCGTCGGTCTCGCCCAGCTCGCGCTGGATCGCCTTGAGCTGCTGGCGCAGGAAGTACTCGCGCTGGACCTTCTCGATCTCGCCGCGCGCCTCCTGCTGGATCTGCCGCCCGAGCTCGAGCACCTCGAGCTCGCGCGACAGGTGCGAGACGAGGGCGCGCATGCGCATCTCGACCGACTCCATCTCGAGGAACTTCTGCGCCTCGGGCACCGGCATCCGGATGTTGGCCGCGATGAAGTAGGCCAGCGCCCGCGGGTCCTCCATGTTCTGGATGGCGCCGAGGAGCTCCTCGGGCAGATAGGGCACCAGGTTGACCAGGCGCCCGAACAGCTCGCTGACGTTGCGCATCAGCGCCTCGATCTCGAGCGTCGGCTCGAACGCGTCGCCGAGCACGGTCACCCGCGCGCGCAGGTACGGCTCGGTGCCCACCCATTCCTCGACGCGCACGCGGTTCAGCCCCTGCACGAACAGGCCGATGTTGCCGTCGTTGCTCTTGACCATGCGGTGGATGTAGGCCGCGGTGCCGACGGTGTGGATGCCTTCGGGCCCGGGCTCCTCGACCTCGGGGTCGCGCATGGCGACGAGGCCGATCACGCGGTCGCCGACCGCCGCCTCGTCGATCAGGCGGATCGAGCGGGCCTGGCCGACCGTGAGCGGCAGGAAGCTGAGCGGGAACACCACGACGTTGCGCAGCGGGAGGATCGGCAGGACGTCGGGGATCGTGGGCCCGTCGTCGCCGGCGCGCTCCGGCTTCGGCGCCGGCGGGGCGTCTCGGTCGGCCCGCTTCGCGCGGGCCGCGCCCGCGGGCGGGGGCTGGGGGGCGCCGGCAGGGTCGGTGAGGAGGAGCGCGCGGGGTCGGCGCGGGCCGGTCATGCCTGGCTTTTGGGGACGCGCACGACGATGAAGCCGTCGCGGTAGGACGTCTCGACGGCGCTCGGGTCGGCCTTCCACGGCACGTCGACCTCGGTGGCGAAGTGGCCGCCGGCGATCTCGACCTGCTGGCACGCGGTGCGCGGGCCGAACGCGGTGTCGAGCCGGCGCACGCCGGAGATCGTCAGGTGGCGCTCGCCGACGTCGACGTCGAAGTCGCCGCGGCCGAGCCCGGCCACCTCGACCTGCACGATCATCCCGGCGTCGGTCTGGAAGACGTTGGTGGGGGGGCGCCAGCGGTACTGGCCGGGCGACCGGGCAGCCAGCGAGAGCCGGTACGGGCGGCTCTCGATGCGCTCGGGATAAGTGAGCTGGCGACCGATGTCGTGTGCCTTCATGGCTGCAAGGCCTCCTGGACCCATCTCGTTCGACGCAGGCGCGCGGGCGACGTGTCCCTGCCGCCGCGGTTGGCCGGCGTCGTCGGCAGGTGTGACCGGCGCACTATACCACAACCGTTCCGGTGCGATCAACCGGCTCGTGACCCGTGCGGCGCGCGCCGCGCACGGGCGCGCCGGAGGATGGCGTGGCGGCCGCGGCCGCCCCTCGTCACGCCCCGCACGCCGCCGCGCGCAGGTGGTCGGCGCCCCGCACGACCTCGTCGGGCGTCAGGTACCAGTCGAACTCGCACGTCCGGACCGCATCCACCGGCAGCCGCGTCCCGATGGCGGCGAAGTCGAGGGTGCCCATGCCGGCGGCGAGGTGGTCGCGCAAGCCCGCGACGTCGTGGAAGTGCACGCCGACCCAGCGGTCGCCGACCGCCGCGAACCAGTCGTCGAACGCCACGCGCCCGAGGTTGACCTGCGCGCCGACGTGGCCGGTGTCGAGCCACGCGCCGAGGCCGGGCTCGGCGACGGCGTCGAGGACGGCGCGCATGCCGGCCGGCCCGGGGGCATCCGTCGGGTGGTAGCCGGTCTCGAGCCCGATGCGGATCCCGAGGGCGCCCGCCCGGGCCACCGCCGGCGCCACGGCCTCGACGATGGCGTCGACGGCGGCCGGCTCGGCCGCGGCGAGCGCCGCGTCGAGGCGCGCCAGCGCCGCGCCG
>QEVT01000483.1 GCA_003576755.1 bacterium | reverse complement strand
CAGGGCTGCAGGCGCTGCGCTCGCCGTGGCGCTCGCCGTCGCCGCGCCTCCCTCCGGCGTGGCCGGGCAACCCCCGCCGCCCGGCCCCGCCCCGCGCTGGGACCTGGTGTCGGCCGACCCCGCCGGCGCCGGGGCCAACGGTGCCAGCCGCGACGCGGCGGTGTCGGCCGACGGCCGGACCGTGGTGTTCCGCAGCGAGGCCAACGATCTCGTCCCCGGCGCCGGCGCCGGCGCGGCGGCGGTCTACACCCGCGATCTCGCCACGCGCGGCACCCGGCTCGCCGGCGTCGTCTGGGCGGGCAACCTGACGCACCTGGCGCTTCACGACGCCCCGGCGGTGTCCGGCGACGGCCGGGTGGTGGCGTTCCGATCGGTGTCGGGTGCCGCGCCCGCCGGCGAGGAGCGGCTGGGGATCTTCGTGTGGGAGGCCGGTGGCCCGCCAAGCCAGGTCGACCTCGGCCCAGGCGGGGCGCCCCCCGACGGCCTGTCGTCGGCGCCGTCGCTCTCGCACGACGGGTGGCTCGTCGCGTTCCACTCGTGGGCGACGAACCTCGTGCCGGGCGACGACAACGGGCGGCCGGACGTGTTCGTCCACGATCGGCAGGCCGGCACGACGCGGCTCGTCAGCCGGGGTGTCGGCGGCCGCCCGGCGCGCGGCACGAGCATGCGGCCGTGGCTGGCCGGCGGGGGCGGCGTGGTCGTCTGGGAGTCCGACGCGCCGGACGTGGTGCCCGGCGACGGCAACGGCCGGGTGGACGTGTTTGCCACGGACCTCGACACCGGCGTGGTCGAGCGGGTCAGCGTTGCGACGCGCGGCGGGGCTGCGTCGCGCGACAGCCACAGCGCCAGCGTGTCGGTCGACGGGCGGTTCGTGGCGTTCGCATCGGATGCCGGCGAGCTGTCGCCGAGCGCGGTGGCGGGCGCGCCGGCGGTCTACCTGCGCGACCGCCGGAGCGGCACCACGACGCTGGTCCCGGTGCCCTTCGACGGCGGCGTGTGGAACGGTAGCGCCGACCAGCCGGCCGTGGCGCCCGACGGCTGCTGCGTCGCGTTCCGGTCGACCAGCCGGCACCTCGTGCCGGGCAAGGCCGACGACGAGCCCGAGATCTTTGTCTTCGAGCGGCGCACCGGGGTGCTCACCCGCCACCGGCCGGTGCGTGCGGACGACGCGTACCACACGCCGGTCAGTCTCGGGCGCGGCGCGCTGGCGGCCGGTGCGCGCGTGATCGCGCTGACGACGGGCCGGGCGCTCGCGCCCGTGGATCGCAACACGGTGGAAGACGTGTACGCCCTGGTGGTCCGGGACCTCGACCGGCGAGTGTGGCTGCCGATGGCGGGGCGGGATCTGCCGGGGGCCCTCGCTCGTGCCGCCTCGCGCTGACCCGGACCGTGCTCGCATGCGGCCGGTCGGCCCTGGTCCGGGCAGCCGCTTCCGCCGGGTGACGGCGGTGGCGTAAGCGTTCAGCAGGGGCTGGGTCGGCAGTCCGCTGCAAGGCGCATCCTGTCGAGCCGCTCCGGACTGTGCCCCGCGGACGACGCTGATCACCGTCTCCGCCCCTGGGCGGAACTTGCCGGCGGCGCGTGTAGGGGCGAAGCATGCGCCGG
>QEVT01000097.1 GCA_003576755.1 bacterium | reverse complement strand
CCGCGGGTCGACGGCCGGGCGCGGCGCGGCGCCGGCATGGGCGTCCGCCGCCTCGGCGCGGACCTGCGCCATGGCGCGCGCCACGAAGCCCTCCGGCAGCGGCGCCGCGGGTCGGCCGGCGAGGGCGGCGTCGACGCGGGGGTCGATCGCGGGCACGGGTGCGGGGGTGGGCTCAGGCACGGGCCGACTCCATCGCGCCGGGGTCGAAGGGCCCAGCGCGGAGGGCACCCACGCCCACCGATCGACCGGCGGCACACCCGGCCTCCCGCGCCCCGCGCGCCGCGGCCTCGTAGGCTTCGAGCGCGCCCTGAAGCTGCCGGCGCGCGCGGTGGATGCCGGTCTTGACCGTGCCCAGCGGCAGGTCCATGCTGTCGGCGATGTCCTGGTAGCTCATGTCCTGGCCGTGGCGCATGGCGATGAGCAGGCGGTAGGTCGGCGGGAGGCCGTCGATGGCCGCGTACAGGTGCGCCCGCAGCTCGTCGGTGAGCGCGCCGGCCTCGACGGGCGGCTGCAGGTCGGGCAGGTCGACGCGCGCGTCGATGTCGATGGCGTCGAGCCCCGCGCGCAGCGCCGGCAGCCGGCTGTAGCACAGGTTGACGACGATGCGGTACAGCCACGTGCTGAAGCGCGCGTCCGTGCGGAAGGCCGGGAGGCCGCGCCACGCGCGCAGGAACGCCTCCTGCGCCACGTCCTCGGCGTCGCGGGGATCGCCGAGCGTGCGCAGCGCGAGGTTGTGGACGAACGGGGCGTGCCGGGCCACGAGGGCCTCGAACGCGGCCGTGTCGCCCCGCGCGGCGCGGGAGATGAGGGTTCGCTCGTCGTCGATCACCTGGCTATCGTACCACTCCTCGCCCGTTTCGACCGGGCGCGCGGCGCAAAGGTTTCACCGGCCCGCCGTCGTGGCCACGACCGCCCGACCGGGCGGACCGCCGGCCGCCGGTGGCGCACCGATCACACCCGGCGTTAGAATCATGGCATGCCCCACGCTGACGACCCGGCCGCCGACACGGCCGCGGGCGCCCCGAACGGCGCCGCCCCGCCCCGCCCCGACGCCCCGCGCGCGCCAGACGGTGCCGGTGCCCGCAACCCCGGCGTCCCGTTCGACCTCGGCTGGGTCGAGGCGGCGCGCGTCAACCGCAGCGCGGTGGAGCGGCGGGCGGCGACGCTGCCGGGACGCCGGACGGTCAAGCGGGAGTGGCAGGCGGCGTGGCTGGTGCGGGCCGTCCAGTGCATGGACCTCACGACGCTCGCGGGCGACGACACGCCGGGCAGCGTCGCGCGGCTGTGCGCCAAGGCGCGCCGGCCGGTGCGCGACGACCTCGTGGCGGCCCTCGGTCTGGTCCCGGGCGACGTGCGGGTGGCGGCGGTGTGCGTGTACCACGCGCTGGTGCCGACGGCGGTCGCGGCGCTGCGGGGGTCCGGCATCCCGGTGGCCGCGGTGTCGACGGGCTTCCCGGCCGGGCAGACGCCGTTCGACCTCAAGCTGCGGGAGATCGAGGCGTCGGTGCGGGCCGGCGCGCGCGAGATCGACGTCGTCATCAGCCGCCGGCATGCGCTCTTGGGAGACTGGCAGGCGCTGTACGACGAGGTGTGCGCCTTTCGCGCGGCGTGCGGCGACGCGCACGTCAAGACGATCCTGGCCACAGGCGAGCTCGGCACGCTGACCACCGTCCTGCGCGCCAGCCTGGTGTGCCTGATGGCGGGCGCGGACTTCGTCAAGACGTCGACGGGCAAGGAGAAGGTGAACGCGACGCTGCCGGTCGGGCTGGTGATGGCCCGGGCCATCCGGGCCTACCGCGAGGCGACGGGGCACGCCGCGGGCTTCAAGCCGGCCGGGGGCATCGGCACGGCCCGGCAGGCGCTCGACTGGCTGATCCTGATGAAGGAGGAGCTCGGCGGCCCGTGGCTGGCGCCGGAGCGCTTCCGGCTGGGGGCGAGCACGCTCCTCGGCGACATCGAGCGGCAGCTCGAGCACCACGTCACCGGCGCCTACTCGGCGGCGTTCCGGCACCCGATGGGGTGAATGGAGGCCTCAGTCATAGCTTCGGCCACTCCGGGTAATTCCAACGCCCTGCAGTTTCTGTTACGGCGGCACTCGCCGCTAGAGTGGCCGAAGTTATGACGATAGCCGGCGCTTCCATGTTCACTTCAAGATCAAGGAACGCACCCCCCGGGCTGCATGCAAGGAACGGATGCATCGAGGCATGTAAATCCGACGTCTTCACCTTGCTCCCAGTACCCGAAAGTTGACAAGCAGCCTGTTCGATAATCGGTTCTACTGACTTCTAAGAACGCCATGCTCGAAAAAGATGGTGGCGTCACACCACCGCGACCGACGGCATAGTTGTAGCCATTACAGGAATACTCAGCAGGACATCCTCCACAATCACACCCAGAATTAATAGCCAGAGAACAACTCTTACATCTTGCCGGCTGGAAGCCGGCGCTCCCAGGATCTGCCACCCGCCGCCCGGGCAGCCTCAGCGCCGAAACGGAACGAACGTTCTGTCACGCCGTCAGCTGTTGCGACACACTTTGACTGCTCCACCTTCCTTCAGTACATAACCTCGCACTGGACGGCAGGTAACGCCGCACGTATCATTCATGCCCCACCATCGCGCACCAATCGACAAGCGCGGAACCCTCACCTCTCCGAAAAGTATGTATATTTGCGATATGTCTATGAATATCCTGCGAGTCGACACATATTTGCACAAACACATTTTCGTGTGTCATTCCTCTTACATCACATGGTCCTTGGGCATTGGCGATTTCTGCCCCAAACAGAACGCCAAAATAAATCACCATCACTATCCACACTGCACCAAAACAGGCCCTGATCAGGAGCGCACAGCGACGTGCTGCGGGCTTCTCGTTCCAAGAAGTGTCGTGCCTCATTGGAGTCACTCTCCCGCCTCGCACAGTTCCTGCTGTCTCAACTCCATCGCTATCCTGCGGTAAAAATAGGCCGTCGTACCCGGTTCAATATTGGCGCCGGTAGACGGTCCTGTGGAAAGCTCGTCCCCATCCAAGTATTCGGTAACCCAGTCACTGCCGGTCGGGCTGTGATTCGGATCTTGGGCAACCGCAGTAAGAGCTGCAGGCGTGCCGTTTACACAAGAATGACCGACAGCGTAAAACTCCCCACTCCAAGACTCTTGTGGATGGTCTGCAAACACTTGTTCATTGAGTTGCTGGCCCAGTTGTGACAGATGAACATTAATAGCGACCAATATTAGACCGAACCTATATGGCTGTGCAATCCAATCCCAATCAACAAGAGATAGTGATCCACTATCTACTATCAAGACATCAATCGGTGTTATGCTTTGAATGTTAACTACATCTTGCCATTGATAAGTCTGTATCGCTCCGAGATTTGCTTGAAGGGCTTGTGGTGTCAATTCTCCATTGCTTGGTGTGCCAGTTAAGTAGACAACAATATTCGAAGTTGAGTTTTGAGCAGAGGTCGCGGCTCCTTTGGTATTATACGAATAGCCAAGTCCTAGCACGAAAATCAATACAGTTATCGCAATTAGGGGCAGCAGGGTTTTGGACACTTGAGATTCCCTTCAAGCTTGCCTTCGGGATGACGCACAAAGAGTACACGGCGTAGCTGTTGGTGGAGCCTCGATACTGGAACAGGCGCATGGATGGCCACGGTAGCCTCAGTCATAATTCGGTCACTTCAGGCAATTCCAACGCCCTGCCGCCTCTGTTGCGGCAGCTCTCTCTGCAGGAGTGGCCGAAGTTCTGACGGTAGCCGAAGAGATGGCATACTGTGACTCCCTTCCTTGAGCTTGCGGCGGCGTCTGTCATAACATCGCCCACCTTGCTGGCTCAGGCCACCGTGGCTCCTCTGTCGCAGGCCGTCCGGGCGACCCGGGTAGGCCATGTTGTGATCGACGCCTATTGTCACATCTACCCGCGGCGTTGCACGATAATACATTATGCAGCACGCCCTCCCGCTTTGTCAACACCCAATTCTCCTGGGAAGCAACAGCCGAGCACCGTGCCACCGCCCCCATCCACGTCGCCACCGGGAACATCAGGCGACCGTCAAGACGTTGGACGTGGTGCGCGCACCAAAGTGCAGGGCGGCCTCCGTTAAGGGGGAGAGGGGCGAGATGCCCAACGCCGCAACGGTCACCAGCCCACCTCTCTTCGTGAGCCGCACTGCTTCTCGCCTCCCTCTCCACTGCGCCCGCACGCCCCTCGATCGCCCCGTGCCCCCCCGTCCGCCATCACCCCAGCCGCTCGCTTGACGACAGTTCGAAAGGGACATCAGCGACAACTGGAGACGCTCATTCCGCTGAAACGCGGGGTAGGATTCAAGGTTGCGGCCGGGTGAGGGAGGCGGGGTTGCGCCAGTGGCTGGAGGTAGGGTACCCTGGCGGGCATGAACACCGAACTGAAGGTCGAGCATGAACGCGTGGACGACATCCCGTTGATCTTGACGCTTGCCAACGCTCACTTCGCTGAAACCAGGAGGTCAAATCGAGCGGTAGTTGCGAAGTCGAAGTAAATGTTATGCGGGAGCCCGAGCAGTCAGGTTCACCCCGCACGGGCCCGTTTGCGCCAACACGAAGTGCAACGCCATTACTGCACCGGACGTTTGACCCGTCGCCCTTTGCTGCTGCAAGATCGGTCGCCGCCTCAATCGCCCCAGAGCGCGCTCGTGAGACGCCAAGGAGACATCATGACCGTCAAGCGCATGGACAACGTCGGCATCGTGGTGGAAGACATCGATGCCGCCATAGCGTTCTTCACCGAGCTCGGCCTTGGGCTCGAAGGCCGCATGCCCATCGAAGGCGAATGGGCCGGCCGCGTCACCGGAGTGCGCGGCCAGCGCGTCGAAGTCGCCATGATGCGCACCCCCGACGGCCACGGCCGCCTCGAGCTCTCGCGCTTCGACGCCCCCGCCATCGCCTCCGATCACCGCAATGCCCCTGTGAACGCGTTGGGATACCTGCGCGTCATGTTCGCCGTCGAGGACATCGACGACACCCTCGCCCGGCTCGGCAAGCTCGGTGCGACGGTGGTGGATGAAGTCGTCGACTACGAAGACCTCTACCGGCTCTGCTACATCCGAGGTCCCGAAGGCATTCTCATCGGGCTCGCCCAACAGCTCGGGCAACAGACCGCCCGAGAGAATCCCATGGAACATGAGCGTTGAGAACCCGGGCATTGGCGTCTGACAATCGATTGCAGCGAACGGTCCGCTGCGCGACCCGTCGCTGGATCGGAGCGCCAGACGGTCGACAGCCAACCGCCAGGGAGACGCATGAGCTGACGTTAGACACGACCAGCTGTCGCGCCCAATGCAGGTCAATGAGGTCCCTGAGATAGAGGTCACATGGCCATAAAGAAGTCCGACCTCTGCGTTGGAGGCACGCCGCGACAAGACCCGCGACATCAAGCAGGCGATGATGCAGGAGCTGCTCACCGGAAGGACACGGCCGGTATGAGGTCGACGCAGTGGCGGCTATCAACCAGCAATTGGACGCTTGTGAAATAGGCAATTGGACGCTATACTGACCGGCAAATGGACGGTGGCGCATGAAGCTCTACGACCGACCGCTGGCGGCGTCCGTGAGGACCGCGCTGCGCGATACGCCGGTGGTGTGCCTGCTCGGCCCGCGCCAGTCGGGCAAGACCACGCTGGCGCGCACGTTGGAGCCGCGCTACACCTACATCACCTTCGACGACGCCGCGACGCTTGCTTTTGCGCAGGCAGACCCCACCGGCTTCGTGGCCGCTCTGCCGCCGCGGGCCATCCTCGACGAGATACAGCGCGTGCCCGAGCTCATGAGCACACTCAAGCTCGCGGTCGATCGCGACCGGCGGCCCGGCCGCTTCGTGCTCACGGCGTCCGCCAACCTGCTGCTCTTGCCCTGGCTCGGCGATTCGATGGCCGGGCGCATGGAGGTCGTGCAGCTGCAACCGCTCACGGCGGCCGAGCAGGCGCGCGTGCCGGGTCGCTTCCTCGCGGCGCTGCTCGGCGGGCGCCTCAAACCGGTTGTCGCGCCCACCGCGCCGGAGGCGCCGCTCCCCCTGGCCGGGCGCATCGTCGCGGGCGGATTTCCCGAAGCCGTGGCGCGCTCGCCCGTCCGTGCCCGTGCTTGGCACCGCGAGTACCTGCGCCTGCTGCTGGAGCGCGACGTGCGTGACGTCGCACGGGTGCGCGATACCACGGCGGTGGGGCGCCTGCTCGAGATGCTGGCGCTGCGCACCGCGCAGCTCCTGAACGTGACCAACCTCGGCAACGAACTCGACCTGCGGCGCGAGACCGTCGAGCATTACCTGACCGTGTGCGAGCGCCTGTACCTGGTGCGCCGCCTGCCGCCCTGGCATCGCAACCAGACCAGCCGCCTCATCAAGTCGCCCAAGGTGCACGTCGTCGACAGTGGGCTCGCCGCCACGCTGACCGGCCTCACCGCGTCGGACTGGAGCACCCAGCGCGAACGCTTCGGGCAGCTGCTGGAGTCCTTCGTGGTGCAGCAGCTCGTGGCGCAGGCCGGCTGGACCGATCCCGACCTCCGCTTCTGGCACTATCGTGACAAGGATCAGGTGGAGGTCGACCTCGTCATTGCCCGCGGCCGGCAGACCTGGGGCGTCGAGGTGAAGGCGGCGCTGACGGCGACGCCCACGGACGGGGCGGGGTTGCGGCGGCTGGCCGACCAATGCGGCGCGGACTACCAAGGCGGCGTCGTGCTCTACGCGGGCGACAGCGCGTTCGCGCTCGGCGACGGGCGCAACCTCGCGGTGCCGCTCGCGCGACTCTGGGACATGTAGGGACACGATGCCACCGATACCCGCTCCGAACACCCCCCCACCCCACGAAAGGCACCCGCCCATGCCTGCTCCCATCCCCGACCTCCTGACCACCCTGCCCTACGGCCCCGCGCCCGAGTCCCCCGCCCCCGTCGACGCCTGGCTCGACGCGCGCGGCCGCCGCTTCGGCCTGTTCGTCGACGGCGCGTTCACCCCGCCCGGCGCGGGCTTCGACACCGTCAACCCCGCCACCGCCCGGCCCATCGCCCACATCACGCAGGCCGCCGCCGCCGACGTCGACGCCGCCGTCGCCGCCGCGCGCCGCGCCCAGCCCGCCTGGGCCGCTCTCGGCGGCCACGCGCGGGCGCGCCACCTGTACGCCATCGCCCGCCACGTCCAGAAGCACAGCCGCCATCTCGCCGTGCTCGAGACCCTCGACAACGGCAAGCCCATCCGCGAGACCCGCGACATCGACGTCCCGCTCGTGGCCCGACACTTCTACCACCACGCCGGCTGGGCGCAGGTGATGGCGGACACGCTGCCGGGCCACGGCCCCGTCGGCGTCGTCGGCCAGATCATCCCATGGAACTTCCCGCTGCTCATGCTCGCCTGGAAGGTCGCCCCGGCCCTGGCCATGGGCAACACCGTCGTCCTCAAGCCCGCCGAGTGGACGTCGCTGACCGCCCTCGCCTTCGCCGAGCTGTGCCGCGACATCGGGTTGCCGCCGGGCGTGGTCAACATCGTCACCGGCGACGGCGCCGTCGGCGAGCAGATCGTCCGGCATCCCGGCGTCGACAAGATCGCGTTCACCGGCTCGACCGAGGTCGGCCGGTTGATCCGCGCGGCCACGGCCGGCAGCGGCAAGCAGCTCTCGCTCGAGCTCGGCGGCAAGTCCCCCTTCGTGGTGTTCGACAGCGCCGACCTCGACAGCGCCGTCGAGGGCGTCGTCGACGCCATCTGGTTCAACCAGGGCCAGGTGTGCTGCGCCGGCTCCCGGCTCCTCGTCCAGGAGAGCGTCGCACCGCGCCTCGTCGACAAGCTCAAGGCCCGCATGGAGACGCTGCGCGTCGGCGACCCGCTCGACAAGGCCATCGACGTCGGCGCCATCGTCGCGCCGGCGCAGCTCGAGACGATCACGCGGCTGGTGCGCCAGGGCGAGGCCGAGGGCGCCACCGTCTGGCAGCCCGCCGCCGCCTGCCCCGCCGACGGCTACTTCTACCCGCCGACCCTCCTCACCGACGTCGCCCCCGCGTCGACCGTGGCGCAGGTCGAGATCTTCGGCCCCGTGCTGGTGGCCATGACGTTCCGGACGCCGGCCGAGGCGGTGGCGCTGGCCAACAACACCCGCTACGGCCTGGCCGCCAGCGTCTGGAGCGACGACCTCAACGTCGCGCTCGACGCGGCGCGCCGGATCAAGGCCGGCGTGGTGTGGGTCAACAGCACCAACCTGTTCGACGCCGCCGCCGGCTTCGGCGGCTACCGCGAGAGCGGCTTCGGCCGCGAAGGCGGGCGCGAGGGGTTGTTCGAGTACGTGCGTCCCATCGACGCGCGCCCGCCCACCCCGGCCCGCGCCCCGGCCCCGGCGCTCCCCGCGTCCACGTCCGCCATCGGCTCGACGAACGACCCGACCCTCCCGCCCATCGACCGCACCCCCAAGCTGTTCATCGGCGGCCGGCAGGCGCGGCCCGACTCCGGCTACAGCCGCCCCGTGCACGACCCCGCCGGCCGCACGGTCGCCGAGGTCGGCGACGGCAACCGCAAGGACATCCGCAACGCCGTCGAGGCCGCCCGGGCCGCCGCCGGCTGGGCCGACCGCTCCGCCCACGCACGGGCGCAGGTGCTCTACTACGTCGCCGAGAACCTGGCCGCCCGCCGCGACGCCTTCGCCGCCCGCATCGCGCTGACCACCGGCGACGCCGCCGGCGCCGCCGCCGAGGTCGACGCCGCCGTCGACCGCCTGTTCACCTTCGCCGCCCTGGCCGACAAGCACGACGGCGCCGTCCACCACACCCCGCTGCGCTGCGTCACGCTGGCCATGCCCGAGGCGGTCGGCACCATCGGCATCGTCTGCCCCGACGCGGCGCCGCTCCTCGCGCTCGTGGCCCTCGCCGCGCCCGCCGTCGCCATGGGCAACGCCGTGGTCGTCGTGCCCTCGCCGGCACACCCCCTCGCCGCCGTCGAGCTCTACAGCGTCCTCGAGACCAGCGACGTGCCGCCCGGCGTCGTCAACATCGTCACCGGCGCCCGCGACCCCCTGGCCCGCACCCTGGCCGAGCACGCCGACGTCGACGCCGTGTGGCACTTCGGCGACGCCGCCGGCGGCGCCATGGTCGAGGCGGCCTCGGCCGGCAACCTCAAGCAGACGTGGGTCGGCCTCGGCCGCCCCCGCGACTGGTCGCGCGCCGACGCCGACACCTGCCTGCGCCACGCCACGCAGGTCAAGAACATCTGGGTGCCGTACGGGGCGTGAGGCCGCCCCCGCCCACAACCAATGCCCCTCCTCGGGTGTTGTGACAGTCGGCGGGCACGCGGGCCATCCTCGACCCGCCTGCCGCCACCCGTCCCAACCGCCCCAGGCAGGCGCCGCACGCACGACCGCCTGCCGCGCATCCCACCGGAGGAGCGTCCGACATGGTGTTCCTGCAAACCCAGGCCGCGTTCAACGTCAACGACCTGATCAACCAGCTCACGGAGTTCCTGCCCAACCTCCTGATCGGCCTCGTCATGCTGATCATCGGCTGGGTCATCGCCACCATCCTGGCCGGCGTCGTCCGCGGCGTCCTGCGCCGCTTCCACGTCGACGAGCGCGTGGCCCGCGCCATGGGCAACGAGGCCGACGAAGCCTTCCCGCCGGTCACGGGCTGGGTCGGGCAGATCGTCTACTACCTCGTCCTGCTCTATGCCCTCGGCATCTTCTTCAGCTGGCTGCGCATCGACGCGGTGTCGCAGCCGCTCAGCGACCTTGCCGCCAAGTTCACCGGCAGCCTGAGCGGCATCGTCGGCGCGGCCATCCTCGCGGTCGTCGCGTGGGTCATCGCCACGGTCGTGCAGACCCTCGTCAACCGTGTCGCCGACATGAGCCGCCTCGACGAGCGCCTGTCGACCCAGGTCGGCATGGAAGAGGAGCAGGGCTTCTCGCGCAGCCTCGCCGCCGGCGCCTCGGCCCTGGTGTGGCTCGCGTTCCTGCCGCAGATCCTCGACTCGCTCGGCCTCACCGCCCTGTCGAGCCAGGCCAGCGGCCTCGTCAGCAACATCGTGAACTTCATCCCCGGCATCTTCGGCGCCGCCATCGTGCTCCTGGTGGGCTGGTTCATCGCCCGCGTGCTGCGCCAGATCGCCGTTAACCTGCTGACCGCCACCGGCGTCGACCGCCTCGGCTCCCGCGCCGGCATCGAGTTCTCGCTGTCGCGCCTCATCGGCACGCTCGTCTACGCCTTCATCCTGGTGCCGACCGTCGTGCAGGCGCTCGACACCCTGGGCATCACCGCCGTGTCCGAGCCCGCCACCAACATGCTCAACCGGTTCCTCGAGTTCGTGCCGACCGTGGTCAGCGCCGGGGTGATCCTCGTCGTGGCCTACCTCGCGGCGCGCCTCGTCGGCGGCCTCGTCGCCAGCCTGCTGGCCGGGGTGGGCTTCGACTCGTGGCCGTCGCGCCTGGGCCTGCACGGGCTGTCGGGCGAGGGCATCGCGTCGCCGTCGGGGACGGCGGGCAACCTGGCGCAGGCCGCGGTGATGCTCTTCGCCGCCACGGCCGCGGCGAGCCAGCTCGGTTTGGGCAAGCTCGCCGATGCCATCGGCGCGGTGCTCGACCTCGGCGGGCAGGCGATCCTGGCGCTGGCGGTCTTCGCCTTCGGGGTGTATCTGGCCAACCTGGCCCGCACGACGATTCTCGGCACGATGGGCGAGGAGGGGCGGACGGTGGCGATGCTCGGCCGCTACGCCATCTTGATCTTCGCCGGCTTCATGGCGCTCAGCCAGATGCAGCTCGGCCAGGAGATCGTGACCAGCGGCTTCAGCGCCCTGGTGTACGCCATCGCCGCGGCCGTGGCCCTGGCCTTCGGCCTGGGCGGGCGGGACTACGCGGCGCGCCAGCTCGCGCGCTGGATGGGGGAGGGCGAGACGCACCCGCCGGCGTGAGGCGGCGCCCGGCGCACGGCGGGCGGGGGAGACCCCGCCCGCCGTCGGCAGAACGCTGGGACCCCACGGCGTTGGCAGCAAGGCGGCCCGCCGGTATCATCATGCCGGACAGAGAGGAGGCTCATGATGGCCGAGACAACCATCGCCCTGAGCCGAACGGACTTGGAAAAGCTGGTTCGTCGGGTGGTTCGTGAGGAGTTGCGCCGTCTCATCGAAACGCGCCGCACCGTCTCCGGCGATCCGCTCCACGAAGGGCCGTCCGATGCGTCACAAGACCAGATCCTCCTGGTCGAGGCACTCGACCGTTTGGCGGAGTATGGCACCGACCCGGACGCCTGGTTGGACTGGGACACCGTCAAAGCCGAGATCGCCCGCGCCGAGGCGGCGGGTGAGCTATCGCGTTGAGGTTGCTCCGGCTGTCCGCGATGAGCTCCGCGGGCTTCCGGGGTACGTGCGGGCACAAGCCATCCGGTTGATCGACGAGCTGGCGATTGAACCGCGGCCGAAACGGGCGCGTGAGCTGCGTGATCGGCCTCAAGTCATGCGCATCTGGCTCGCAGGGAGATGGCGCGTTGCCTATCACATCGATGAAGCAAGACACGTCGTGCGGATCTTGCGGGTTCGCCCTAAGGCGGACATCCACTACGACACGATCGAGCCGCCCGAGTGAACGTGTCCGTCACGCGATCTCCCCACACCGCTTGCGCCTGCCCCCCGCTGCTCAATCCTCCGCCGCGCACGCCTCGCAGCCCCTCATGAGGTCGGGTACCGGCCGTCCGTGCCGACCGCAGTAGCCGGTGAGCTCGAGCGCCGTGAAGAGCCCGAAGCGCTTGCGGACCGTCAGCTCGAGCCTCAAGTGCGGCGAGCCGTTGGCCCGGAGCACGTCGGGCACGCGGCACTTGGCGCACAGAGGGGGCGTCCACGGCAGCGAGCGCGTGTTCGCCTTGATCAACCGGCATTCCTGGGTCTGCCGACCCCGGTTGAAGTCCTCGTAGTAGTGGCGGCACTCGGTGCCGGCGGGCGTGCGCATGGCGGTGGTCTCCTCGGGCGGGCAGGGCCCTGCGGTGCGGGGCATGGTCGCCGACGGGTCGGCGCGCCAAGCATACGGGCCATCGAGAGTCAAGGCAATCGCCGGGGGCGCCGCGCCTCGCCGATGTCGGATCCGCGGCCGGCGCGTCGCCGGCGCCTCGGCCAGCCACGTGATGCTGCCTCAGGGGGCCCTTGCCACAGCACGACCGGGCGGTGGCCGGCAAGGCTGAGCCGCGCGCTGACCACCGGCGCGGCCTGGGGTCGGCCGTGAGCCGCCGGACACCGTCGCCGCGTGTTGGCCGGATCGCCGGCGTTCTCATCGTGGCCGTGCTCGTCGGCCTTGGTCTGGCGCTCAGGCGGCCGTCGGAGGGCCCTCCCGAGCACCTCGACCGATCCAACCCGCCGGCGCCGATCGACCTGACCTGGCCAACCCAAGCCCGGCCCGAGACGGGGCAGGTCGCGCTCGGCCGGACGATCTACGATCGTGAGTGTGCAAGCTGCCACGGGGCGAACGCGGAGGGGCAGCCCAACTGGACTCAGGCGCTTCCGGACGGATCGTTGCCTGCGCCGCCGCACGACGCCAGCGGGCACACCTGGCACCACTCCGATGCCGAGCTGATCAGGATCATCCTGATGGGGGGCACGGTCTACGACCCCAACTCGAACATGCCCGCCTTCGCCGAGAAGGTGACGGTGGAAGAGGCCGAGGCGATCCTGGCATACATTCGGACGTACTGGGGGCCAAGGGAGCGGTCCTACCAGGCCGAACAGACGCGGCGCTGGGAGACGATCCGGGAGCAGGTCATGCCGACTCCGACCGTCGTCGACCCGTAGCGGCTGGGCTGCACCGAGCTGCGGCGCGGCGCGGCGATGGCCGGCCTCCGCACGGCGCCGCCCGACGTGCACGAAGCCCGGTCGCGGCCATCGTCCAAGCCCCTCCACGCCGTCGATCGCGTCGAGCTCACGCCACGGTCTCGCGCCCCGCCCGCCGTGACGATCTTCCCCCCGCCCGCCATCTGCTTCCCGACGGCGATGCGCGGTTGCGCCTCGCCCCCGGTCGACACCTGGACATCCGCCCTCCCCGGAGAGACCCCATGAACCTTGAACGCCCCGCATGGAACCGCCTGGTCCTCCTCGCCGCCGTCGGCGCGCACGTCGCCTTCGCGTCGGCGCCGTCGCGCCCGCCCGCCCCCGCCCAAGCCGCCCAACCCCCCGCCCCCGCCGCCGACCGCGCCGCCGACATCGCCGGCTGCCCGATGCTCCCGCCCGACAACATCTGGAACACCCCCGTCGACACCCTGCCTCTCGACCCGCGGTCGGCGGCCTACGTCGACACCATCGGCGCCGGCACCAAGCTCCACGCCGACTTCGGCAGCGGCCTGTGGAACGGCGGCCGGATCGGGATCCCGTTCGTCACCGTGCCGGGCGACCAGCCGCGCGTCGCGCTGGCCTTCCGGTGGCCCGACGAGAGCGACCCCGGACCCTACCCCATCCCGACCGACGCCCCCATCGAAGGCCCGCCCGGCGGCGACGGCGACCGCCACATCCTCGTCGTCGACCGCGACCGCTGCGTGCTGTACGAGGTGTACCACGCCTACTGGCAGCCCGACGGCAGCCTCGAGGCCGGCTCGGGCGCGGTCTTCGACCTGCGCTCCAACGCCCTGCGGCCCGACGGCTGGACGTCGGCCGACGCCGCCGGCCTGCCGATCCTGCCCGGCCTCGTCCGCTACGACGAGGCCGCCGCGGGCGAGATCGCACACGCCGTGCGCTTCACGGCCCCGCGGACACGTCGGGCGTACGTGTGGCCCGCGCGCCACTTCGCGTCGAACCTCGTCGATGCGCGCTACCCGCCGCTCGGGCAGCGCTTCCGCCTGAAGGCGGGCTTCGACACCGCCGGCTATGCGCCCGAGACCCAGGCGATCCTGCGCGCCCTCAAGCGCTACGGCATGATCCTGGCCGACAACGGCAGCCCGTGGTTCATCTCGGGCGTCCCCGACGAGCGCTGGAACAACGACCACCTCCACGAGCTCGACCGGCTGCGCGGCTCGGACTTCGAGGCCGTGGACACCGCCTCGCTGCGCGTGAGCCCCGACTCCGGGCAGGCCGCCGGGGCCGTCGCCCCGCCGACGCCGACGGCGGCGGCGACGCCGATGCCGCCGACCGGCGTCCCCCCGACGCCCACGCCCGCGGCGACGCCGATGCCGCCCACCGCCGTCCCATCGCCGACGCTCCCGGCGCCCTCCGAGCCGACGCCGACCGCGAAGCCGCCGACCGCCCCTCACGGCCCGATCTGGCTGCCGTGGTGCTCGGCCGGCCGGTCGGGGTCGCGGACGGGCTGACGTCGCGCCGACATCCGGTCGACCCGGCATCCGCCCGGGGCCGGACCCGGCCGGCGGGGGGGTTGGCGCGCGGTGCTATAATCCGAACTGACGTTCGGGTGCCGGGCGCCGCCCGATCCACGTCCCCCGTCCGCGCCCGCAC
>QEVT01000482.1 GCA_003576755.1 bacterium | reverse complement strand
ATGCCGGCGGCGGCCCCGCGGGCGGCATCGACGTGCTCCACGGCCCGGCCCTGGACGGTCCGATCGCGATCCGTGAGCACGGGCTGGCGTTCGAGGTCGACGTGGTGCGCGGCCACAAGACGGGCTTTTACCTCGACCAGCGCGAGAACCGCCGGCGCGTGCGCGACCTGGCGGCCGGCCGGCGCGTGCTCAACGTGTTCGCGTACACCGGCGGCTTCTCGGTGGCGGCGGCGGCAGGCGGTGCGCGCGCCGTCACCACCGTCGACATCGCGGCCCCGGTGCTCGACGCCGCACGGCGCAACTTCGCGCTCAACGGGCTGGATCCGGACGCGCCCCACCATCGCTGGCACACCGGCGACGCGTTCGCCTTTCTGGCGGACTGCCGCGACCGCTACGACCTGGTGGTGGTCGACCCGCCCAGCATGGCCCCGTCGCGCGCGTCGCTGGACCGCGCGCTCGCCGCCTATCGCCAGCTCAACACCCTGGCGCTGGCGTGCGCCGCGCCCGGCGCGCTCGTGCTGACGTGCAGCTGCTCGAGCCACGTCACGGCCGAGCACCTGCGCGACGGCGTGGCGGACGCGGCGGCGGCGGCCAGGCGCAACGTGCGGATCCTCGAGCGGCGCGGCGCGGGACCCGACCACCCCCTTCAGCCCGGGTTCCCCGAAGGCGATTACCTCCAGGCGCTCCTGCTTTATGTCGAATAGCGCGCATCGTGCGCGCGCGGGGCGCCCGGCGTCCGGGCAGCCGCCCTCCGCCGGCCCCGCTTGGCCGGCCCCGGCCGGCAGACTAGAATTGGCGGCGCGCCGACCCCCGTCGGCACCACGACCGTCACTGAAAGGACCGCGCATGTCGCCAGAGATCACGACGCCGCAGGCCATCGTGCCCATGGTCATCGAGACCACGGGGCGGGGCGAACGGGCCTACGACATCTTCAGCCTATTGCTCAAGGAACGCATCATCTTCCTCGGCACGCCGATCGACGACCAGGTGGCCAACCTGATCGTGGCCCAGATGCTGTTCCTCGACCGCGAGGACCCCGGGAAGGACATCTCGCTGTACATCAACTCGCCGGGCGGCATCGTCTACGCCGGCCTGGCGATCTACGACACCATGCAGCTCGTGCGCGCCGACGTCCGCACCATCGCCGTCGGCTCGACGGCGTCGATGGCCACGGTGCTCCTGGCCGCGGGCGCCAAGGGCAAGCGGACCGCCCTGCCGAACGCGACGGTGCACATGCACCCGGCCGGCGGCGGCAGCCGCGGCTACGCCCAGGACGTCGAGATCCAGGCCCGCGAGCTCTTGCGCCTGCACAAGAAGATCCACCACATCCTGGCCCACCACACCGGTCAGACGGTCGAGCGCGTGGCCGAGGACTTCGAGCGCGACTACTACATGACCGCGCTCGAGGCCAAGGCGTACGGCCTGGTCGACGAGGTGTTGCCCGGCCCGGCGGACCTGCCGACCGGCCCGACCGGCAAGGAGATCGACCTCTCGATCAGCCGCAACGGCGGCTGATCCGCGCCGATCGCCGCGGCGGCGGGGGCCGTGAGGGATCCCGCCGCCGCGGCGAGGCCGTCGATCCGGCGGCCGCCGCCGGCGCGGCGCGCGCCGCGCGGGCGGCCGCGC
>QEVT01000096.1 GCA_003576755.1 bacterium | reverse complement strand
AAGGTCGTGCCGACGGCGGGCTCGACCGCCGTCAACGGCTCGTTCTCCGGCGCTGTCGACTGGGCGGTGGTGGCCGTGGAGGTCAAGCCGTAGGCCCGCAGCGTCGCGGGATCCCTGGGACCGCGGGCTTCCGGCACGCCACGACGTGCTGGGCTGGAAGCCCGCGGTCCCAGGGCGGGAGCCCTCGATCGACGCGATGCGTCACGCCGCCAGGGGCATCCGCTTTGGGCTGGCACGCACTGCCTGTCGTGCGGGCCCCAGGATTCGGATCCGGCGAGGGCACGCCGTCGCCGACGAGCGCCTCCGAGTCGCAGCGCTGGCCCTACACGTTGAACCGCACCGTGATCACGTCCCCGTCCTGCACCACGTAGTCGCGGCCTTCGAGCCGCAGCTTGCCGAGCTTCTTGGCCTCGGCGAACGATCCGCAGGCCACCAGGTCCGCGTAGGCCGTAACCTCCGCGCGGATGAAGCCGCGCGCCAGGTCCGAGTGGATCGCGCCCGCCGCCTCCAGCGCCGTCGCGCCCACCGGGATCGTCCACGCGCGCACCTCGGTGTCGCCCGCCGTCAGGAACGAGTGCAGGCCCAGGAGCTGGTAGCTCAGCCGGATCACGCGGTCCATGCCCAGCTCGGTCACGCCATACTCGGCCATGAACTCCGCCCGCTCGGCGGCGTCGAGCTGCGCGAGCTCCATCTCGAGCCGACCGCGGATCGTCGTCACCGCCGACTCGGCGTGGGGGTACGCGAGGAGCGCCGAGGCGTCCGGCACGTCGACGTCGCCGGTGTTGAGCACGATCAGCATCGGCTTGGCCGTCAGGAACTGGTAGCCGCGCAGGAGCTTGCGCTCGTCGGGCGCCAGGCCCATGTCGCGGATCGGGACCTCGTCCTCGAGCGCCGGCTTCACCCGTTCGAGGAGCGCCTGCTCGGCCTGCCAGCGGTCGCGCTCCGCCCCCTTGGCCGACTTGCGGAGCTGGTCCACCAGCCGCTCCAGCCGCCGCTCGACGATCACCAGGTCCGACAAGACGAGCTCGGCGTCGAGGATCGCGACGTCGCGCGCCGGGTCGACCGAGTCGTAGGGATGGGGGACGTTCTCGTCCTCGAAAGCCCTCACCACGTGCAGCAGCGCGTCGTTCTGCGACACCGCGCCGAGGATCTCGCCCGACAGGCCGCCCGCGCTCATGCCCTTGTCGAGCCCACCGATGTCCTTGTACTCCACCCGCGCATACGTCACCTTCTTGGGCTTGAAGATCGCCGCCAGCGCGTCGATGCGGGGATCCGGCACCTCGACCACCGCCTGGTGCACCGCGAACTGCCCGCTGCTGAACGCCTCGGTCTCGACATGGCCGCGCGTCAGCGCGTTGAACACCGTGGTCTTGGAGCTGTTGGGCAGCCCGACGATCCCGATCAGCATGCTGGTCATCTCCCCACACGCACAGACGCCGGCGCCCGGGCGCCGGCATCGCAGACGGATGTACGGCTCCATTATACCGCCGGGCGACCGTGTTGCCATCCCCCAACGGATGTGCTATAAGAAGTTACTAAATTGTTTAGAGCCCCGCTCGAAGGGATGATCATGACCATGCGCCGCCGCCGCCACGCTCCCGCCTCCGCCCGATCCCTCTCCCCCTGCCCCGACCGTGCCGCCCGCGCGCGCGCCGGTCTCGGCGTCGGCGCGCCCGCCGACGTCCGCCGCCGCCACGTTCTCATGGTCCTCGTCGTGCTGGCGCTCGCCGCCCCTGCCGGGTGGGCCCTGGCGGAGGAGGCTGGCGGCGGTGTGCAGCCCGACGGGCTGCGTCCGGTCGCACCCGCGGCGATCGCGGCCGCGCTGGCCGTCTCCCCTCCGCCCGCCGCCGTGGGCGCCGAGGCCGACCTCGACAGTGCCGCCGCACCGCGCGACGATGCCCCGGCGTCACCGCCCGGCGTGCTCGCCGCGGTCGACGAGACGACCGTCATCGACACGTTCGAGCGCGCCGACTGGCCCACGGGCACCACCGGCGACAACCGGTGGCTGCCACAAACGCTGCTCGACCTCCGCCAGCCCGCCGGCGGGCGGCGCTGGGCTTCCAGCCCATGCCAGGCCGCCGACGGCACGCGGTCGCTCTGCCCGATCTGCGGCGGCCCCGCCGGCGCCGGCTACCGCTGCGGCGAACCCTATCCGGCCGACACCAGCCCGTCGGTGCTGCTGCGCCTCGACCTCTCCAAGCGCCAGAACATGGAGCGGCTCGACCTCGTGATGGACGTCTGGGCCGATGCCGCGCCCGACGAGGGCCTCTTCGTCAACTACGTCGCATACGACCGGTCGGGCGACGTCGCCGAGCGGCGGCCGATCTACTCGGCCACCGGCCGGCTGAGCGCCTGGGCCCGCGGGCAGCGGCTGAACCTGTTGGACGTGCGCGATGCGCTGGACCCCGCTTGGCGCGCCAGCTTCGCCGGCCGCGTCGTGCACGTCGAGCTGCTCTTCCACAGCCATGGGTCCACGCCCGGCGGCGCCGGCATCTTCGTCGACAACGTTCGGCTCGTGAGCCGCGCGGCGACCGTCCCCGTCACCCCCGTTCCCACGCCGTCCATCGGCGCGGTCTACTGCCCGGCCGGCACGACGTGCGGCTCGCTCCAGGTCGAAGCCTTCATCGACTACCGCTGCGACGGCAACTACCAGCAGGGCGTCGACCGCAAGCTCGGCCGGCAGTGGGTCGAGGTGCTCGCGGGCGCGACGCCGCTCGGCGCGTTCACCAAGCCGTCCGGCAGCACGTTCTTCCGCCTGCCGATCGACCAGCCGATGACCGTGTCGTTCACGCTGCCCGCCGGGCACAAGATGTGCGCCAACTCGCCCAACCCCCTCACGCTGACGGCCGGGGACTTCGGCCGCAGCCTGCGCAAGAAGATCCGCTTCCGGGTGGTCCCGCTGCGCTGACCGGGGCGACGGCGCGCGGCTTGCCGGCGGCGCCGTCCTGGGACATCATACGCGGGACGCGCGGCATCGTCCGCGCGTCCCGCTGCCGTATCCGCCCACATCCCGCCGAGGACGGACAGGCCCCATGCAGGCATTCAAAGCGTTTATCATGCAGGGCAACGTCGTCGATCTGGCCGTCGGCTTCATCGTCGGCGCCGCGTTCACCAGCGTCGTCGAGTCGCTCGTCAAGGACATCCTCATGCCGCCGCTGGGCCTCGTGCTCAACGGGGTCGACTTCTCCAACCTGTTCATCAACCTGTCGGGCGGCGACCACGCCACGCTGGCCGCGGCGCAGGCGGCCGGCGCCGCCACGCTGAACTACGGGCGGTTCATCAACAGCCTGATCGCGTTCCTCATCACCGGCTTCGCCGTGTTCATGGTGGTCAGGCAGGTCGAGCGGTTCGCGCGCCCCCCCGCCGCCGACACACCGCCGGCGCTGACGCTCGACCAGCAGCTCTTGACCGAGATCCGGGACAGCCTGAAGAACCGCTGAGGGCTCAGGCTTCGGCGTCCAGCGGCAGCTCGAGCTTCGGGAACAGCACCCCGCCCGGCTGCACGCGCGTGCCGGCCGGCAGCCCTCCCCAACGCGCGGCCGCGGGCCACGCCCCGGCTGCGTCCGCCGCCACGCCGAGCTGGGCGAAGATGCCGGCCGCCGACTTGGGGATGAACGGCTGGCAGAACCACGCCGCCAGCCGGAGCACCTCGGCGAGGCCGTAGAGCGTCGTGGCCAGCCGGGCCTCGGCGTCGGCCGCCTCGGCGGGGTCGGCGCTCTTGCGCCGCTTGGCCAGCGTCCACGGCTCGACGGCCACGACGTGCTTGTTGGCGACGTCGACGACGTCCCAGATCGCCGCCATGGCCTCATGGGTCTGAAAGCGCGCCATGGCGGCGTCGACCCGCGCGCCGAGGGCCGCGCCGGCATCGCGCAGCGCACGGTCGCCGGGCGCCCACCGCTCATCGTCGGCCGGGGCCGGGACGGCGCCGTCGTAGTAGCGCCCGATCATGCCGAGCGTCCGGCTGAGGAGGTTGCCGAGCTGGTCGGCAAGGTCGGCGTTGCAGGCGCGGACGAAGCGCTCGAGCGCGAAGTCGCCGTCGTCGGTCGACCGGATCTGGCGCAACAGGTAGTAGCGCAGCGCGTCCGAGCCGTAGGCGTCGGCCAGGCCCACGGGGTCGATGACGTTGCCGAGCGACTTGCTGATCTTGACGCCCTCGACGGTGAGGAAGCCGTGGACCATGAGGTCGGTCGGCAGCGCCAGGCCCGCCGACAGCAGCATCGCCGGCCAGTAGACGGCGTGGAAGCGGATGATGTCCTTGCCGACCACGTGCACGCGGGCCTTGGCCTCGGTCCAGTAGCGCCGGAAGCGCGGCCCGTCGTCGGCGTAGTCGAGCGCCGTGATGTAGTTGCCGAGCGCGTCGAACCAGACGTACATCACCTGATCGGGGTCGCCGGGCACCGGCACGCCCCAGCCGTGGGCCCGCGCCTGCGAGCGCGAGATGCTGAAGTCCGCGAGCCCGCCGCGGATGAAGCTGAGGACCTCGTTGCGCCGCGTCTCGGGCTCGATCCGAAAACGCCCCGAGGCGATGTGGTCCTCGAGGGCCGCCGCGTAGCGCGACAGCCGGAAGAAGTGGTTCTCCTCCTCGACCTCGTCGGGGACGGTACGGTGCACCGGGCACACGCCGCCGTCGAGCTCGCTCTCGGCATAGAACTGCTCGCAGCCGACACAGTACAGCCCGCGATAGGCCCGCTTGTAGATGTCGCCGGCCCGGTCGCACGCCTCCCAGAGCCGCCACACGCCGGCGCGGTGCCGCGCCTCGGCGCTGGTGCGGATGAAGTCGTCGAACGACAGGTCGAGCGGGTCGCGCAACCCGAGGAACAGCCGGGAGTTGCGCGCCACGAGCTCGGCCGGCGACACGCCCTCGCGCTCGGCGGCCTGGACGTTCTTGAGGCTGTTCTCGTCGGTGCCCGTCAAGAACCACACGTCGTCGCCGACGAGCCGGTGGTAGCGGGCCAGCGCGTCGGTGAGGACGTATTCGAGCGCATGGCCCACGTGCGGCTGGGCGTTGACGTAGGGGATGGCCGTGGTCACGAACCACGGCGCGGGAGCCGTGCCGTCGATGGGTGTGGTCATGGTGGCGGCAAGTATATCGGCTCCCGCGCCGTGGCTCCAATCACGGCCGCGTGCGCCGCGGCGTCATGGTCCGTCGCAGGCGATCTTCTCGGCGATCTGCGTGTAGACCCGCGCCAGGCCATCGGCGTCGTCGACCCCGACGAAGCGGCCCGGGTCGCCCGCCACCGCCGCCATGAGGGCGCGGTCGACCTCGTCGCCGACGCCGATGGCGAACACCGTGGCCGCGGCGCGCGCCGCATCGGCCGAAGCGCGGACGGCATCGGCCGTGGTCTGCGTCGGCAGCCCGTCGGTGAGCAGCACGATCACGCGCCGGCTTCCCGGCCGCACGCCGGGTCCGCCGAGCACCGCGGTGGCCGCGTCGAGGGCCAGGTCGATGCGCGTCCACGAGGCCAGCGTGATGGCGTCGATGCCGGCCTTGAGCGCGGCGCGGTCGGCGGTCAACGGCACGAGCGTGTGCGCCGCGGCGTTGAACGACACCACCGCGGCCTGGTCGACCGGCCGCATGAGGTCGACGAAGCGGCGGGCGCCGTCCTGCGCCGCGGCGATGCGGG
Source organism: bacterium (assembly GCA_003576755.1). Taxonomy (GTDB): domain Bacteria; phylum Chloroflexota; class Anaerolineae; order Epilineales; family Epilineaceae; genus UCB3. The sequence goes on along the minus strand of QEVT01000096.1, from coordinate 6,483 downwards.
TGCTGCCGAGCGCGGTGGCGGTGCGCATGCTCGTCGAGGCGTCGATGACGAGGACGACGTCGATCGGCCGGTCGAGGTCCACGCACCGGCTGAGGTTGAGGATCGGCAGGTACACCGGCTGCGGCCGCGGGGTCGCGGTCGGCGTGGGGGTCGGGGTATCGGTCGGCGTCGGCGTGTTCGTCGGTGTGTGGGTCGGCGTGTGCGTCGGCGTCGGCGTCGGCGTGTCGGTCGGCGTCGGCGTCGGCGTGTCGGTCGGCGTCGGCGTGACGACGACGACGCCCGGGCACTCGTCGGGCACGGTCAGCACGGCCGTGGGCATGACGAACGAGCCGAGGTTGTTGCGGCTGTCGCGGAACGACACGAGGTTGGCCGCGGCCAGGGTATAGGTCTGCACGGCCAGCGGCGCCACGTGGTAGCCCATCGAGATGCCGGCGGTCGGCGCGAACGTGAAGTCCCACCGCAGCTTGCGCGACGCCTCGTCCCATTCGGCGTCGGGCCACACGGTCTCGGGCAGGAGGTGCAGGTTCTCGGGCAGCGTCTCCTCGACCGTCAGCGAGCGCAGCTTGATGTCCTTGACGTCGGTGGCGATCTGCTGGAAGATGCGCTTGAGGCCGCCGGTGCCCTGCGACTCGAAGTAGTAGCGGCTCGAGCTGGCCACGCGCCGCATGGCGGTGCAGCCGCCGGGCGTGCCGTTCTCGATGCACACGGCGACCACGAGGATGCCGTCGCTCTTGGCCTGGTTGGCGGGCGGGATCGCCGAGTCCGGCGGGCGGGTCTGGCCGCCGTCGGACAGCACGACCATCACCTCGACGGGCTGCCCGACGACGTCGTCGCGGCCGTCGCGCAGCTCGCTGTGGGCCATGCTGATCGAGTCGGCGAGGTTGTCCTCGCCGCCGGCGTTGAGGCTCCCGATGCGGCCGCGGGCCTGCGTGGCGTTGTTGGTCAGCTTGAGGTCGCGCGTCGGCCGCGGCCCGTGCGACACCAGGCCGATCTTGACGTTGGGGCTCTCGCGCATGTCGAGCGCGTCGATGAGGGCGTTGGCCGCGGTCTTGGCGTCGCGGATGCCTTGCCCGATCATCGAGCCCGAGCGGTCGATGCTCAGCATGACGTGCAGCGGCGCGGCCTCGCACGAGGCGCGCACCGTCAACGTCACGGCGGCGGTCTGGCAGCGCAGGATCGACGACGGGCCGATCAGCCGGGTCGAGAGCGGCAACCCCGTCGTGGGGTCGACGTCGCTGCAGCTGCTGACGTCGTCGACGGCGTCGGGGGCAGCCGGAGCAGCGGCCGGCGAGCCGGGCGCGGCACGCGTGAGGCGCGCCGGCAGCAAGAGACCGGCGGCGATCAGCGCCGCAGCGGTGAGCCCGGTCATGGCAAGTCGGAAGCGATCGTTCATGGCGCACCCCCATCTCCGAGGACTGGACGAATCTGACGGACTTGACCTCTCCATTCTAGCACAAGTGGTTTTGGAAGGAATGTCAAGAATGGGCTCGGCGAGCCCCTTCGCCTTGCGTGCCCACCGCACCGACCCTACAATGTCCATGGCGATTTAGTTGCGGCTAATTACCGGCGGAGCAGCACGTGACACAGGCGCGCGCCAGCGGGCATACGCTGACCGAAGCATCCGAGAACTACCTCAAGGCCATCTATCACCTGCGGGCTGCGAGCACCGACGGGCGGGTGGCGACGTCGGTGCTTGCGGAGTACCTCGCCGTGGCGCCGGCGTCGGTCACCGGCATGCTCCAGAAGCTGGCGGCCGAGTCGCCGGCCCTGGTCGACTATGCGCCACGGCGCGGCGTGGCGCTGAGCGCGCTGGGCGAGAAGGTCGCGCTGGAGGTCATCCGTCACCACCGCCTGATCGAGCTCTACCTGTTCGAGGCGCTGGGGTATCCCTGGGACGAGGTGCATGCCGAGGCCGAGCGCCTCGAGCACGTGATCTCCGAGGCGTTCGAGGACCGGGTGGCGGCGATGCTGGGCGACCCCGAGTACGACCCGCATGGGCAGCCCATCCCGCGCAAGGACGGAACCTGCCCTGAGCCGGTCGGGGTGCCGCTTTCGACGCTCGCGCCGGGGCGCTCGGGTCGGGTCGCCCGGGTCGCCGACGACCGCGCGGCGCTGCTGCGGTACCTCGCGAGCGTCGGCATCGTTCCGGGCGCCCGGGTCGAGGTGGTCGAGCAGGCGCCGTTCGGCGGGCCGATGCACGTGCGCGTCGGCGACGACGCGGAACGGCCGCCGCTGGCGCTTGGCGCGCAGGTGACCGACGAGGTGTTCGTCGACGTGGGGGATTGACCCCTATCCCGCGGCTGCCCGCAGCATCTCGCGGTCCGCGATCAGGCGGTCCACCACCTCGGGATCCGCCAGCGTCGACACGTCGCCCAGCGCCGAGTACTCGCCGGCCGCGATCTTGCGCAGGATGCGGCGCATGATCTTGCCCGAGCGCGTCTTGGGCAGCCCGGGCGTGATCTGGACCTCGTCCGGACGGGCGATCGCGCCGATGGCCTCGCGCACCTGGTCCTTGAGCAAGGTCACCAGCGCCCCGCGCTCCATGCCCTCGTACTCCGGCGTCACGATGACGTACGCGTAGATGCCCTGGCCCTTGATGTCGTGCGGGAAGCCGACCACCGCCGCCTCGGCCACCGCGTCGTGCTCCACCAGCGCGCTCTCGATCTCGGCCGTGCCCAGCCGGTGCCCGGACACGTTCAGCACGTCGTCGACGCGCCCGGTGATCCAGTAGTAGCCGTCCTTGTCGCGCCGGCAGCCGTCGCCGGTGAAGTACAGGCCCGGGTAAGCCGAGAAGTAGGTCTTGACGAACCGGACGTGGTCGCCGTAGATCGTGCGCGCCTGGCCGGGCCACGAGCCGGCCAGGCACAGGTTGCCGCTGACGTCGTTGCCCTCGAGCACCGTGCCCTTGTCGTCGACGAGCACCGGCCGCACGCCGAAGAACGGCAGCGTGGCCGATCCGGGCTTGGTGGGGACGGCGCCGGGCAGCGGCGTGATCATGATCCCGCCCGTCTCGGTCTGCCACCACGTGTCGACCACCGCGCAGCGGCCGTCGCCCACCACATCGTGGTACCACCGCCACACCTCGGGGTTGATCGGCTCGCCCACCGAGCCGAGCACGCGCAGGCTGTCGCGCCGATACCGCTTCACCCAGTCGTCGCCGGACCGGGCGATCGCCCGGATCGCCGTCGGTGCCGTGTAGAAGATGTTGATGCCGAGGTCGTCGACGAGCTGCCAGTAGCGCCCGGGGTCGGGGTAGGTCGGGATCGACTCGAACATCACCGTCGTGGCGCCGTTGGCCAACGGGCCGTAGACGATGTAGCTGTGCCCCGTGACCCACCCGACATCCGCCACGCAGGCGTAGATGTCGTCGGGCCGCAGGTCGAACACGTAGGCGTGCGTCAGCGACGCGTAGGTCAGGTACCCCCCGGTGGTGTGCATCACGCCCTTCGGCTTGCCGGTCGAGCCCGACGTGTAGAGCACGTACAGCGGCGCCTCGGCGTCCATCGGCTCGCACGGGCTGGCCGCCCGCTGCGCGGCGAGCTCGTCGTCGAGCCAGTGGTCGCGGCCGCGCGTCATGCCGACGTCGACGTCGGTGCGGCGCGCGACCAGGACGGTCTCGACCATGCTCACGCCCTGGATCGCCTGGTCGGCCGTGGCCTTGAGGGGGACGACCTTGCCGCCGCGCAGGCCGTGGTTGGCCGTGATGAGGACCTTGCACCCGGCGTCGAGGATCCGGTCGCGCAGCGACTCGGCGGAGAAGCCCGCGAACACCACCGAGTGCACGGCCCCGATGCGCGCGCACGCCAGCATGGCGTACACCAGCTCGGGGATCATCGGCAGGTAGATGGCGACGCGGTCGCCCGGGCGCACGCCGTGCTTGCGCAGCACGTTGGCCATGCGCCCGACGTGTTGCTTGAGCTCGCGGTAGCTGACGCGCCGGTACTCGCCGGGGGCGTCGCCGGCCCACAGGATCGCGGTCTTGTCGGGCTGACGCGCCGCGTGACGGTCGACGCAGTTGAAGCTCGCGTTCAGCCGGCCGCCGCCGTACCACTCGAAGTCGCCGGTCGCCATGTCGACGTCCATGATGCGATCGGGCTGGCGGTACCAGTCCAGCCGCGCGGCGTGCTCCCGCCAGAAGCCCTCGGGGTCGTCGATCGACCGGCGGTACTCGGCGTGGTAGGCCTCGAGCGACCCGACGGCGGCGTGCGCGGCGATGGCGGGCGGCGCGGGGATCGTGGACGACAAGGCGGACCTCCTGGGGATGCGAGCGGCAAGAAGACCAGCATGGCGCGCCGGCCCGGCGTGCCGGCGTCAATGGACAAGCCGTGCGAGCGTTGGCATTATACCGCCGGAGGACGGGGGCGGGAAGGCCCGCGGCCACGGGGGTGTCGCGCGGGCAGGTGGCGCGAGCCGACCGCTCCGGGCGGCACGGGCCGCGCCGCGCGGAGCAGGTGCGCGTGCGCACCACGACACGGTCTTGGGGGAGATGGCGACGATCGCGGCGTCAACCGATGATGCAGGGCGCGCCCGGCGCCGGCGGCGGCAGGACGCCGCCATCGCGTGCGGCGTGCTGGCTGCGGCAGCGCTGGTGCGCTGGCCGTACCTCCACCGCATCCCGCGCTACACCGACGAGGTCACGCTGTGGCGCCTCGCCGTCGACATCCACGCACATGGCGCGCGGCCGATCGTGTTCGAGGACACGGGCTACAACGGCGCCATCCTCCTCTACCTCCTGGCCGCCGCACGCGCGGTGGCGCCGGTCATCGAGACGCCGCGCTTGCTGGCGCTGGCCATCGGCAGCCTCGGCGTCGCGGCGACCTATCTCTTCGCCGCCGTGCTGGGCGGCCGGCGGGCCGGGATCGTCGCGGCGGCGTTCATGGCCGTCACGCTGACGCCCGTCGTCACCTACAGCCACGTGCTGCACATGACGGCGTTGGCGCTGCCGCTGCAGGTCTTGGGGTGGTGCGCCGCCGCCCGCGCCGCCGCGACGGGCCGCGGGGCATGGCTCGCGGCGGCGGGCGCGCTCGTCGGGCTCGCCGTCCAGACCCACCCGCTGTGCGCGGCCTTCGTGCCGGGCCTGGCCGTGTGGCTGTGGCGCCGCCCGCGTGGCCGCGAGTTCGCCACCGGCCGCTGGGCGGTCGCGGCGGCGGTGGCGGGCGGCATCGCGGTCAGCCCGCTGGCCGTCTACCACCTGCCGTCGATGGTCGGTGCCGCGGAGTCGCGCGTGACCGGCGCGGCCGAGGGCCTGCAGGAAAGCTGGACCGATGTCTCGTACGTGCGCGGGGTGGCCAACTTCGCCCACTCGCTGGCGGACGGCGTCTCGAGCGCACGGCACGACGCGGCGTCGCCGCTGGCGCGCGACGCGTTTGCCTGGCTGCTCCTGGCCGGCGCCGCGGCGGCCGCGGCGTACGCGGCGCGGCACGCCAGCGCCCTGCCGCTGTGGCTCGTGGCCTCGGCGGCGCTCTGCATGCCGGCGGTCATGCGCGAGTACGACAACACGCTGCTCGCGCGCTACGCCGGCCTGGCGCTGCCGGCGGTGCACGCGGCGGTCGGGCTGGCCGTGGACCGCGTCCTGCGGCGTGCGACTCCGGCGACGGGCGCGGCGACGGGCGCGGGCGCCGCGGCGTCGCGGGTCGGCGGGGGGCCGCCGGAGATCCGCGGCGCCCGCCCGCGCTTCGCGCCGGCGACATCCGCCGTCACCATCGCCCTGGTGGGAGCGGCGCTCGTCGGCCTCGCCGCCCGGCTGGCCGGCTACTACGCGGCCGAGATCGCCGGCGACCGCACCAACGACGACATCGTCGCCATCGCCGACGCGGCGGACCAGGCCGATCTGTCGATCGTGCTCGACGGCGGCATCCGGCGCACCGACGGCCGCGGCACCGGCCCGAGCGGCGAGCTCCACGGCATCTTCGCGTGGCGCGGCGTCGAGATGAAGAAGTGGAGCACGCCCAAGCGGCTCGACGACTACCTGTTGGCGATCTCGTGGCCGGCGCACGTCATCGTGGCCGACGACACCCTGCACCAGATCCGCGCGCGCCGCGAGCTCGACCGGGTGCCGAGCCTCTACGTGCCGCCGGTCGCGGACGTCGAGGGGTGGGGGCTGTACCACCTGCCGGGAGACGACGGGGAGGAGTGACGGAGGCGGCGGTGCCGTTCGAGTGTCCACGTGACCCTGGTAACCAAGTTAATGGCGATGGAACCATGAACACGCCACCGGTGACCAATCGAGCAGCCAGCCGTCCATCGTGAGGCCGAGCCGCACACAGGAAGCCCGCCCATCCGCGGGCACGTGATCCCCAGCCAGGAGGCAGGCCATGCACAGTGCTCACCCCGAGCCGGACCCGATGGCCGCCCTTCGCCCGCCCGCACGACGGTCCGCCCGAGTCGCCGCGCGGATCATGCTCTTCGCCGCGGGCATCGTCGGCGGCGCCGGCCTGGCCGGCGCGCGGCTGGCCGCTCACGGCTCGGTGCGCGACGCCGCAC
>QEVT01000095.1 GCA_003576755.1 bacterium | reverse complement strand
GCGCCGCCGCCCGCGCCTGCACCCGGGCCATCGCCGTCGCCGGCGCCGGCCGCCGCAAGGGTGATCGGCCCGCTGCCGATGGTCGTCGTGCAGGCCGGCGGCCTGCTCGACGTCGCGCGGCACGTGTACCCCGACGTCGCCAGCGCGGCCGAGATCGAGCGCCTGGCGCGCGCCATCGCGGCGGCCAACGGGCTGGACTTCGAGGCCGTCAAGGGCGGCGGCGAGGGCGGCAGCCGGCCGCTGCTCCCACGGCACCTGGCCCTGCCGGGCCACCGGGTGGCGCGGACCTGAGCCGGAAGGGGCGCCGCCGTATGCCGTATGCCGCGAGGGCGATGCGAGCACCGATCGACTGGGTGCGAAGGACCGGGACGCGGGGGGCGCGATGCCCCCCCGGCCGCGGTGAAGCAGCGACGCCGCCGCGGAGGAACGGCCCGCGGCGGCGTCGTGCGTCGTAAGCCGATGGGCGACGCGGTCAGTCGAGCCCGATCACGACGAGCTCCGACTTGTGCGTCGCGGCGTCGTGCGACTCCACCCGGATCAGCTCGAAGCCCATCCACGACTCGAGGTGGCGCCCCAAAGCGGTCCGGCCGTCCTCGGCGTCGGACGCCGCCGCGACGGCGCGGAGCGCCTGCTGGCCCGGCATCTGCCGGCGGAGCAAGGCTCCCACCAGCGGCACCGGGATCGGCAGCCGCACGTTGACCCGTTCGACCTTGCCGTTGGCCTTGGTCTCGTGGACGAAGATCCGCAGCCACATGAAGAGCAGCCGCCGCAGCACCGTGCCGGCCGGTTGGCCGGTGATGGCGCGGACCTGCTGTGCCTGCACCACCAGCTCGGCCGGTGCCGTGGGCCAGCGCGTGATGGCCTCCGGTGCCGGACCCGACGTCGCGACCGGAGTTCCCGGCGGGTTGACCACGAGGGCCGTGCTCGGCCCGGGCGCGTGCGCCCGCGGCGCGGGGCTCACGGCCGCCGCCCTTCGAGCGCGCCGAGCAGGCGCTCGGCGTCGTCGGTCGAGATCTTGCCCTGCTCGAGCATGCGCAGCACGAGCATCCTTTCCTCGGTCGAGGCCTTCGCCTGGGGGGGCGCCTCGGGACCGCGCGCCCAACGGAAGGCTGCCGGCCGGGCCTCGCCTTCGGCGTCCGGCCGCGTGCGGAAGGCGACCTTGACCGTCTTGCGGCGCGCGGCTTCGTCGGCCTGGCGCTGCACGGTGCGCGTGGCGTGCTCGATGTGGCGCTGCGCGCGTTCGGCGGCGCGCTCGCCGGCCTGGCGGATGCGCTCGCTGATGCGCTCGGCCTCGTCGTCGGGGAGCCCGGCGGCGACGAGCACGTCCGGCAGGTTGTGCGACAGGTGGGCCAGCCGCTCGCTGAGCTGACCGGTCATGGTGCTGAGCTGGGCCTCCATCCGGCGGGCGAACTGCTCGGCCATCGTCCGGAACTCGTCGCCCATCTCCCCCCACGATCGGCCGTCGACCCACGGCTCGGCGGCGCCGGAGGCAAGCCTCACCTGGCCGCCCGCCTGCACGTGGAAGGCGTGGCGCCCGTCGCCCAGCACGATCCGGCTGGTGTTGCCGTCGCGCTCGACGGTGGCGCCTGCCAGGCGGACGCCGACATCGCCCGCGCCGCTCTCGACGACGAGCGTGGCGCCGAAGCCCGGCGGCACCCTGACGGTGACGTCGGCTCCGGCCTGGATGTCGAAGCGCCGGGCCGGCGCGTCGCCGGCCGCGGCGTCCGCCGGCCCGGGCTGGTCGCCGGCGTCGTCGCCGTCCGGCTGGATGTCTCCGTCGTCGCCCGCGAGGCCGAGGTTCTTCACGTCGAGCTCGAGCTCGACGTCGAGGTCGATGTCGTGCCCGGCGCCGGTCGTCCATCCCGGCGTCGGCGGCGGGGTGGGCGCCATCGGCGGCACGGGTGGGATCGGGGGGACCGCCTCGCCGTGGGCGGGCAGGCCCGTCAGGTCGACGAGCACGTCGGCGCCCGCCGCGACGCGCACGTCGCCGCCCACGTCGCCGACCCGGACGTCGGCGCCCACGCGCGACAGCGTGAGGTCGCCGGCGATCCGATCGACGTTGGCATCGCCGTAGACGTTGGCGACCGTCAGCGCGCCGGAGATCCCGCGGGCGGAGAGGTCGCCGAACACGGCATCGACGGCGGTGGCGCCGGTCCGGCGCAACCGGAGGTCGCCCGACACCTCTTTCAGCGTGACGCCGCCCTCCAGCCCGCCGATGCGGGCGTCGCCGCGGATGGCGCCGGCGCTCACCCGGCCGCCGCGCGGCACGTGGATGCGGCAGTCGCCGACGCACTGGATGCGCGCGCCGTCTGGCGTGGCCTCGAGAACGATGGGGACGTCGGCGTCGGACTCGACCAGGACCTCGGAGCGGTCCCAGCCCTTGATCCGGGCGTCGCCGGGCAGCTCGTCGAGCGTGACGTGAGGGGTGGCGGTGGTGGGGACGGATTGGCGTTGCATGGGTTGGATGTCTCCTCGGGGTTCATTCGGTCAGATGGAGGGCGCGCATCGCTTCGTTCATGTCGATCAGTCCGGCTTCGAGGTCCTCGAGGACCTGCCGGCGCTCGTCGGGCGTGATCACCGCCGCGCCGTCGCGGCCGCCCGGCTCGTGGCCGAGGGCCCGGATGATCTCGTGCAGCCGTGCGCGCACGGTCGGGTACGAGATCCCGAGCTCGGCTTCCATGCTCTTCAACTTGCCTTCGCACACCACGAACGTCTCGACGAAGGCCAGCTGCTCCGGGGTCAGCGCGGCGAACGGCCCGGCCGAGAAGCGCCCCTCGACCGCCGTGTCGCAGCGCGGGCAGATCAGACGCGCCACGTCGAGCCCGCCCGCGCAGGCCGGGCAGCGCGTGACGACGGGCGCGACCATCAGTGCCGCTGCCCCACGTGGCCCCACGCCATCCCGGCGGCCGCGCGGACCGCGCGGCGCCAGGGCGTGGGCAGGCCGCGCAGCGCGCCGAGTCGGGCAGCCTCCTCGAGGCGGTCGGCCTGGCGCTCGCGGGCCCAGTCGTACAGGTCCATCGGTGGGTACAACATCGGTCGGCCTCCTGGTTGGGGCGGGCCGGGCTTGAGGTGCCCGGTGCTTCGTGCGCCAGGATACACGATGAAGTTCGATTTGTCAATAGGAACTTTTGAAAACTCAATATCAACCTTTGAAAACTCAACGTCAGCGCTCCTGCGGCTGCGCGGTCTCCCCAGGCGCGCCGGACGCTCCGAGGCTGGCGGGGCCCGCCCACGGCCGTCGTGATCGGCGCCGGGGCCGCGCCGCGGCCCCGGCGCCCTGGGTCCATGGGCATGCGGTGGGCTACAATGGCCCCGATCGCAACCGCGCTTTCACCTTGGAGAGGTTAAGGGACCCAGATGACCGCAGCCACACTCAGCATCGGCGACCCGGCCCCGGACTTCGCGCTGCCGTCGGATGACGGGGGGACGGTGCGCCTGTCGGACTTCCGAGGCCGGCGGGTGATCGTCTTTTTCTATCCCAAGGACGACACGTCGGGGTGCACCCGGCAGGCGTGCGGGTTTCGCGATCGGCAGCCCGACATCGCGGCGCGCGGCGCGGTCGTGCTCGGCATCAGCCCGGACGGCGTGGCGTCGCACGCCCGGTTCAAGGCCAAGCACGGGCTGACGTTTCCGCTCCTGGTCGACGCGGACCACGCCGTGGCGACGGCCTACGGCGTGTGGGGGGAGAAGTCGATGTACGGGCGGACGTACATGGGGATCACGCGCAGCCACTTCGTCGTCGGGCCCGACGGCCGGCTGGAGGACGTGCGGGTGAAGATCGGCCCGGACGAGAGCGTCGCGGCGGCCGTCGCGGCGTTGGGGGCGACGGGGTGAGAGGTCCAGGTCTGGAGGTCGGCTTGGTCGAGAGCCCGAAGTCGCCGCTCCCACCGCCGGACCGGGTCCATCGGAGGACGACACAACATCAAGCTACACGGCCTCCGTTTGTGAGCACCGTGGTCTGGCAGCCGTCGCGGCTCTGTGCTCGGTCACGGTCGCAGCGGCGTCACACGGCGCGACGGGCGCGAACGTCGCCGTGGACCTGCCGTGCCCTGCCGCGCGCTTCTGGGGAAGGCTCCAGGGGATCGGGGCGCGCAGCGACCGGATGACAACCGACGCCGTCGACGGTCAGGCCCACCACCGCTTGACCGGCACGTGCGGCAGCGCCTCGACCCCGGCGCGGTCGAGCTTGAGCACGACCGCGTCGCTGCCGACGGTCGCGACGGCCGAGAGCGGGATGGCGACGTCGTGCTTCCCGAACAGGTGGCCGGCGCGCAGCACGATGTGCGTCACGTGCCCGCCTTGATCGACGATGAGCTCGCTCACCGAGCCGGCGTCGCCGTCCGTGGCCCGCACGGGCATCCCGCGGTGCACGGCCAACTCCCCGGCCGGCACGCGTTCGACGTACTCGGCCGCCGTCACCGTTTCGGGCGACACGTACGGCATCCAGTAGTAGTTCTCGATGGCGACATGCGGTTCGAGGTGCCGGACGAACCGCGTCTCGGTGAAGCGCGGCAGGGCGTCGAGCTCGGCCAGCGTGCAGTCGAGCGCGATCCCGTCGTCCCCGACGGCACGAACGCGGTCGATCGGCACGAGATGGTCGTCGCGATCGTCGCGCCGGTTGGCGACGACGACGTGCGTCGCCCGCTGGTCGATCGGGTTGAGGATCAGGCATGTCGATCGCCCGGCCTCGCCGTCGCGGCAGCGCACGCGCGCGTTCAGCGGAATGTCCATGGGTTCCCTCCCCCTCGTGCCGCCGGTCAGATACCCGTGCCGGCGCCGGTGTCGTCCCGCCATGCGTACGGCATGGCGGGTGTGTTCCAAGCCCATCCGAGCCGGCCGTCGCGCCCGATGGCGATCAACCCACCCTGCCCGGCCGTCCGGTCCGCGAGCCGTTGGATGGCGCGCTCACAAGCGACATGTGCCGGCGCGCCGCCGGCCATGTGCGCACACGCCGCGTAGGCGAGGCACACGCGCATGATCGACTCCCCGTGCCCGGTGCACGACACGGCGCCGGACGTATCGTCGGCATAGGCGCCCGCACCGACGATCGGCGAGTCGCCGACCCGCCCGGGCCACTTGTCCCGCGTGCCACCGGTAGAGGTGGCGGCCGCGACGTGCCCGTGGCGATCGATCGCCACGGCGCCCACGGTGTCGCCGACCGCGCCGGCCTGGTCGACCCCCGCTCGATCGCCGGGGGTCCTCGCGGTGCCGTTGCGCCGCTCGCGCCACTGGCGCAGGGCCTCCGGCGCGAGCAGGTCCGCGGCCGGCACCGTTAGCCCGTGCTCGCGGGCGAAGCGTTCGGCGCCCGGGCCGGCCAACATGGCGTGTGGGCTGTCGCTCAAGACCAGCCGGGCCAGGCTGATGGGGTTCTTGACGCGCTGGACCGCCGCCACCGCGCCGAACGTCAGGTTCCGCCCGTCCATCACGATGGCGTCGAGCTCGACCTCGCCGTCGGCGTTGAGGTAGCTGCCGACACCGGCATCGAACAGCGGGTCGTCCTCGAGCACACGCGTGGCCGCCTCGACCGCCGCCAGCGCCGAGCCGCCGGCGGCGAGCACCGCCCACCCTGCTTCGACGGCGACCACGGCCGCCGCGCGCTTGGCATCGCGGTGCTCGGCATGCGGACCGGCACCGCCGTGCACGAGGATCGCCGTCATCGATTCAGTCGGGTCGTGATCGCCAGCGCCGTCGTGACTCCCAGCCCGTCGTGGCCGGCGAGTCGCGCCCGATCGGTCAATCGCACCGCTGGTCGAGCGACAGCACGACCTCGAACACGTCGAACACGTTGACGACGTCGTCCTTGATCAGGTCGTAGCGCGGATCCCAACCGGGATCGCTCGCCGTCTGCATGAACCGGGCCGACACCATGTTGACGTCGACCTGCGTCACGACGCGGTCGGCATCGAAGTCCGGCACGCTGCATGCCGGCGGCGTGGTGCCCGAGCCGCCGCCGGCCGGAGGCACGACGGTGGCGTAGTCCTGGCGCGGGGTGGCAAACACCTGCGTCCAGGTCGGCCCGCTCGGGTTGTATGCGACCCCGATGTCGGTGAAGTCCTTGTTGAGGATGTTGCGCCGATGGCCGGTGCTGTTCATCCACGCGTTCATGACGGCGGCCGGCGTGCGCTGGCCGCGCGCGATGTTCTCGCCCCACGTCACCGAACGGTAGCCCGTCTTCTTGATCCGGTCACCGGGGCCGCCGTTGCCGCACCGATCGTGCGAGAAGCACCCGGTGCTGACCATGTGCTCGTTGTGCGACCACGCCGCCTCCTGCAACGAGTAGTTGACGATCAGGGCCGGCGCACCGACCTTCGCGCGCTCCTGGTTGACGAGGTCGACGACCGCCTGTTCCTGCGGCAGGATCGGCTCGCCAGGCGGCGACGCGAGCAACACTGCGGCCGGCACGACGACGGTCGCCACCGCCGCAAGCGCCGTGACCACGGATGCCCGAAGATGCGAGGACTGCAAGCCGCGTTGAACCATGTCGAGTCACCCCCGTGCTGATGTCAGGTTGCCGCTGGCCCATGGCGGCCGGTTGCCCGGTCCGCAGATGGCCTTGCCCATTATAACACAACTGCTGATGCGTCCGTCCCCGCACGAACGGCGGGCGCCGGGTCGCTACACCGTGCCTGCACCGTGCCGATCGTCGGCCGCCGGCCGACGGCCGAGCTGCCAGCCGAGCCCGACCACGCCAAGCGCACCGACGAGGATGGCCAGCCACACCATGATCGGGTTCAGCGCGACGCCGCGCAGCTGCCGGCTGACCTGCTGGAATGCCCGCTCGACGCTGCCGGCGATACCACCCAGCGGGTTGTTCTCGACCGTCTCGGCCAGCGCTGCGGCCTGTCGCTCCGCTTCCGCACGGGCTTCGTCGGTCGGGTCGTCGACGACCGTGAGCTGTGCGGTAAGCCCGGTGGCCTCGACGGCGGCGCCCTCGGCGTCGCTGAGATCGACGGCCACGACCTCGACCGCCACGCTGCCCTCGGACCGTTGAAGCGGGGCAAACGTCACCAAGGCGAGCGTCCCGGCGGTGAGCGCGGGCGGCTCGGCGTCCGGGGCGGTCGCGGCCGCCCCCGAACCCTCGCCGCTCTCGCCCTGCAGCGGCGCTTCGGCCGGAGGCGGGATCGCGCCGGACAGCCTCAGCCGCCCGGCCTGGGCCGTGCGGATCGTGACCGTGCCGGGGCCGTCGGCCGTCGCGAGGTAGTCGCCGGGCTCGACGGCGGTGACCACGGCATGCGCCGGGTCGAAGGTGAGCGTCAGGTCGAACGCACCGAGCCGCGGGACCTCGCGGACCTGCACGGCGACCGGCACCGGGGCGCTCGCGAGCTGGATGAGCGAGGGCGCCAGCTCGACCACCGCGACCGCATCGGCGTCGGGCGCCTGGCCCGCGACCGGAGGCGCCGACCCGACGGAGGCGGCGATGATCGCGGCCCAGGTCAGGCGGCACACCGCACGCCCCTGTCGACCGCTGGGCTGCGCCATGGCGCGCAGGCAGCGCGAACGGGCGCACGGTCTGGAGCCGGCAGGCTGAAGCATGGCCAGGAGTCTAGCATTCGCCTCTGGCCGTGGCAAGCCCCTCGGGCCGCACCGGTGCCCGCGCCACCGGAAGGACCGGCCGGCGTCGCCGACGGCTGCCCGGCGCGTGACAAGCCGCGCGGCCTGCGATAGAATCCGGGGTGTGAGCAAGGCGGCGCAGCGGCTGATCGGCGTTACCGGTGCGGCAGGGTGCGGCAAGAGCACGGTGTGTCGCTGGCTGGCCGAGCAGGGGACGGCGACACTGGACGCCGACCAGGTCGTGCACGACATCCTGGCGCGAGACGCGGCGGTGATCCGTGCCGTCGTGGCGCGATTCGGCGGCGGCGTCGAGCGCGCGACGGGCGGCATCGATCGGCGCGCGCTGGCGGACACCGTCTTCGGCGACCCGGCCGCGTTGGAGGACCTCGAGCGCCTCGTGCACCCGGCGGTGCACGCGGCGGTCCGGGGCTGGTTGGACCGGATCCGCACGCCGGTCGTCGCGGTCGAGGCCGTCAAGCTGGTCGAGTCGGGCCTGGCGGCGACGTGCAGCGACGTCTGGCTCGTCGTCTGTGCCGCGGCGGAACAGCGCTCGCGCCTGCGCGATCGTGGGTGGTCCCACGACGTCATCGACCGTCGGCTGGCGGCATCGCCGCCGCTCGCGCCGCGGCTGGCGGTCGCCAGCGAGGTGATCGACAACAGCGGCCCGCCGTCGGCCACGCGCGCCCAGCTGACGGCTGCGTGGTCGCGGCTGCGCGGCCGCCGGCCGTGAACGACGTTCGAAAGGAGACCCGGATCCCATGAAGGCCTGGGCAGATCGTCATCCCAACCTCGCCACCTGGCTGGCGCTCGCGCTGGGCATGTTGGTCATCCTCGCGTGGTCGGCCCGAGACGCCGGGCTGAACATGTCACAGGGCCTCGCCCTTGGCGCAGCCACGGTCGTCTTGGCCGGGCTGTGCGCCTGGATCATCGCGTGGGAGGCCGACGACGAGCCCCTCGACGAGGTGGCGCCCGAGCCATGACCGGCGTCGACGTCTTCGCGCCGTTGCGGACAGTCCCCGATGGCATGCACGCCTTCCTGCCGTGGCGCGACCTGACCGCGGTCGTCGGGTTGCTCGAGCTCGGCTTCGGCCATGACCTCGACAGCCGCGACCGGCGCTGGCTCTCGGAGATGGCGGCGAGCACCTCCGGACCATGGGGGATGCTTTCCCGCGTGTTCGCGGTCACCGACCGCGGCTTCAAGGGCTATGTGTGGTATGCCGACGGCCGGCTGGTCGGCAACGCCAGCCTGATGCACGCCGACGCCGACCTGTGGGTCATCGCCAACGTCACCACGCATCCCGACTACCGTCGGCTGGGGATCGCGCGGCGCCTGATGGGTGCGGCGCTCGACGCGGCGCATGCGGCCGGCGCCCGTCAGGTGCAGCTCCAGGTCCGCAACGACAATGCGGCCGCTCAGGCGTTGTACCTCGACATGGGCTTCTGGCGGATGAGCACGGCCGCGACGCTCCGCCTGACGCAAGTCCCCACGGCGCCGCCCTCCGCGCCGCACGCCGCCGGCATCACGCTCACCGCCCTGGGCCGGTCGGATCGGCATGTGGCCCGCCGCCTCCTCGGCCGTGCCGGCGACCTCGACCGCGGCGGTCCGACGGCCCTCACCGTCCAGGCCATCGAGCGGGCCGGTTGGCTCGATGTGCTCGACGACTGGCTCGAGGGCAAGTCCCGCCGGGCGTGGTGCGCCCGTGCCGACGGCGACATGCGGGGGCTCCTCGCCCTGCAGACCGTGCGCGAGCGCGGTCCGCATCGCATCGATGTCGCCGTCGAGCCCCGATGGTCGGGGCGCGTCGAGCCGGTGTTGATCGACGCCGCGTTGCGTGCGCTCGCACCAAGACACCGCGGCCTGGAGGTCGAGGCCGAGGTCGAGACCCGCCGCACGGCGGCGATCGCGGCGTTTCGCGATGCCGGCTTCCGCCTCGTGCGCGTGTTGGACCGCCTGGCGCTCGACCTCGACTGACCTCAGCGGGTGCCGCGGCGGCGCCAGCCGAGGTAGCCGGCCAATCCGGCCAGCCCCGAGCCCAGGATGAGCAGCGAGCCCGGCTCCGGCACCTCGGGCGGCGCACCGTCGTCTTCTTCGTCGTCGCCCGGCTTCGGCGTGCCGGGCCTGCGCGTGGCCTGGACGTCGATCGTCACGATGGCCGGGACGGTGCCTGTGGCGCCAGGCGGCGAAGCGGTCGCCGTGCGCGCTGCCGTGGCCGTCGGACCGCCGGGGCTCGGGGTCGGCTGGGCCTGGTCTACCGTGTAGACCGAGAACCCGCCGTTCTCGGTGCCCAGCCACACGTGTCCGTTGGTCGGGTCCACCGCCAGCGCGGTGACGGCGTTGGACGCCAGCCCGCTGTTGCCGGGCTCGAGCGTGATCCATCCGCCCGCGGTGCGGACATGCGCGCCGCCGATGGCGGTGTCGAACTGACGGTTCCCACTGGGCGAGTGCTCGTGGAACGGATCGGTCTTGTAGAAGTGGCCGCGCGTCGTCCCCGCCCACACCTGGCCACGCGTGTCTTCGGCGAGCGCCGAGACCCAGCCGTCGTCGACGAACGTGACGGCCGTCCACGGGCCGGCCGCCGCCGCGCGCTGGTTGACGACCGCGTCGACGAACGGCCAGCGGCCGATGAGGCTCGCGGCGTCGGCGGTGTACGTGCCGGCCAGCGCCTCGCCCGCACGGGTCATGGCCACTGCGCGCACGTCGCCGGCGATGAACGGGTCTTGCTGCGTGGGGACGCCGCTGCCATGGTATGTCAAGAACCCGTCGTCGTCGCGCGCCCATGTGTCCCACGCACCGGCCGCAAGGCGGCTGACGCCGCCCCCCTCGCGCCGACCCTGGGCGCCGGTGTGGTAGCTGGCCGCCACCCACACCGTGTCGCCGCCGGCGGCGACGTCGGTCACGGTGTCGCCCGCCAGGCCGTCGGCGCTGCTGTCGAAGCGTTCCCAGCGCGCCGTCGACGGGTCCAGCGCCGCGACGCCCGCGCCGCTCTGCGACGGTAGCCCCAGGCCGCCGCTGACGCTGCCGAGCCCGAACCACACCTGGCCGTCGCCGTCGACCGCCAGGCTGCTGACGTTGTTGTCGGGCAGCCCGGCCTCACCGGCACCCGTCGGCTTCCGGATCAAGTCCACCCAGCGTTCGGTCCGGTGCTCGAGAACGCTGACGCCGCCGTCGACGAACTGACCGCCGCGATACTGCGTCTGCGCGGCGCTGATCCAGAGCTCGTTGCCGCGGAAGACCAGGTCGGTGATGGTGTCGCCGGCCAGGTCGCCGTCCGTCGACTCGACGGTGTAGACCGTCCACGCCTGATCCTGCGGCGCGTAACGCATGAGGCCGCTGCCGCGTGTGCCGGCCCACAGCGTGCCGTCGGGGGCGAACGCGGCGGCCGTGATGTCGTTGGACCACGGCGTGCGGGGAGCCGTGCGGAGCGCGGTGGCCGCCGCGCCGTCGAACGGCACGATCCCGGCGCCGGCGACCTCGCCGGCCGCGTCGACGCCGGTGCCGTTGGTCCCGACGTAGACGCGGTCCGCCGTGGCGGCCAGCGCCACCAGCGCGTCGTCGGGCAGCCCGTCGGCCGTGCCGTGGGCTTCCCAGTCGGTGCCGTTCCACGCGGCGATGCCGGCGCCGGAGCCGCGGTCGTTGGCGCAGGCGGCCCACACGCCGTCGTCGTCGGCGGTGATGGCCCACACGCGGTTGTCGCACAGCCCGAACGACTTGTCGAACGCTTCCCACGCGGTGCCGTCCCAGCGGAGCACGCCCTTGCCCCACGTGCCGAGCCACAGCTGTCCGTCGTGCGAGGCCAGGGCCATGACTTGGTCGGTGGTCGGCCCGTCGGTGCCGCCAGTGGCGGGGTCGACCGTGCTGGTGTGGCGCCAGGCCTGCCCGGCCGGGTCGAACACCGAGAGCGCGGGCTGGTCGCCGCTCTTGCCGCGGCCGTGGGCCACGTAGACTCTGCCGTCCGGGCCGATCGCCAGGTCGGCCACATAGGTCTGGCCGGGACCGTCCTTGGGCTGGTCGTCGTCGCCGGGCTCGAACGCGTCGACAGGCACGAACGTCCAGTCCGCCGCGCTCGACGTCAGGTGCGCCAGGCCGTGCGGCCCGCCGGCCCACACGTCGCCGCTCGGGTCGACGACGACGGCGGTCAGGGGTGGATCCGGCAGCCCCTCGTCGGGGATGTCGTCGGTCGGGAACGGGGTCCATGCGCCGCTGGTCGGGGCCAGCGTCACGCCGCGGCCGGTCGCCAGCCATGCGTTTCCGGCGTCGTCGAAGGCGATGTCGTACACGTCGTTGCTGACCAGCCCGGCCTCGGTGGGGAAGACGTGCTGGACGAACGTGTCGTGGGTGAGGTCCCACCACACCACGCCGCCACCCTCGGTGCCGGCCCACAGGCGTTCGGGGTCGTTGGGGTCGACGGCCAGCGCCAGGATCTCGTCGCCGCCGGCATGCGTGCGCCACCCGGCGCGCGACGCCTGGGCGGCGGCGCGGGGCGGGTCGGCGACGGCGGCCGCGAGGGCCAGGGCGAGCGCGAGCCCGAGGCCGGCGGCGACGATGCGGGAGGCCGGCAGGCCG
>QEVT01000481.1 GCA_003576755.1 bacterium | reverse complement strand
GGACACCCAACCCGCGGCCGGTGCGCCGCCGACGCCGTCCGCCGAAGCGCCGACCGCGGCGCCGACGCCATCGCCCACCGCGGCCGCCCGCCTCCTGGCCCTCCGCGTCGAGGCCGAGGACCCCGCCCTCGCGCTCGACGGGAAGCAGGCGGCGGTGCTGATCGAGGCCGCGGCGGGCGACGGCTGGACGCCGGTGTACGAAGAGCTGCTGGCGTTTTCGGGCCCGATCGCCGAAGGGCGCGCCGCGCTCGACGCCCCCCCGCCGTACGCCGTCGAGCTGCTCGGCGTTCCGGCGCCCGCCGTGCTGTGCCCGGGCGAGGCGCGGCGGCGGGTGCTCACGGCGGCCGACGTCGACGCCGCCGTGGGCATCGTGCGCTTCCGATTGTGCGCCGCGGCGCCGGCCGCGACCGAAGCGCCGGCCGCGACGCCGGAGGCGCCCGCCCTCGCCGCCGATGGAGGCCGGTAGCGCGCCGGCCATGCGTCCGCGACGCCTCGGGGCGGGCCTGCTGGCCTCCGCCGCGATCCTCGCGGCGGGCTGGGCCATGCCCGGTGCCCGCGAGAGCGCCGCGTCGCCCGCCCACGACCCCCCGAGCGTCTGCCGCGGGGTGGTGCGCGTCGAGGCTTGGCCGCGCCCGTGGCGCTCGTGCGACGTCGGTCATCTGACGGTCGCCTTCCAGCCCGTGTGCACCGCGCAGCGCGTGCACATCGTCTACGTGCTGGACCCGTCGCGCCACGCGGCGTGGTCGCTCGGGCTGGTGGGGTCGGTCAACCAGCTCAACCTCGGCGCCAACCCCAACATCCGCGTGGCCGCGGTGTTGGCGCCGGCTGGACGCGACCCGCTGGTCCAGCCCTTGCGGCACGACATCACCCGCATCCAGCGCGGGCTCGACGAGCTCCTGCGCTACTGGCGCCCGACGCCCGGCCCGGGGCCCACGCCCGAGGCGGCCGCGCGGAGCTGCGGCGCCTGCGGCGTGCGCACGGCGCTGGACCTGTTGCGCCGGCACCGCGGGGACGCGGCGCCCGACACGGTGGCCGAGTACGTCGCGTACTTCGGCGCCACCGACCCGGCGCCGCCCGACGGGATGGACCCGCGGGCCTACGAGGCGCTCGGCGCAGCGGTCCGGGCCGCCAAGGACGAGGGCGTGACGGTCATCGCCGGCGACCGCGCCCTGGCCTCGGACGACGCCCACTGGATCGGCGGCCTGAGCGGCCTCGGCCCGACCTTCAGCCGCGTGGCCGTGGACAACAACGGCACGCAGCTGCGCGACATGGACCTCGCCTTGCTGTTGCCGGACCACACGCGGGTCATCAGCTATGCGGTGCAGCCCGCCGGCTACCACGTGAGCGCCGACGGCCGGCGGCTGACGTGGACCGATCCGCCGTGGAGCATCGACGGGGTCACGCTGAGCATGGCCATCGACGTGCTGGGCTCGGCCCCGGCCACGCTCGACCTGCCGCGCCTCGAGGCCCGGCTGCAGTGCTTCCGCGGGCGCACGCGGCACTTGACGCTGCCGGACCCTGCGGCCGTCACTGCGACGCTCGGGCTCGTCGACGGCTGTCGGCCGTCGCCGACCGACGACCCCGCCGACCCGCCGACGCCCGGCCTGCCGCCCGACCCGCCGACGCCCGGCCCGCC
>QEVT01000480.1 GCA_003576755.1 bacterium | reverse complement strand
GCATCGAGCACCACCAGGCGCGCGGCGTACCGTGCCGACCCGGGCGCCGGCGCCACCGCGCGGCCGACGGGCACCGGCCCCGGCGCCGAGGTGGCCAGCACGGCCGCGACCAGCGCCGACGCGCACCGCCAGCCCCGGTGGTGACACCGAGGCCCGTCGGCCGCCGGGCTGCTCACATACGACATGCCGGCCAATCGTAGCCGGCACCGAACGGGCCCGCAAACGGTCCGCGGTGTCGAACGCGGGGGCGCGGCCGCCGGCGTCGGCTATAATCCGGCCATGCCTTCACGCGCCGCCCGGCCGCGCCTCGGTCGATGGTCGACCCCGGTGGCGTTCGCCGTGCTCGCCGCGGCCTTCTTCTGGCCCCTTTGGGCGAGCCACCCCGACGACCGACGGATGATCGGCCCGGCCGACGGCGACTTCCTGCGGCAGTTCTACCCGTTCCGGGCTTTCGCGGCGGGCGCATGGGGCAGCGCGCACCCGCCGCTGTGGAACCCCCACCAGTATGCCGGCACGCCCGCGCTGGCCGATCCGCAGGTCGCGGTGCTCTATCCGTGGCGCCTGCTCCAGGTCCCGCTGGCGATCGGCGGGCGGCGGCTGCCGCTGTGGGCGGTCGAGCTCGAGGCCGTGGCCCACGTGGCTCTCGGGGCCATCCTGGCTTGGGCGCTGGCGCGCCGTCTCGGCGCCCCGGCCGCCGCGGCGGCTTACGCCGGCATCGCGTTCGGGTTCGGGGGCTACCTGACGGGCTACCCGATCGATCAGCTCGCGGTGCTCGACACGGCGGTCTGGATCCCCGCGACGCTCTGGGCCCTGACCACGCCGGTGCGCGCCGGCGGCGCCCGCTCCCGTGCCACCCTTCGCGGTGCCCCCGGCCTCGCCGCCGGTGGCGCGACCGCGCTGGCCGTGCTGGCCGGGCACCCCCAGACGCTGCTCTACGCGCTCTGGGCCGGGACCGCATGGCTGGCCTGGCAAGGCGTCGGCGACCGGTCGGCCTGGCGGCGTCTGGCCACGACGTTCGTCACGTGGCTCACGGCGGCCGCGGCATGGTCGGCCGCGCAGTGGCTGCCGGCGCTGGACTTCGCCCGGCGGTCCGCACGGGTGGTGGACCCGGCCGAGGTCGCCGCCGGCATGCCGGTGGCCGACGTGATCCAGCTCGTCGCACCGGCGTTCAGCCGGACGTGGCGGCCCGACGCCGTGTGGGGCAGCCAGTGGGTGCCGCTGTACGTCGGCGCCGTGGCGCTGCCGCTCGTGGTGTGGGGCGTGCGGCACGTGCCGGCGACGCGGTTCTGGGCGGCGCTGGCCGGCGGCGGCTGGCTCGTCAGCCTGGGTGGCCACGGCGCCCTGTTTCCCGTCCTCTTACGGATCCTGCCCGGCATGGCGCAGTTCCGGCACCAGGAGCGGGCCGCCGTGCTGGTCAGCCTCGGCCTGGCCGTCGCCGCGGCCCTCGCGCTCGGGCGCCTGGTCGCCGACGACCCCGGCGGTGGTCGCGGACGCACCCAGCCTGGCGAGGGCCCCGAAGGCGGCGCGCCGGGCGGCGACCCGGACGGCCGCCCGCCACACCGCGACGATGCCGTCTCCGCCGCCCTCGCCGTCGGCCGGCTGGCGGCCGGGCTGGCGGGGGCGGCGGCGCTGGCCGGTGC
>QEVT01000094.1 GCA_003576755.1 bacterium | reverse complement strand
GCGGGGGCCGCGGGCACGGCGACACCGGCCGGCGCGGTGGGGGCCGCGGCAGGCGCCGCGACGGCCCCGGTGCCCTCGCCGGCCGCCCCGACGAGCGCCAGCACCGTGCCGACCTTGACCGTCTCGCCCTCGGGCACCAGGATCTCGAGGAGCGTGCCGCTCTCGACGGCGGTGATCTCGGTGTCGACCTTGTCGGTGATCACCTCGAGAAGCGGCTCGTACTTCTCCACCGTCTGGCCGGGCTGCTTGAGCCACTTGCCGATGGTGCCCTCGAACACGCTCTCGCCGAGCTGCGGCATCTTGATTTCGACGGCCATGGTACGCGTGCTCCTGCGTGGATCGACCGACGGTCGAATGGTTCGTGGTGCGGCGGCCGCCGCGGCCGCCGTTCGATCAAGACGTCGGCTCAACCGCCACCGTCACCGGCATTGGAATGGCCGATGAGACCTCAAGACGTCAGCTCGGCGTACCGCGCCGCCACCGCGTCCCAGCTCACCACGTTCCACCACGCCGCCAGGTAGTCGGCGCGCCGGTTCTGGTACTTGAGGTAGTAGGCGTGCTCCCAGACGTCGACGCCGAGGACCGGCACGCGGCCCTCCATCAGCGGGCTGTCCTGGTTGGCGGTGCTCTCGACCCGCAGCGCCCCGCCCGCGTCCATGCTCAGCCACGCCCAGCCGCTGCCGAAGCGCGTCATGCCGGCCTTGGCGAGCTGGTCCTTGAACGCGTCGAAGCCGCCGAAGGCCGCGTCGATGGCCTGGGCCAGCGCGCCGGTCGGGGCGCCGCCGCCGCCCGGGCCCATCAGCGTCCAGAAGAGCGCGTGGTTGGCGTGGCCGCCGCCGTTGTTGCGCACCGCCGTGCGTGCCGCCTCGGGCACGCGGCCGAGGTCGCGGATGAGGTCGTCGACCGGCAGCGCGAGCAGGTCGGGGTGTCCCTCCAGCGCCTTGTTGACGTTGTCGACGTAGGCCTGGTGGTGCTTGGTGTGGTGGATCTCCATCGTCCGGGCGTCGATGTGCGGCTCGAGCGCGTCGTAGGCGTAGGGCAGCGCGGGCAGCGTGTAGCTCATGGTCCAATGGCTCCTCGGGTGGTGGGCCGCGACCCGTGGGCGCGGCCGGGCGTGGGGTGTTGCGGCGGGCGCGGGCGTCGCGGGCGCCTACAGCGATTCCTTGACGGCCTCGACCAGGTCGTCGATCTCGGGCACCTCGGAGATCTGGTTCTTCTGGATGTAGCTGACCCGGCCCTCCGGGTCGATGACGAACGTCCAGCGGGCGTGGAAGCCCTTGTCCTCGAGGTAGACCCCGTACAGGCGGCCGACGGCGCCCTTGGGGTGGAAGTCCGCCAGGAGGGGGTACGTCAGGCCCTTCTGCTTGACGAACGCGGCATGCGCCGCCTTGTGGTCGACGCTGATGCCGAAGACCTGGGCCTCCAGGCGGTTGAACTGGCTCATGGCGTCCAGCATGCACGCGTGCTCCTCGGAGCACACGGCGCTGAAGTCCATGGGGTAGAACATGATCACGACCGGCTGGCCACGGTAGTCGGCCAGCCGGTAGGTCTCGCCATCGTGCCCGATCAGCTCGAAGTCGGGCGCACGGTCATGAACCTTCAGCTCGCTCATCGTCGAGTCAACTCCGGAGTGGCGTCAACGCCGGCGGCACCGGGGCTAGGCGTGCCGGCGGGTAAAGAACGGCGATAGGATAGCACAGGCATTTTAGAACCCGCGACAGACCGTGTCAAGGGATTTCTCTCTGATCGCGAGGACCGGCGGGCCGACGGCACGCCGGCGCGCGCGGGGCGATCACGTCATGCCGGCCGGGTCGAGAAGGCGGTCGATGTCCGCGTCGGAGAGATCGGTCAGCTCGCGCGTCACGTCCTTGAGCGTGCGGCCCTCGGCGTACGCCTTCTTGGCGATCTGGGCGGCCTTGTCGTAGCCGATGACCGGGTTGAGCGCCGTCACGAGGATGGGGTTGCGCTCGACGAGGCTCGCGATGTGCTCGGCGTTGACGACCATGTCGCGGACGGCCTTGTCGGCCAGGACGCGCGAGGCGCCGGCCAAGAGCATGATCGACTCGGTGAGGTTGCGCGCGATCACCGGCAGCATGACCGACAGCTGGAAGTTGGCCGCCTGCCCGGCCACCGTGATGGTGGTGTCGTTGCCCATCACCTGGGCGCAGACCATCGTCATGGCCTCGGGGATCACCGGGTTGATCTTGCCCGGCATGATGCTCGAGCCGGGCTGCAGCGCGGGCAGCGTGATCTCGCCGAAGCCGGCCTGCGGGCCCGAGTTCATCCACCGCAGGTCGTTGGCGACCTTCATCAGCGCCACGGCGGCGCTCTTGAGCAGCGCCGAGCACGCCACGGCGGTGTCGGACGTGGCCTGCGCGGCGAAGTGGTCGGCGGCCTCGCTGAACGGGTGGCCGGTCAGCGCCGACAGCCGCGCCGCCACGGCCTTGCCGAACCCCTTGGGCGTGTTGACGCCGGTGCCGACGGCGGTGCCCCCGATGGCCAGCGCGCTGAGCTCGGGCAGGAACGCGGCCAGCCGACCCCGGGCCAGCTCGACCTGGCTGGCCCAGGCGCCGATCTCCTGGCCGAGCGTGACCGGCATGGCGTCCATCAGGTGCGTCCGGCCGGTCGTGACCACGTGGGCGTGCTCGTCGGCGCGGATGCGCAGTGTGGCGGCCAGGTGGTCGAGCGCGGGCAGGAGGTGCTCGGCGACGGCCAGGGCGGCGGCGACGTGGATGGCCGTGGGGATGACGTCGTTGGACGACTGGCCCATGTTGACGTGGTCGTTGGGGTGCACCGGGGCCTTGACGCCCAGCGGCTGGCCGAGGAGGACGTTCGCGCGGTTGGCGACGACCTCGTTGGCGTTCATGTTCGTGCTGGTGCCGGACCCGGTCTGGAAGATGTCGATCGGGAAGTGGGCGTCGTGCGCCCCGTCGGCGACCTCACGGCACGCCGTCTCGATGGCGTCGGCGCGCTCGCCGTCGAGCAGGTCGAGGTCGCGGTTGACGCCGGCGCACGCCAGCTTGATCAGGCCCAGCGCCCGGATGAACGGGCGGTCGAAGCGCAGGCCGCTGATCGGGAAGTTGTCGACGGCGCGCTGGGTCTGGGCGCCGTAGAGCGCGTCGGCCGGCACGTGGATGTCGCCGAGCGAGTCGCGCTCGACGCGGGTGCCGGCGGGGGTCGGGGTGGTCATGGGTGCTGTCTCCGCGGACGGGCAAGGGTCGATGGTGGCGCCGCCGGGCCGGGTGCGGCGCGCAGGCCGCGACGGGTCGCGGCGCGCGGCAAGGCCGCCGCCCGGGCCGGGGCGCCGAGAGCATAGTCCGGCGGGCTGGCGCGGTCAATACGGGGCGCGGTCGGCGACAGGCGTCTCCGGCGTCGGCGCGGGCACGACCCAGTGCCGGGCGGCCAGCGGCAGCACGGCGCGGAAAGGGGTGGCGGTGGGCGTCGCGGGCCCGTCGGGCGTCGCGATCGGGGTCACGGTCGAGGTGCGTGTCGGGGTCGCGGTCGGGACCGCCGGCGTCGCGGTGGGTTCGGCGGTGCCCGGCGGGGTGGCCGGCTCAGGCGTCGGGGCGAGCCGACCGAAGAAGAACGGCCACCAGTCGGGCATCGGCTCGCCGCGGTGGTCCCGGCTGGTGTTGGCGATGCCGGGCAGGTTCTGGAACCACCACAGCATGTAGCCGGTCTGGGTGCAGTCCCACGCGGCGCACGTGACCTCCTTGACCGCGGCCGACCCGTCGCGCCGCCAGTCCTCGCAGATCGACCGGGCGGCGGCGGGGTTGTCGTAGTCGTACTCGCCGTCGACGCCCTGCGCGATGTTCGGTGGGTGGTGGACGTCGCCGCAAGCGCCGACGTGCCCGTTGGCGGGCGACGGCCGCGCGACGTAGCCGGTGCGGTCGCTGGCGGTGCCGTCGCGGCAGCCGGCCGCGACGGCCGGCCAGGGCCACGTGCTGGTCGAGATGTCGCACGGCCGGTAGACCCGCAGCGTGCTCTCCATGCGGTGGCCGAGGCTGTGGAGCGCGTAGCCCAGGTCGATGCCGTTGTGGAACGCCATGACGGCGACCTGCCGCCCGCAGCTCGGGATGCGGCTGCCGTAGGTCGCCGACCACTCGGGCCCGTTGACGGCCCATTCCAACAACCCGCCGGTGGCCCCCTCCCACAGCCACACCTCGTCGAGCAGGCCCTGGCGCACGAGGCGGCAGACGTCGTGCTTCGCGTACAGATAGCCCAGGTCGTAGGGCTCCTTGCCGCAGCGCGGCGGCATCTCAGGCTCGAGGAACACGCGGTCCTGGTAGATCACGTACTCCACGGCCGGCCGCGCGTCGGGATCCTTGTAGCCGTGATACGCCGAGGCCTCCTTGAACAGCGCCGCCAGGTCGCGCGACTTGGCCAGGAGCGGCTCGGGGTCGTAGCGCCCCGTCGGCAGCGAGATCACCAGCACGGTCTTGCGCGCGGCCGCCGGCGGGCGGGCGTCGGCGCGCGCGACGGCGGCGCGGACCGTGCGGTCCTCGGCGGCAGACCGATCGACGGCGGGGGCGCCGTGCGGTGCCCCATCGCGCCGGGCCGCACCGTCGGGGCCGACCGCCCCGGCCACCGCGACCACCGTCCCGGGACCAGCCAGCGGCGGGCGCTCGCAGCCGTGCGACGGCGCGGGCGTCGCGGGCACGCCGCCAGGGCGGTCGGGCAGCACGTAGGTCTTGAAGTGGATGTCGAGGACGTCGCGCGACCAGCTCGCGCCGGAATCCAGCGACGTGTAGGAGGTGGCGGCCGGCGCCGCGACGCAGTCGGTGCGCCCGGAGTAGCCCCACCAGAAGCCGGAGGCGGACCCGGCGTTGGACACGCACAGCGCGTACATCCGCCCCGCCCGCAGGCGTACGCCGGCCGGGAACTCGAACACCGATCCGCAGCCGACGACGGCGGCCCCGAGATCGGGCCCGGCGGGGAACCCGCGGGCGTCGACCTCGCGCACGCGCAGCACGGTGGTGCCGCCGGTGTGCGTGCCAGGCAGCGCGACGGCGCGCAGCGCGCCGTCGGCGCCGGCCGCGAACGTCTGTGCCTTCCACACGTCGCCGCCGACCTGCACGCTGGCCACAGGCTCGTCCGCGCAGCTCGCCTGGTCCACGACGGTGTACGACGGCGTGCCCGGGAGCGGCGTCGGCCACGGCGTCGGCGTGGGGGACGGCCGCGGCGAGGCCGTCGCCGTCGGCACGGACGCGTCGGGCAGCATCCAGGTCGCGAAGTGGATGTCGTCGACGTCGCGGGTCCACGTGCTGCCGCCGTCGCCGGACGTGAACGAGGTGCCGCGCGGGTCGGCGTAGCAGTCGGGCCGGTTGGAGTAGGCCCAGTGGTAGAAGCCGGGGCCGGCATACGAGACCGCGAGGGCGTAGACCGCGCCGCGGCGGAGCACGGGCGGGTCGGGGAAGGTGAGGCGCGTGCCTTGCGCGGCGCTGGCGACCGCGATGTCGACCGGCGCCGGCACGTCGCAGTCGACCGTCAGCCGGAGGTGCAGGGTGACGGTGCCGCCGTCGCTGGCGCCGGGCAGGTCGACGGCGGCCAGGCGGCCGTCGAGGCCGGGGACGAAGGTCTGCGCCTTCCAGAGCGGCGGGGCGATCCGGGCGGTGCCTGCCCACGGCTCGCCGCAGGTGGCCTGGTCGCGCACGGGCGCCGCCGGCTGCGCGTGGCCCGACAGGGCGCCCGCGCCGAGGCCGGCCAGGGCGGCAGCCAACACGAGGCCGGGCGCGCGGAGGCGGGCGCGGGCGAAGCCGGCCAGACGGGCGCGGGCAAGGGCGGGCGAGCGGGAAAGGAACGGACGGTGCGGGCGGACGGGAAGGCGGGGCATCGGCGGAGCAGCTCCGTGGTCATTCGCGGGCGACGCAGCCGGAACGGGTGGCTTGCTGCTGATTACGAATGCGCCATCCTACCTGTTGCACGGGGGGGCGACAGCCGCATGGTTGGCACGTGTTCAGCACGTCGGCTGACAGGGGCAGGCCTCGCGCCTGCCCTGGCCCGACACGCGTGACAAGACCGGGCCGTCGTGCGGGCGTGGGGGCAGGCATTGAGCCTGCCCCCACCAAACGTGCATGCGTTCAGCGTGGGGGCAATCCCCCACGCCCCCGCTCACCGCCCGCGCCCGCGCCGCACGTCGACGCGGTTCAACACCCACGGCAGGAAGGCCGGCGCGCGGTGCGCCACGCCCGTGCCCGTGCCCGGGCGCGTCGCGGTCGCGGTGACCGTCGGCGCCGGCCGCGTGGGGGTGGACGTCGACGTCGCGTCCCGCGGCGTGGCGGTCGCCCGCGCGGGCGTCTCGGTCGGCGTCGCCGACGCCCGCGGCACGTCGGTCGCCGACGGCGTTTCGCGCGGGCCGTCGGTCGGTGTGGCCGTGGTCCGCGGCTCGACCGTCGCCGTCGGCGTCCCGCTGGCGCGCGGGTCCGCCGTGGCCGTCGGCGTCCACGGCCGGCGCGGGTCCTCGGTGGCCGTCGGCGTCCGCGTCGGCCAGACGTCCGGCGTCTCGTTCGGGTCGGCGGTCGGCGTCGCCCACGCCCGCCCGGGCTCGGTCGGCGTCGCCGACGCCCGCGGGTCGTCCGTCGGCGTCGAGGTCGGCAGCGGGGTCCGCGACGGCGTCGGGGTGAACGTCCGGGTGCCGACAGACGGCGTGAGCGTCGGCGTCGGGGTGCCCGGCGTCATCGTCGGCGTCGGGGTCGCCGTTCCCGTCGGCACGGCGGCCTTGACGGTCACCTTCACCGTCTGGACGAACGGGCTGCCCTCTGCGCCCTCGGCCGTGTACGTCACGTAACCGATGTACTCGCCCGGCAGCGGGCCGTGCGCGCCGGCGCCGGGGAGCTTGGCCGGGTCGATGCCGATGGTCACCGCCGTGGGGGCGGCGCCGGCCGCCGGCGCGAGCTCGATCCAGCCCTGCACGGACGACGCCGCCCAGCTCAGCACGCCGCCGCCGCCGTTGGTCACCCAGATCGTCCGGTCGCCCGGCGGCGTGTCGCCGGTCATGCCGAACGGCACCGTCGGCGCGCCGACCACCAGCACCGGGCCGGCCGGCGGCGCGCGGTTCGGATCGAGCGGATCGGAGCCGCGCTCGACCTCGATGCCGTCCGGCGCGCCGTCGCCGTCGGTGTCGGGCTTGCGCGGGTGGGTGCCGTGCGCGCGCTCGTCGAGGTTGCTCAGCCCGTCGCCGTCGGTGTCCGCGACGGCGTCGGCGAGATCGAGCGGGTTCAGACGGTGCGTGAGCTCCCAGTCGTTCGGCAGCCCATCGCGGTCGTGGTCCGGGACGACGTGGACCGTGACGCTGGCCTTGCCCACCAGACCGTCGGCCGTGACGTCCACCTCGAACGTGTGGTCGCCGACCTCCGCGAGCGTCGCCGAGAGCGTGCGCGTGTTGCCGATCGGCCGCCCGTCGAGCCGCCACGCGAAGGCGCCGTGGTCCACCCCGCCGGCCGTGATCGACCGGGCGACGAGGTCGACGATGGTCCCTTCGGTGTGCGTCGCGCCGGGCCGCGGCGAGCGGATGAAGGCCAGCGGCGGGCGCGCCGCCAGGCCGAAGGGCGCCGATACGGCGGCGGCCGTGTGGAACCCGTCGCTGACGCGCACGCGCACCCGGGCCTGCGCGCTCGGCGGGACGTGCTCCGGCACCCAACCGAAGCCCGTGCCGACGAGGTATGGGACGATCGACAGCCAGGTCTGGCCGCCGTCCGCCGAGTAGTCCAGGCCGTACTGCAGCGCGTCGCCGTCGGCGTCGGCGCCGGTCCACGCCACCGGCACCGTCGCGCCCGCGGCGAACGACCCGCCCGCCGGCGCGGTCACCGCCACCGTCGGCGCGTGGGCGCTGGGCGCGGCAGACCACAGCACGTGGTCGTCCGCCGCGCGCACCAGCTCGGCCACGGCCGTGCCGTCGGGGAACGGCACGCGCAGGTGGAACCAGCCGGTCGGTGGCGCCGTGTCGGCGTGGTGCGCCTGGTCATCCCCGCCATGGCGGTGGCCGGCTTCGAATGCGACGTCGAACGGGAAGTCCACGAGCGCCACGTCGTCCGCGCCGCGCAGCCGCAGCCGGAAGCCGCCGTCGCGCGCGGCGGGGGTGCGCCCGGCCGTGCTGTCCTCGACGAAGCGCAGCCGCATCGTCACCTCGCCGTCCTGCGTCATGCGCCCGGCCAGGCGCAGGCTGCGCGGCGTGTCGGCGGGGGCGGCGGGGGCGGCGGGGACGTCGCCGGGCGGGGCGGGCATGGCCGCCGGGGCGGAGGGCGCTTGCGGCCAGCGCAGACGAGACAGCGGCAGGTGGGACGCCGGCGCGAGGGGCACCGGCGCGCCGGGCGCTGCCGCCGCCCGACCCGCGCCGGGGTGACGCTGGCCGGGCCGGATGCCGTCCGCGCTCCGGCCCAGTCGCTGCAGCAGGAGCGGGAAGCCGTCCGGGACGACATAGCCGGGGCAGGTCGAGACGACCTCCCAGCCGCCGATGCCGTACTCGACGGAAGCGCACGTCGCGAGCAGCATCGTGGCGTGGTCCAACGGCTCGAGGAACACGTTGAAGTTGTCGCGCCACGGGGCGTACGAGATGATCGACTTGGCCTGGTCGGACGCGCCGCAGCCGTTGGCCATCACCTGCGCGGCCTCGTCGCCGGTGAGGCGGGCGATGCGCCGCGTGTCGCCGGTCTGGTCTTCGAGCGCCTGGCGGTAGCGCAGCAGGTCGACGCAGTCCCCCTGGCCCTTGTCCGCGGCGTCCTTGTCGAACCAGCGGCCCTCGTCGTAGCGCGAGTGCGCCCCGTTGGTGCTCGACTTGTTGGCGGCGCCGCCCGCCACCAGACCATAGGCGTGCATCACCTCGTGGACGATCGTCTTGCCGCCGACGCCCTCGGTGTTGAACGCCATCACGGTGTGCGTGCCGGCATTGCTGACGCCGGCGGCCGTGTTGTCGGCGTCGCCGGCCGCGGGCGCCACGAGGGCCACCGCATAGGTCGTGCCGTCGGGCTGCACCTCGTCGTTGACGAGATCTCGCACCGCGTTGCCATCGTCCCCCTCGTCGGGGTTCTCGCCCTCGAGGTTGAGGTCGACGTCGTCGTAGCCGATGGCGGCGTACCACTTGTAGATCCACGCGTTGGCGGTCCCGAACCAGTCGACGTCCTGCTGCGGCATGAGGCGCGCCACGTGGTCGAAGCTATCGAAGGCGTGGCTCCAGAACGCCTGCCGCGCGGCGTTGGAGAACGTCGTCGGGAACACCGGCGTCATGACGAGCTTGCGGTTGACCCCGGTCGTGTCGATGAAGCCGAACGCCGACGGCGCGAGGTCGACCGTCGCGACCTGGATGGGGCCGTTCTTGATCGTCACGCGCAGGCCGTCGAAGTCGGCCATCGGGAACAGCCCGGTGAAGCTGCTGCGGGGCGAGTTGAACTCCGCCACGGCGGTGAGGCCGGCGGCGAGCGGCGCGGACGGCGACGGCGCGGCCGACGCCGGCAACGGCCTGCCGCCCGGCGGATCCCAGCCCGTCCACCCCGCGCGCTTCAGGGCGCCGCCCTTCTGCTTCCACTCCAGCACGACCTCGGTGGCCTTGACCTGGCACTCGCCGGCCTGGTCGTGCTCGGGGAAGACCTGGACGAGCGTGCGCTTTCCCCAGATCATGGGCTGGCCCATGACGGCCTGCTGGGCGTTGGCGCCGGCGATGGTCACCTTGGCGACCGCCACGCTCGCGGCGCTGGTCGCCGTCGGGCCGTCCTGCCCCAGCCGCACGCTGACCTTGCCGGACGTGTCACCCGGACGGATGACCCGCCACAGCGTGTCGGCGTCCCACGCGTCCGCCAGCCGCCACGGGCCGTTGCCGACCCGCACGTAGGCCGAGTACGACCCCTGGGCCATGAAGCCCTTGCCGTGCACGACGACCGTCTCGCCCGGCCCGAGGCACGTGCCGTCGAGGCTGGTGATGCCCGGCACGACCTTGAAGGCGGCCGCGCTGGCGCCCGTAAGCCCGTGGGCGATGACGAAGATCTGGCCGTCGACGGCCAGCTTGGGCACCTTGACCACGAGCTGGGTCGCCGTCGCCGACAGCACCGTCGCGCGGTAGGCCTCGCTGCCGGTGTAGGCGAAGTACACCTTGTTGTAGCTCGGCCCGCGGTCGTCGAAGTGCGTGCCGTCGATGGCGACGGTCGACAGCGGCGTCCCCTGGGCCGGGCTGAACCCGGCGACGACCGGGGCGAACTGCCCGATCGGCCCGGTGATGACGCCGCGCACCGACACGAGCCCGCCGCTGGTGGCCCACAGCCGGGCCCCGCCCGCCGCGATGCCGCCGACGCGGTCGCGGTCGAGCATGCTGCCGGTGACGTGGAACGCGGACCGCGTGCCGGCGTCGGCCATCCCCAGCCCCGCGCCGGTGGCGGCCCACGCCACGCCCGCGCCGTCGACCGCCGCGCCGAGGACGTCGTCGGACGGGAGCTGCCCGCCCGCGGCGGTTTCGACGGTCCACGCGTTCGTCGCCGGGTCCCAGCGCGCCAGGCCCGCCGGCGTCGCGGCGCGCATGCCGCCGGCGGGGTCGGGGACGAGGGCGCGGATGGCGCCGGCCGGTAGCCCGTCGGCGGCGGCGACGTGGGTCCACGCGGCCGAGCCGGACGCGCCGGGGTCGAGGATCGCGATGCCGTGCGCCGCCGTGCCGACCCACACGCGGTCCACCGCGTCCACCGCGACCGCCGTCAGGTCGTCGGTCGGCAGCGGGCTGGTGGCCTTGGTGAACGCCAGCCAGTAGCCGTTGTCGCGCAAGCCCAGCCCGCCGGCGGTGGCCGCCCACAGCCGGCCCTGAGGGTCGGTCGCCAAGGCGCGCACGTCGTCGTGCGGGAGGCCCTGCGCAGCCGTGGTCTGGACGGCGGTCGACGCGCCGTCGAAGGCGAACACCCCGCTGCCGGCGGTCGCGACCCACAACTGGCCGTCGCCGTCGCGGGCGAAGCCCGTCACGCCGGCGACGGCGGCGCCCAGGCCGCGGCCGGACCAGCCGCCCGCCGCGGTGTACCAGCTGAAGCCGTTGCCGGTGCCCACCCACACGGCGCCGTCCTCGACCCACACCGGGCCCGGGGTCTTGCCGGGCGCCTTGAGGGCGGTGCCGTCGAAGCGCAGCCAGCCGGGCGCGTGCTGGGTCAGCGTCGCCGTGTCGGGGTGGCCGAACCACACCGCCTCGCCGACGGCGTGCACGGCCCCGACCTTGGCGGAGGCCAGCGGCGCGGCCGGCGGCGTCAGCATCCGCCAGCTGCCCTGGTCGTACACGGCCGCGCCGTTGGCAAAGCCCAGCCACATCCGGTTGGCGTCGTCGGCGCGCAGGTCGAGCGCCTGGTTGGACGGCAGCCCCGGCGTGCCGGTGTCGAACAGCGTCCACTTGGACTGGATGATGGCGTGCACGTAGCGGCACACACCGATGGAGACCCATGTGCTGGCGTCGGGAGATGCGGGGGCGTCCGGCGGGATCGCCGCGCGCGCGAAGGCCGGCACGTTCTGCTGCGCGCTGAGCCACAGCACGTTCGAGCGGTCGACCTCGAGCCGCGTGGCGCGGTCGAACGGGCAAGCCGCCGGGCCGTTGACGGCGGTCCAGCCCGCGCCGTCGGACCTGGCGAGGCCGCTGGCCGTGGCGATGTACGTGACGGGCGTGACCACCGTCTGCACGGCGACGTCGAGCACGTCGTTGCTCGGCAGGCCGTCGGCGGTGGTGACCTTGGTCCACGTCTCGCCGCCGCGGCCGGCGCTGTAGCGGGCGGCGCCGCCGTCGGTGGCCGCCCACAGGTAGTCGGTCCCGATGGCGGCGTCGATCGCGACCAGGCGGCGGATGGCGTTGCCCGGCAGGCCGCTGGACTTGTCGACGTTGCGCCACGTGCCGTCCGCGAGCTTCATCGCGCTGATGCCGGCGCCCGCCGTGCCGACCCACAGCTCGCCGCCGAACACGGCCAGCGCCGTCACGGCGTTGCTCGACAGGCCCGGCAAGCCGCGGCCCATCCGGATCGTCGACCACGCGTAGGCCCCGCCGGCGCCGGGCGCGTACACCCGGAGCCCGTCGCCGTTCGTGCCGGCGAACAGCCGGCCGTCGGGCGCGCTGGCCAGCGCGGTGACGCCGTGGGGCGCCCCGGGCGGCGCGGCGGTGCGCCATGCGCCGTCCAGCGGGATCGCGGGGCCGTCGGGCACGCCGTCGGCCGGGCCGGCGAAGGTCGGGGC
>QEVT01000479.1 GCA_003576755.1 bacterium | reverse complement strand
GCACGGGCACGCCGGGGGCGGACGAAGGCACGGCGGGCACCGACGCGGCGGACGCGGACGCGGCGCAGGGGGGCACGGGCACGCCTGGTGCGGCGGCCGGAGGCGAGCCGGAGGCGACGGCGACGCCGTAGCGGGCCGCGCCACGACGCATGACCGGTACGGCGGGGCACCGCGCCCCGTCGCCGGCGGAACCGATCGGCCCGGGCGCCCGCCGCCCGGGCCGTTGCTATCATTCCCCCTGCCATGAGCACCATCGACGACGTCCGCGACCGCATCGACATCGTCGAGGTCGTGGGCGAGTACGTGGCGCTCAAGCGCGCCGGGCGCATCTACCGCGGCCTGTGCCCGTTCCACGACGAGCGCACTCCGAGCTTCGTCGTGTACCCCGACAGCGGCAACTGGCGCTGCTTCGGGGCGTGCGCCACCGGCGGCAACGCGTTCGACTTCGTGATGCGCGTCGAGAACATCGACTTCCGGGCCGCGCTCGAGATCCTGGCCCGGCGCGCCGGCGTGGTGCTGGCGCCGCCGTCGCCGGCCGCGGCGAAGCGCGAGAGCGAGCGCGACCGCATGCTGGCCGCCACCGCGGCGGCGGTGGACTTCTACCACGCGCAGCTCATGCGCGGCGCGGCGGCGGACCCGGGGCGGGCGTACCTGCGAGCCCGCGCGTTCGGGGCCGACGTGGCCCAGGCCTTCCAGCTCGGCTGGGCGCCGGCGGCCGGCACGGCGTTGGTCGAGCACCTGACGGCGCGCGGCTTCGGGCCGGACGCGCTCGTGGCGGCGGGGCTGGCGCGTCCGCGCGAGGGCGGCGGGGGGGTGTTCGACCTCTTCCGCGGCCGGCTGATGATCCCCATCCACGACGCGCGCGGCCACGCCATCGGGTTCGGCGCGCGCACGCTCGACCCCGACGGCGTCCCGAAGTACCTGAACTCGCCGCAGTCGCCGATCTTCGACAAGGGCCACATGCTCTTCGGGCTGCACCGTGCGGCGCGCGCGATCCGCGCGGGGGGCGTGGCGGTGGTCGTCGAGGGCTACACCGACGTCATCCGTGCCCACGCGGCGGGCTTCGACAACGTGGTGGCGAGCCTCGGGACGGCCCTGACCGAGCACCAGGTGAAGCTGCTGAAGCGGTTTGCCGGCGTGATCGTGCTGGCGCTGGACGCCGACGCCGCGGGGCAGGCGGCGACGCTCCGCGGGCTCGAGGTGGCGCGCGAGGCGGCGGCAGGCGACGTCGTGCCGGTGCCGACGGCGTCGGGCATGGTGCGCTACGAGCACCGGCTGGACGTCGAGCTGCGTGTGGCCGCGCTGCCGCCGGGGCGCGACCCCGACGACGTGATCCGCGCCGACCCCGAGACGTGGCGCGCGGCCGTCGCGGCGGCCAAGCCGCTGATGGCGTACCTGTTCGACGCCCTGACGGCCGACCTCGACCTGACCGAGCCGCGCGGCCGGATCAAGGCGGCCGATCGCCTGATCCCGGTGATCGCCGACATCCCCGACGTTGTGGGCCGCAGCGCCTGGCTGTCGCGGCTGGCGGCGCTGATCCAGATCGACGAGCGCGATCTGGCGGCGCGGCTGCCGGCGGCAGGCGGGGGCGGGCGCGGCGGCGCGCCGCGGCCGTCCGGCGAAGGGCGGCGTGCGGGTGGGGCGACGG
>QEVT01000478.1 GCA_003576755.1 bacterium | reverse complement strand
GCACGGCGGGCGGCCGGCCGCGCTGCCCCTGCAGCCGGGCGGCCCGCCGCCGGGAGCCAGCGGCCGAACGCGTGGATCACCTCGACCCCCGGCGGCGCCGGCCCCGGGTCGTAGTGCGGCAGCGGCGCCGTCACGAGCGCCACGCCGTCGCCGGCCGCCGCCAGCGCGCGCGCCAGGCCCCGGCAGTAGAACGGGACCTGCTGGCCGGGGTCGACCAGGAAGACGCGCATCGCCTCAGCGCCGGCCGCAGGGCGGGGACCGACGGTCCGCCGAGGCACGGGACGGGCTCACCGCGCGGCCGCCCTCACGCGAGGCGTTCGGCCAGCACCGTCCGGTAGATCGCCGCCAGCCGGCGCGCCGCGTGCTCCGGCGAGAACTGCCGGCGCACGAGGCTGCGCCCGGCCAGGCCCATCGCCTGCGCCCGATCGGGGTGCGCCAGGAGGTCGAGCAGCCCGTCGGCCACCCGGTCCGGCGCGTTCGGCGGCACCAGGAGGCCGGTCTCGTTGTCGCGCACGACGTCCGGGATGCCGCCGACGCGCGACGCCACCACCGGCCGCCCCGCCGCCAGCGCCTCGAGCAGCACGAGCGGCAGCCCCTCGGCACGCGACGGCAACACGACGATGTCGCTCGCCGCCAGGAGCGGGGGGATGTCGGCGCAGTAGCCCAGGAAGCGCACGGCGCCGTTCAGCCCGAGGCCGGCGGCGCGCGCCTCGAGGTCCTCGCGCAGCGGCCCATGGCCGGCGATGAGGAACCGCGCCTCGGGCCGGGCGTCGCACACGAGGCGCGCCGCGTCGAGCAGGTCCTCGACGCCCTTTTGCGGCGTCAGCCGGCCGATCAGCGTGATGACCGCGGCGTCGCCCGGCAGCCCGAGCGCCGAGCGCGAGGCGGCCGCGTCACCCATCCGCGCCGCAAACGCCCCGCTGTCGATGACCGTCGGGATGAGGGCGATGCGGCGCCGGTCGACCCCGCGCCGCAGCAGCATGTGGCACTGGTCGCGCGACACCGTGACCACGCGGTCGGCCAGCCGCAGCAGGAACAGGTCGAGCGTGCGGTAGACCCGCAGGCGGCGCGTGGTGTCGGTGTGAAGGTGCACGGTGGCGACCCACGGCAGCGACCGGTCCGGGCGACGGGCGGCCAGGCCCCCCAGGATGTTGGTCTTGTAGTCGTGGGTGTGCAGCACGTCGGCGCCGCTGGCGCCGATCCGGCGGGCCACCCGCCGCACCACCCCGAGCGAGAACGGGCCGGGGTCGATGACCTGGCCCGCGTCGAGGCCCGCGTCGCGGGCGGCCTGGATCCACGGGTGGATCTCCGGCGCATCCGGCGCGCGCCGGTAGACCGCCAGGAGCTGCGTCTGCACGCCGCGCGCCGCCAGCGGCGGCACGAGGAGCAGGAGCGAGCGCTCAGGCCCGTACATCGTCGCCGAGCTCCGGCCGTGGAGCACCCGGAGCGGCGCCGCCCCTTCGGCGTCCGGCGGCGGGGCGTACGGATCGCTCACGCCGCGCCCACGGTCCCGGGGAGCCCGGATCGGGCGGTCGCGGCGACGGCGCCGGGGACCGCGATGCCGCGCCGCGCCAGCTCGGTGCGATACACCCGCTCGAGCGCGCGGGTGGCGGCCGCGCCGTCGAAGCGGGCCCGCGCCGCGGCGCGGG
>QEVT01000093.1 GCA_003576755.1 bacterium | reverse complement strand
GGCGTCGGCAGCGCGACGGGCGTCCGCTCGCCGCGCACCCAGCCGCGCAGGCGGTACGGCGCGGCCTGGAGGCGCGCGGGGAGCAGGGGGTAGGCGGCGCGCCAGAGGTCGTCGCCCTTCGCCACGGCCGCCCCTGCCAGGCCGGCCGCGACGACGACGGCGGCGGCCGCGATCGCGCCCCGGCCGCGCCGCGTCACGTGCGGGTCTCGGCCGCCGTCCTGCCCGACTGCCGCCAGACGTCGTAGATCCGGAAGCCGGTGGTGAGCCACGACCCGACCGCGATGATCCACAGCGCCGCGGCCACCTGGGTGGTCACCAGGCCGAGCACCAGGATCACCATCCGCTCCATCCGGCCGAGCAGCCCGACCTTGGTGCCGCGGCCGATGCCCTCGGAGCGGGCGCGGGCGTAGCTGACCATCACCGAGCCCGACGCCGCCAGGAACACGAGCGACGCCGAGAGCGGCGCGCCGCCGACGGCCTTGGCGCCCCACTCGGCGTACGCCACGAGGCCGAGGAACGTCAGGATCTCGGAGATGCGGTCGAACGTGCTGTCGAGGAACGCGCCGAGCGAGGAGGTCTGCCCGGTCTTGCGCGCCAGCGTGCCGTCGAGGCCGTCGATGCCGGCCGCGAGCGCGAGCATCGCGCCGCCGGCCGCGAACCGGCCGTGGAAGAGCAGCCAGGCCACCACCACGTGCAGCGCGGCGCCGATGAACGTGATGCCGTTGGGGGTGAGCCCGATGCGCCCCAACGCCAGCGCGACGGGCTCGACGAAGCCACGCGACAGGATCCGTGCGCGATCGGTGAACATGGCTGTGCTCCTCCGCCGGTGGCCGGGTCAGCCCGGCCGGGTCGCAGCGGCCCGCCCACCGCCGCGCCAAGCGCCCGCGGCGCCCAGCATCGGCCCAGCGTGGGGCGAGCGACGGTCAAGCGTCATCCAAGCGCCCTGTGCAAGCGTCGGGCGCTGTGGTATGCTCTGGTCATTCAAGGTACCCCGCAATCTCTTCCTTCTCCTCCTTACACGAGGGGCGCGGCCGTAGCAGCATTTTCGGCGCGCCCCTCGTGTCTGTTCCCGCAGACGGTGCCGGTCACCCCCGCCGCGCTAGGCCAGGGACTTGGCCCCGACCTGGAAGCGCAGGTAGGCGTCGATGAAGCCGTCGATCTCGCCGTCGAGCACGGCCTGGGTCCGCCCGGACTCGTAACCGGTGCGGTGGTCCTTGACCATCTGGTACGGCTGGAGGACGTACGACCGGATCTGGTTGCCCCACCCGGCCTCGACGTGCTGGCCCTTGATGCGGGCCTGCTCGGCCTCGCGCTTCTCGAGCTCGAGCTCGAGGAGCCGCGCGCGCAGGAGCTTCATCGCGGTGTCGCGGTTCTGGGCCTGCGAGCGCTCGTTCTGGCACGTGACGACGACGTTGGTCGGCAGGTGCACGAGCCGCACGGCGCTCGACGTCTTGTTGACGTGCTGCCCGCCGGCGCCGCTGGCGCGGTAGTAGTCGACCCGCAGGTCTTCGTCGCGGATCTCGATCGACACGTCGTCCTCGATGACCGGCGAGACCTCGACCAGGACGAAGCTGGTGTGCCGACGGGCCGATGCGTCGAACGGCGAGATGCGCACGAGGCGGTGCACGCCGCGCTCGCTGCGCAGGAGGCCGTACGCGCTGCGGCCGGCGATGGTCAGCGTGGTGCTCTTGATGCCGGCCTCCTCGCCGGGGGTCGTGTCGACGATCTCGGTCTTGAACCCGTGACGGTCGGCCCAGCGCAGGTACAGGCGCTGGAGCATCTCGGCCCAGTCCTGGCTCTCGGTCCCGCCTGCCCCGGCGTGGATCGACAGGATCGCGTCGTGGCCGTCGTACGGGCCCGAGAGCAAGAGCGTGGTCTCGGCCGCGTCGAGCGCGCGCTCGATGGCGTCGGCCTCGGCCTCGACCTCGGCGGCCATGGCGGGGTCGGCCTCGGCGTCGACGAGCGGCGCCAGCTCCATCGCGTCGGCGATGCGGGCGGTCAGCCCGTGCCAGCCGCGGATGTCGTCGCGCAGGCCGTTCAGGCGGCGCATGGCCGCCTGCGCGGCGGCGGGGTCGGACCAGAAGTCGGGCGCGAGGGTCTGCGTCTCGATGGCGTCGGCTTCGGACTCCAGGCTGGCGAGGTCAAAGACGCACCAGGAGCGTCTGCAGGCGGGCGTTGACGGTGGTCAGCCGGTCGATCAGGTGGTCCATGGTTGGCATGCTCCATTGGGTGGTATCTGGCTTATCATAGCATCATCGCCGCCGCGCCCCGGAGGATCCGCACCCCATGTCGCCCGACGCCGGCCCCCTGCGGGGCACCGACCTCAAGCGCCACCACCGTGGCCAAAGGCGCGCGGCGCCGCCGGCGCGCCGGCTGGCGTTCGTGCTCGAGAACGTGGCCTACCCGGTCAACGTCGGATCGCTGTTCCGGATCGCCGACGCGTGCGGGGCCGAGCAGGTGGTCCTGACGGGCACGACGCCGGACCCGACGGCAAGCCCGACCATCGCCAAGGTGGGGCGCGGCAAGCACGCGCGGGTGCGGTGGTCGCGGGCGGCGAGCGCCACGGAGGCCATCGCGGCGCTGCGGGCCGAGGGCTTCTGGGCCGCGGCGGTGGAGATCACGGCGGCGGCGCTGCCGTACCACGCGGTGGACTATCCGCCGGCGGTGGCGCTGGTGCTCGGCAACGAGGACCACGGGGTCACGCGCCCGGCCCTGGCGGCCTGCGACGCGCATGTCAGCATCCCGATGTTCGGCAAGGGGGCCTCGCTCAACGTGCACGTGGCCGCGGCGGTGGTGGCGTATCGGGTGCTGTTGGGA
The DNA here is from genome assembly GCA_003576755.1 of bacterium. Taxonomy (GTDB): domain Bacteria; phylum Chloroflexota; class Anaerolineae; order Epilineales; family Epilineaceae; genus UCB3. The sequence continues at coordinate 9,461 of QEVT01000093.1, read as the reverse complement.
TAGCGGCGCGGGGCGGGGGCGGCCGGCGGCCCTAGCCGACCCGCCCGAGCACGCCGTCGACGTACGCCGCCGCGTCGAACGGCGCGAGGTCGGCGGCCTGCTCGCCGGTGCCGACGTAGGCGATGGGCACGCCAAGCTCGCGCACGACGGCGAACGCGACGCCGCCCTTGGCGGTGGAGTCGAGCTTGGCCAGGATGAGGCCGGTGACGTTCACCGCGGCCGTGAAGGCCTTGGCCTGGGCGAGGCCGTTCTGGCCGGTCGTGGCGTCGAGCACGAGCAGGGTGGCGTGCGGCGCGTCGGGCATGACGCGCGCGACGACGTTGCGGACCTTGACGAGCTCGGCCATGAGGTTGGCCTGGGTGTGCAGGCGGCCGGCGGTGTCGACGATGACGACGTCGGCCGACCGGGCGGCGTGCGAGTTCAGCGCGTCGAAGACGACGGCGCCCGGGTCGCCGCCGGGCTGGCCGGCGATCACCGGCACGCCGATGCGCTCGCCCCACAGCTTGAGCTGGTCGATGGCGGCGGCGCGGAAGGTGTCGGCGGCCACCAGGACGACGGCGCGGCCGTCGCGGACGTGCTGGTGGGCGAGCTTGGCGATGCTCGTGGTCTTGCCGCTGCCGTTGACGCCGGCGACGAGGATGACGTAGGGCCGCGGCGGGTCGCCGGCCGGGGCGCCGTCGGCGGCGGGCGGGGCCGCGGCGGCGAGCGCCCGCGCCATCACGCGGTGCAGGACGTCGGGCAGCTCGCTGGCGCGCCGCACGCCGGCCAGGCGGGCCTTCTCGCGCAGCTCGGCGACGATGTCGGCCGCGGCCTGGGCGCCGACGTCGGAGCGGATGAGCTGGGCCTCGAGCGCGTCCCACGTGTCGTCGTCGATGTCGACGGGGCCGAACACCTCGGCCAGCCGGCCCATGAGGCCGGTGCGCGTCTTGCCGAGGCTCTGCTCGATCTGCGCGCGCGCGCCCGGCGAGTCCGGCGTCTCGCCGCGCCCGAAGAGGCGCTTGAACATGGGGTCAGCCGCCTCGCCGGCCGGCGCGGGATCGGCCCGGGGCCGTCACGACGCGTCCGCCGCGGCGGACTGCCGCCGGTGCTGCACGTATTCCCACACCGGCGGCAAGAGCGACAGGATGATGATGGCCACGATGACGAGGCCGAAGTTTTCCTTGACCACCGGCAGGTTGCCGAAATAATAGCCGGCGAAGATGAAGCCGCCGGTCCAGATCAGGCCGCCGATGACGTTGAAGGCCAGGAACCGCCCGTACGCCATGCTGCCGATGCCGGCGACGAACGGCGCAAAGGTGCGGATGATGGGGACGAAGCGGGCGATGATGATGGTCTTGCCGCCGTGCTTCTCGTAGAAGGCCTCGGTGCGCATGAGGTTCTCGCGGTTGAGGAACCGGACGTTCTCGCGGAACACGCGCGGGCCGAGGTGGTGGCCGATCCAGTAGTTGGCGGTGTCGCCGAGGATGGCCGCGATGGCCAGCAGGACGAACAGGTGCACGGGGTCGAGGGTCTCGGGGTACGCGGCCGCCAGGGCCCCGGCGGCGAAGAGCAGCGAGTCGCCGGGGAGGAACGGGGTGAGGACGATGCCGGTCTCGAGGAACACGATGCCGAACAGGATGACGTAGGTCCACACGCCGAACTGGCGCACGATCTCGGCCAGGTGCTGGTCGACGTGCAGGACGAGCGAGACCAGGTCCTTCAGGACTTCCATGGGGTGACCTCACGGGCAAGGGGGCGCCGAGCGGCGGCCGGCGCCGGCTCGGGCATGGTCCGGGGGCGGAACAGACGGTGATTCTAGGGAGGGCACGGGGTGCAGTCAACCCTTGACGGGGCCGGCGGGGGCGCGCACGTGCGCCGGGCGGGCGGGGCGGTGGCGCTCTACGGCGTGCTGATCGCGGCCCAGGTGCGGTCGCAGATGCAGTACAAGACGTCGTTCGTCCTCGAGGCGCTGGGGTCGTTCCTCGGCAACGTGGCGGAGTTCGCGGCGATCCTGATCTTCTTCCAGCGCTTCGAGACGATCGGCGGCTGGCGGGTGCCGGAGGTGGCGCTGCTCTATGGCCTGGTGGCGCTGCCGTTCGCGGTGGTGCACCTGTTCGGCCAGGGGCTCGACGAGTTCAACCAGCACATCCGCCAGGGGACGTTCGACCAGATGCTGGTGCGCCCCCGGACGGCGTTCCTGCAGGTGCTGGCCAGCAAGTTCCAGCTGCGCCAGCTCGGGCGGTTGGGTGAGGGGCTCCTGGTGCTGGGGCTGGCGCTGTGGTGGCTGGACGCCTGGCGGCGCTGGGGCGCCTCGGAGTGGCTGCTGGCGGGCTGGACGATGGTGGGCGGCGTGCTGTTCTTCCTCGGCCTGATGGTGTTCGGGGCGACGCTGTGCTTCTGGACGGTCGAGTCGATCGAGGCGATCAACATCCTGACGTACGGCGGCTCGGAGATGGCGCGCTACCCGCTCCACATCTTCGGCGACCGGCTGCGGCGGCTGTTCGTCTACGTCGTCCCGCTGGCGTTCGTCAACTACGTGCCGACGGTGGCGCTGCTCGACAGGCCGGTCCCGTTCGGGCTGCCGGCGTGGGCGCCATTCGCGTCGCCGCTGGTGTGCGGGCTGGTGCTCGCGGGCGGGATGGCGGCCTGGCGGGTCGGCGTGCGCCACTACCTCAGCACGGGCAGCTGACGGCATGCCGGGGATCGGAGCGGGCGCGACGGGGGCGGGCGGGCTCATCCATGCGCGCGGGCTGGTCAAGCACTTCAAGGTGGCGCCGCGCCGCCCGGGCCTGCTGGGCGCGCTGCGCGGGCTGGCGTCGCGCGAGGCGGCGACGGTGCGGGCGGTCGACGGCATCGACCTCGACGTGGCGGCAGGCGAGCTGGTGGGCTACCTCGGCCCCAACGGGGCGGGCAAGTCGACGACGCTGAAGATGCTGACGGGGATCCTGGTGCCGACGGCCGGCGAGGTGCGGGTGGCGGGCCACGTGCCGTGGGCGGACCGCGTGGCGTACACGCGGCGCATCGGGGTGGTGTTCGGGCAGCGGACGAACCTGTGGTGGGACCTGCCGACGCAAGACAGCCTCGAGCTCCTGCGGCACGTCTACCGCGTCCCGGCGGACCGCTTCCGGCGCAACCTGCGGGTGTTCGACGACCTCCTCGAGCTCGGGGCGTTCATGCACACGCCGGTGCGGCAGCTCAGCCTGGGGCAGCGGATGCGGGCGGACCTGGCGGCGGCGCTCCTGCACGACCCGGACCTCGTGTTCCTCGACGAGCCGACGATCGGGCTGGACGTGGTGGCCAAGGGGCGGATCCGGGAGTTCATCCGCTCGATCAACGCGGAGCGCGGGGTGACGGTGATGCTGACGACGCATGACCTGGGCGACGTCGAGAAGCTGTGCCGGCGGGTGGTGGTGATCGCGGGCGGGCGGCTGCTCTTCGACGGCACGCTCGAGGGGCTGCACGCGCGGTTCGGCCACGCGCGGGAGCTGGTGGTGGACTTCGACGCGGACTACGCAGAGGTGCCGCTCGACGGCGCGACGGTGGTGGCGCGCGACGGCCGGCGTGTGACGTACCGGTTCGCGCGGGGCACGGTCAGCGCCTCGGAGCTGATCCGGCGGTTGGTGGACCGCTACCGGGTGGCGGACCTGACGGTCCGCGAGCCGGACATCGAGGCGGTGATCCGGCCGTTCTACGAGGGGGGCGCGGGGGCGGCGTGCGCCGGGCGATGATGGGCCTGCCCGGGTGATGGGCGTCTCGGCGGCGCGGCCGGCGCCGGGCAGCCCCGACGCCTGCCACCTCCCGCCCGACCTCGACCGCAGCGGCGCGTCGGCGGCGCGTGACCGGGTCGGTCCACGGCTGCGCCCTGACGCGTTGCGTCCAGGAGCCCGGCCTGTTCGACCGCCTGATCGTCACCGATGTCGCGCCCGGCAACATGCGCTACGTGCCGGGCTCGGCGGTGCCGCCGGCGGAGGTGCGGGACGACAGGTTCCAGCGCACACGGCGAGAACGCTCCACCTCATGCACCGGCCCCCATCGACGCGGACCGATGGGGGCCGGATGTGCTCACGCCTGGGCTGGTGTCGGTCGCGCGACGACGACCGATCCGTGACGGCCTCAGCCGTCGGCGTACCTCGGGAGGCACGGCATTCGGCGGTGGATGGCGTTCGGTCGATCCACCCACACGCTGTCGAACGCATCGGTGGGGCGGATGACGTTCTCGAGCAATAGGTCAGGTTGGTCGAAGCCGCCCTGCTGGTCGTTGGGGCGTGCCCATCCCTTCAGCCGGTGGGTGTACGACAGCAGGTCGGCGATGCTCGGGGCCTCGTAGCGCACCTGTACCGGGCCCATGCGCTCGATCCCGGCTTCCGAGTCGGTTGACTGCACGCCGAGCGCCAACGGCCCCACGCGATTGAACGCCAGGTTTGCACGCTGCTCAAGGTGGCTCGCCACCGGCGTCCAGATGCTGTCGCCGGACCGGATCACCTTCAACTGGACGTTCGGTGGAAACGCGTCGTTGTCGACGATCGTGCTGCTGCCGATGTCGGGCGGCGTGTCGAACACGAATTCCTCTTGCATCGCCAAGTGGGACCACGGCCAGCTGTACTGCCCCGTTTCGCCCGCGACAGGCTCCGAATAGGCGCGCAAGAAGGTGTTTGAGCCGCCGGTGACGACGATGGACGCACACCCGTTGCACTCCGGGTCATGGTGCTCGATCCGCACGCTGCCGGCGAGCTGGACGCCCAGCCTCGGTCCTGAGATCCCGATCCGCGGGCCGATGAAGTACTGATCCCATGCGCCGGTTTCGGTGTACGCGTTCTGGCAGATCACGTTCGTCTTCGGGAGGTAAGCGAGGAACGGCACCGTGTGATCGGCCTGCGCGGCGGGGTCGGAGCTGCTGAAGCCCGGGTTGTTCTCCATCATCTTGAACTGGACCAGGCCTGGTACGACCTGGTTGTCCAGGCCGTACTCGTAGATGTAGTTGTAGTGCTGCCAGGCCGCTTCGCGGATGATCCGATCGATGCTGTAGGTGTTCGCCTCGACCGACTCCACCTTGAACGTCAGACCGAAGGGTCCGAGGTTGAGCGTGGGAATGACGTACTGGGGGATCTTGTCCGAGTCGACTTGACCGGCCCGCATGTTGACCACATCCGGCTCGCGGTATGCATCATAGATGGGGCGCTTGTAGTCCATGATGTGGTCGGCGGTCTCGTCGCGCAGATCAGGAGGGGCAAACGATGCCATCTCGCCATCGACGAGCGGCACAGTCGCCTCACCGTCGGGCACCGGCCTTGCCACGAGTGTCTGGCGGGCAGGGTCCAGCGCCAGGTCGCAGCGCCACTGGTGAGCCACGCGCACCGGCAGGATTCCCGGCCCGACGATCCGCAGGCGAACCGAACAGGCGGCGAGGGCCGGAATGCGGTGCCAGACATCGTGGGCGCGATCCTCGAATGGCATGGCGCCAGCCTCGTGCAGCGCCTCCGACAGCGTCATCTCATGGGTGAGGAGTGGGATCTTGAAGGTGGACTTCAGGATCACTTCGGACAGCTTGCTGCCGGGAAGGATCTGGTTGCCGGCAGGAACGGATCGCGTGATCTTGGGACCCGGAATCCCGACCGATCCGTCAGCAGTCAGCTTGAGGGACTTCTGATGGGCCACGTGCGCGTTGCCGGTCATGCCGGGCAAGAGGTGGACCTCGCCGACGTGAACGTCGACCGGATGGACCTCTCCGTTAACCCACACGGTCGTATCGACCCACCCGTTGAACCCCACGTTGCGCTCGAACACCTGCCATCCATACGTCTTGTTGAAGGGCAGCGTCTCGACCCAGCCCGGCCAGGGCTGGTTTCGGAACGGTTGCACGATGTAGCTGGGGCCGGTGGCACGCAGCAGCTCGTGGGGCGGGGTGAAGCGGACCTTGAGCTCCATGTTCGTGTGCACGTCGAACTCGTAGCGCCCACTCCATCCGGTCATGCACGTCTCCTTCACCGTCCACTCCGAACCGCCGTTGCGGGCGTACAGATCGACGAGCGTGAACGCCAGGCTCGGCTCGGCGGACGTGTTCTGCTCGCCGTTCTTGTCGATGTCCAAGAACGCAACGCCCTTGACGCCGCCGGACACCACGCCGTCCACCACACAGGTCGGCGGCTCGATGCGCCCCATCAGCCCGTCGGGCATGACGCCGCGACGATCCAACGATCCGGCCTCGCCGGTTCGGGCGACCGTCGGCACGCCCGGCGACAGGTCGACGACGCCCGACGGGAACCGCGCGCGCAGCTCGTCGGCCGTATCGGTGTCGCCCAGAGCGTCCAGGATCTGCGCCACGTCCTCCGTCGTCGCGATCTCGCGTGGCTCGAGGGTGCTTTCGATCATCTGCGCGCGCTGGGCATCGTAGGCTGCCTCGAGCGACGCGATTTCCGACTGATCGAGCGGCGGTCCGGCGTAGGCCGGGTTGCGAACGAAGACAACGACTTGGCCTTCGTCGATCGGCGGGCCGTGCTCGGGCATGACCGCCGTCGGCATCAGGTCGCCTTCGACACGATACTGAACGTTGCGCGGCAAGAGCAGCGCCTGGCCATCACCAGGATCGCTCGCGGGGCCGGGCAGCACCGTCGTCGGATCGATGTCAAGGGTCTCGAGCCGATGCGCGTCCAGGGTCAGGCTGAGATGACCGGCGGCGTCGGTGCGCCCTTCGGCCAACGGCACGATGGCGACTTGCCGAGCCTCGAAGGCGTTGATCGCGCCGTGCTCGGTGGCGCTGGCGGCGAGTGCCGTCTGCCCGTTGCGGGGTGCGCCGGGTCCGGTCGCGGCCGTGTCTCCGGCGGCGCCGACGCTGACATCGTTCAAGGGCGCCGACGGGTCCAACGGTGCCAGCACCCACACCTCGACCTTTGCTCCGTCGACCGGTAACCCAACGGCGTCACGGACATCGAATCCAAGCTTGTAGCGATCGGTACCGTCGTAGAACACGCCGGCGACGTCGTGCGCGCTCGTGCTGGTCACGCCATCCTGCGGCGTCGATGCGGCACCTTGGCCGCGGCCTGAACGGGTGGTGACAGTGCCCATGCGTCCTGTCTCTGGCTGCCCGGCATCGCCGGGAGCGGCGGAGGTTGTCGGTCCGCTCGCGGCGAGCACGGTCAGCGCGATCAGCCAGGGAGCCTTGAGCAGGTTCTGCTTGACGTTCACGGTGGTGGACCTCATTCCTGATGTGCGGGTCGTGGCGACCGCCGATCGGCCGCCCGGGGCTGCCCCGATGGGCCAGAACCCGCGGCCCAGGCTACTGCCGGTGCGTTGCACTTTCATCTCATTAACGTCCCACACACGTCGCCGCTTCCGTTTGCGCCGGTGGGCAGCGCGTGTTAGCATGCCGGCGCAAGGCGCCGGGCGCGGGACCGCGTGGCCGGTCTTGACCAATATCCCGAATATCTCGAAAGACAAGGGTGAAGCCCCATGACCAGCTCGGCGTCGCAACACGTCGCTCCGGTGGATGCAGCGGTGGAGGCGCCGCCCGCGGATGGGCGCACCGTGCAGGTGATCGGCTTCGGCCGGCGCCTGGTCGCGTATGGCATCGATGTCGTGATCCTGCTCGCCCTGTCGTACTTCGGCAGCCGCGCCCTGCACGCGCTGCTCGGGCAGGGCGGCGCGATGTCGGTGCTGAGCCCGGTACTGAGTCTGCTGTTGAACGTTTGTTACTTCGTCGGCTTCTGGACGATCAAGGGCCAGACGCCCGGCAAGATGGCCATGGGCATCAAGATCGTCACCCGCGACGGGGCGCGTCTGCTGTGGGGCACGGCATTGGTCCGCTATGTGGGCTACTGGATCAGCGGCTTGCCGTTGGGCCTGGGCTTCGTGTGGGCCGCCTTCGACGCCCGGCGCGAGGGCTGGCACGACAAGATCGCCAAGACGCGGGTGGTGCGGCGCGACGCGCAGTTCGTGGGGGCGTCGGGCGTGACCTTCGTTCCGTCGGACCGGGGCAAGGAAGCCATCGTCGCCGTGCTGCTGCTGCTGGCGCTGTGCGCGCTGCCGTTCGTCGGGATCATCGCCTACGTCGTGGTCGGCAAGGCCCTGGGCAACCAGATCATGGGGATCTCGAACTGGCTGGATGCGGCGGGTGCGGGGCCGCCGGTGCGGTGATGCTGGCGGGGCGCGGCGCTGACGGGTGACCGCGGCACTGGCGCTGCCCCGGCCTGGTGGACACCATGACGTGTTGAGAAGAGGAATCCACGAAACTGGGGCAACGCCAACCGGGGACCGCCCTGCGCAGCGCCGCACCATGTGCCTTGTGCTGTCGGACGCCGCGACCCTTGCCTTGCGCGGCCGCGACGGTGTGGCCGCTGCGCCGCGCGTCCGCCTGTCGGTGAGTGCCGCGCGCAGCGGCCGGAACGCACGGGCGGCGGGGAGGCTACGCGGGCGCCGGCACGCCGCTGGGGGCGACGGCGGGCGTGGCGGCGGCCGCCTTGGCGTTGGTGGGCGTGCGCTGGGCGCGCCATCGCGCGGCCGAACGCGCACGCACGGCGCGGCCGGGCATCGGCGACACCGGCCTGGATGACGGAGGCCGCCCGGGCAACGCAGGCCGGCCGCGGCTGACGCACCCGTGCTGCGCGGCTCCGGCCCTTCCGATGAGGGCGCGGGCAGGTCGCGGGCGGTCGAGCACACCGAGCTCGGTGTTGCCGTCCGAGATGTGGTCGGCGGCATGGTCATTGGAGGCGGCGCCCACGGGCTCTCCATCGGAGACTTCGTCCGCTGCATCGCTCACGGCGGGACACAAGGCACCGGACGCAGCGGTGCCCGTGCCGCCGGGCCACGGATCGGGCAAGTCGTCGTCCGCGCCGCCAGGCTCGCGATCGACCCATGTCGGATCGACCGGCGCCGGATCGACCGCCGCCGGATCGACCGCCGCGGCTGCGGATCTGCCGTTAGCCCGCGCGCCCGACCGACCGTGCCCGTGCGTGTTGCGCCGCGGGCCGCAGCCGCCCCTGCGCCCCGGGCATGCGCCGCGGTCGCGCCGCTCCTGCGGGCGCGCGATCGCCGCCGAGACGCCGAACGCGCCCAAGGCCGCGCGCGCCCAGCGCTCGACGGCGGCGGCGGTGGCGTGGTCGACGTCCTCGATCACCAGCGCCGGCCGGCCGGCGGCGGCGCCGAGGCGTACGGCGCGTGGGCGGCCGCCGAGGGTGATCCACAGCCGGCCGGTCGACGCGTCGGTGCCCCAGGGACCGGCGAAGAGCCTGGCGTCTTCGGGCGCCGGCATGGCGGCGGTCACCCGCCGCGCCGTGGCGTGCACGTGGCTCTTGCCGATCGGGACACCGAGCGACGCCAGCACGGCGCTCACGGCGCGCACGCCGAGGCCGAGCGCGTGCAGCGCGGCGGCGAAGCGCTTGACGGCCACGGTCGTGGTGCCGCGGTCGACGCCGTCGGGGTAGACGCGGAACGTCCGGCGGCACGTCAGGCAGCGGTACCGGTGCGCGCCGACGGCGCGGTGTCGGTCG
>QEVT01000092.1 GCA_003576755.1 bacterium | reverse complement strand
GCGCGCGGCGCCCGGCGGCCGCGGCCCGTCGGTCTCGACGCGCCGGACGCGGCCGTCGCCGCGCAGCCGCCCGGGCCGGTCGAGCCCGACGACCACGATCGCCAGCGGCGTGGCGCCGACCTGCGCGCACACGGCGTCGACGGCGCGGTCGACGACGGGCGAGTCGAGGTTGGGGATGATGACGGCGGCGGGGGGGAGGGTGGGCATGGGGCGTCTCTACGGGGCGCCGCGCGACGCCGACGGCGCCAGCACCGACGGAAACGGCACGCCCCGCGCGTCGACGTCCCCCACCCCCATCCGCTCCCGGCAGAACGCCACCATGTCCGCCGCCACCGGCGCCGTGAACGACCGCGCCACGGCGGAGGCGGCGTCCGTCTCGGGCATGTCGAACGTCAGCGCTGCGGCGTGCAAGAGGTGCCGGTGGTGGGGCAGCGCGGCCTGCAGCTGCGCCGACCAGCCGTCGCGGATGAAGTCGAGGTAAAGCCGCGGGTCGGGGCCGTAGATCTTGTCGCCCGCCACCGGGTGCCCCAGCCATGCCGCATGGGCGCGGATCTGGTGCATCCGCCCGGTCAACGGGACGACGCGCGCCAGGGTGTAGCCGCCACCCGTCGCCAGCGGCGTGAAGTGGGTGCGGGCCGCCTTGGCGTCCGGAGCCGCCGGGTCGACCGCCATCCGGATGCCGACCGGCCCGTCGCGGTCGCGCGCCAGGGGCTGGTCGACCGTGACCTCGCCGCCGAGCGTGCCTTCCAGCACGGCCAGGTAGACCTTGGCGACCTGGCGGCGCTGGAACGCCATCTGGTACGCGCGCGCCGCCGCCGCGTGCCGCGCGATGATCACGATGCCGCTCGTCTCGCGGTCCAGCCGGCTGACGAGGTGCAGGGTCTCGCGCCCGGTGGCCAGCCGCACGGCGCCGACGAGGCTGGAGCACGGCCCGCGCTTCGACGGGTGGCAGACCACGCCGCCGGGCTTGTCGAACACCACGACGTCGGCGTCGGCGTGGACCGTCCACGCCGCGAGGTCGGCCGGGTCGATCGACTCCGGGACGGGGCCGAACCGGGCGACGCCCGCGCCTGGCGCGGTCACACCTCCGCCAGGCCGCGCGCGAGGTCCGCCACGATGTCGTCGGCCGCCTCGATGCCGCACGACAGCCGGACCAGACCCTCGCCGATGCCGAGCGCCATCCGCTCGGCGGCCAGGAGGTCGCGGTGCGACGTCGTGGCCGGGTGCGACAGCATCGTGCCGACGTCGGCGAGGCTCGCGGCGAAGGGGATCGTCGCCAGGCCGCCGAGGAAGCGTTCGAACGCGGCGCGGCCGTCGGCCTCGCCCGCGGCCAGCTCGAAGGTCACCATCCCGCCGAAGCCGCGCTCGAGGATGCGGCGGGCGGCGGCGTGCGTCGGGTGGCCCGGCAGCCCGGGGTAGTGCACGGCGCGCACCTTGGGGTGGTCGGCCAGGAAGGCCGCCACGCGCGCGGCGTTGTCGGCGTGGCGGGCCATGCGCAGGTGCAGGGTGCGCAGCCCGCGCAGCGCGAGCCACGCCTCGAACGGCGCGCCGTTGGCGCCGAGCACGCGCGCCGCGCGCCGGATGGGCTCGACGAGCGCCGCCGCGCCCGCCGCCACGCCCGCGACGAGGTCGCCGTGGCCGCCGAGGTACTTGGTGGCGCTGTGGACGACCACGTCGGCGCCCAGGGCGAGCGGCCGGCAGTGGAACGGCGTGGCGAACGTGTTGTCGACGACCAGCCGGGCGCCGACGGCGTGGGCGGCCTCGGCCAGGCGCGGGACGTCGGCGACGACCAGGAGGGGGTTCGAGATCGGCTCGGTGAAGACGATCCGGGTGCCCGGCGGCACGCCCTCTGCGACGATGGCCTCGGCCGTGAGGTGGTGCACGGCCACCCCGAGCGGGGCGAGGTAGGCGTCGAGGAGCTGCCGGGTGTTGCCGTAGAGGGCCGAGGTCGTCACCACGCCGTCGCCGGCCTTCAGCCGGCTGAGGAGCGTCGCCGTGATGGCCCCCATGCCGGAGGCCGTCGCCACCGCCGTCTCGGCGTCCTCGAGCGCGGCGACGGCGGCCTCGAAGGCGGCCACGGTGGGATTGGCGTGGCGCGAGTAGACGTACGCCCCGGGCTCGCCGTTCATCGCGCGGTGGAGCACCGCCAGGTCGGGCGTCTCGAACACCGACGACTGGAAGATCGGCGGCGAGATCGGCGGGGTCGCCATGTCCAGACCGGGGATGTCGGCGCCGGCGTGGACGCACAGGGCGTCGAAGCGGGATGCGTCGCTCATGGCGCCGGAAGCATAGGCGGGGCGGCGGGCGGGGTCAATCGGGTCGGGCGCGCCTGCCACGCCAAGGCCGCCGTCATCGAGGTCGCGCGGTGCCGCACGCGACCCGGAAGCCGGTCATGCTGATCTGGAACTCGGGTTCGAGGTTGCCGCGGAACGCGCAGCGCGCCCACGCGGCGGGCAGCGTGAAGGCGCCGCCCCGCACCACCCGGATCACCGTGGGGCCGGCTTCGGGGTCTTCGCGCCCGTCGGATGCGTCGTACGGGTAGGCGAAGGGAGGCGCGGCGGCGTCGCCCTCTTCGCCCCACAACGTCGACGTCCACTCGCTGACGTTCCCGCCGAGGTCGGCGACGCCGTCGGGGGTATCGCCCTCGACGAACACGCCGACGGGCGTGGCGATCCGCAGCCGTGCCGCGTGGGTGTTGGCGCGCAACGGGTCCTCGTCGTCGCCCCACGGGTAGCGCCGGCCGGTCGGGCCGGCGGCGGCGGCTTCCCACTCGACCTCGGCCGGCAGGCGGATCGGCAGACCGGTCTGGGCCCCCAGCCACCGGCAGAAGGCGCGCGCCTCGTACCAGCAGACGCCGACGACGGGCTGGGTGGGCCGGTTGCACCGGGCGTCGCGCCAGTACTCCGGCGCCGTCACGCGCTTGGCCGGCCACTGGGCATCCATCGCCGCGGCGAACGCGTCGTCGTCGAGGGTCATCCAGACCAGCCATTGCGCGAGCGCCTTCTCGGATCCGAACTGACCTTCGCCCGCCATCTCCTCGAACAGGCCGGGGGTCTCTTGAAAGCGCCGGCGCCACTGCCAGTTGTTGTTCTTCGCCGCCTGGTTGGCGAGGTCGCCCCGCCGCCACCGCGCGGCATCGGCGGTGTCCCACCAGCGCTCGTCGTCGTAGCCTCCGGCCGCCAAGAAGCACGCGTACTCGGCGTTGGTCACCGGGAACTGGCCGATTCGGAACGCGGCGATGGCCACGGCGTGCCGCGGCTGGTGGTCGGTGTCGGCGCCGCTCGCCCCGCGGTGCGACCACGCGATGGGTTCGTCGCAGCCGATGGGGTACGTGCCGCCCGGCACGTCGACGAGCGGGGGCACGAGGTAGTCGCCGTCGGGCCCCGACCGCCGGGCGAACCGCGGGTCGCCGAGGTCCCCGACCGCCAGGGCGCACGCGATGCGATCGCGCACATCCGCACCCCGATCGCGGCTGCGCGCGACCAGGGCGCGGCGGAGGTCGTGCAGCACGGGGGAACGCTCGTGGGGGCCGGCGTCGCGCACGCCCGCGCCGGCGGCCTCCACGCCGTGCACGCCGGTGATCTGGGCGGCGCATCGGCCGGCCAGGGCGAGGTTGGCCGCCATCACGCCCTGGATGAAGCCGGCCGTGTCTGGGGCCATGACCGCCGCCAGAAGCGTCGTCTCCTCCCACCCGGTCTGCGGCAGCGCCGGCAGGGTCTCGGCGGGGGGAAGGGTCGCGAGCGCGTCGCGCGCGGTGGGTCGGATGTCCACCGCGCGCCACGGCGTCGCCACGAGCGCCGGATGCGGCGCGCGGGCGAGCACCCGCGCCGCGAAGTACTCCTGGATGAGCTGGTGGACGAACAACACCTCGTCCAGCCCCAGGTCTTCGTCGAGTACCCCCAACGCTGCCCCGGCTGCCACGATGTCGGCGTCCCGGGGGTGGTCGAGGAGATCGAGCGCCGTGTCGAAGCCCACGCGCACCTGCGCGGCCTCGCCGGCCGCCTCGTTGCGCCCCTGCATCCGGTACGCGAGCTCGGCGAGCTTGGTCACGAGCACGCCTTGGGCGGGCAGCTCGTGCGGGGTCAGCCACGCCCGCGCGGCGGTCAGGCGGTGGACGTCGCCCGCGGTCAGCAGCGTGTCCGGCCGGAACAGCGGATGGTCGCGCGCGACCTCGCGCACGAGCGCTTGCCGGACGAAGCCGGTGAAGAGCGCGGCCCGCCCCAGCGGCACGTCGCCGGTCGCTTCGACCTGCTCGACCACGAGGCGCAGGAAGTACGGCGCGCGCACGACGTCGAGATTCCCCGACCGCCCCAGCGTTGCCCACAGCTTCTCGGCGTGGACCGGCACGTACTGCGCGAGGAACCGCTGCACCTGCGCGTCCGAGAGCGGCTCGACCCGCACCTGCGGGACGCGCAGCGCAGGGGTCGAAAGCGGCGTCGCGTAGTCCAGGCTCCGGCAGCTGAAGACGATCCGCGCGCCCGAGGCGGTGGCCGCGATCGTCTGCGCGAAGTCCTTCCAGAGCCCTACGCGGACGCGGGCGTCGGCAGCGCTGGCGGCGGGGATCTCGTTGAGCGCGTCGAGCAGCAGGATCATCCGCCCTTCCGCCAGGAGATCGTCCAGCGGCGGCAGCGCCGGGAAGCGGGCGGCCCACTGCGCGGCCAGCCACGCCCGGGGCGGGGGCGGGGGATCGCCGGGGCGGGCGGGCTTGTAGTGGTTGAGGGGGAGGAAGAAGGTCAGCGGTGTGGCATCTGAGCGCCCCGCCAGCCCTTCCAGCGCCAGCTCGAGCTCGAGGCGGCGCAGCAGCGTGCTCTTGCCGCAGCCCGGGCCGCCGAGCACCACCAGCGCGGGGTCCTGCACCTCGGCGAGCAGGCCGTGCAACGACGTGTACGCCGTTTCTTCGGCCTGCCACCGGCCGTTGGTGGACGCCTCGCCCTGGTCGACGAGCAGTGCCAGCGCGACGAAGCGCTCGTCGAGCTCGTAGCGGGGCCCGGTCCACTCCGCGACTCTACCCCGGCGGTATGCGTCGAGCACCGGATCGCGCGCGAGGAGCACCGGGATCGCCCGCTCCAGCGCGGCGTGGTTGGCGACTGGCCGCGTCGCCGCCAAGTCGAGTGCGGCGGCCGCGGCCCAGAAGGCCGTCGCCTGCGCCGCCGCGTCGAGCCCGTGGGACACGCCGGCGCCGATCAGGTGGGCGGCCAGGCCCCACAGGTACTCGCGCCAGTCGCCCGGATCGGCCAGGAGCGGGAGCGCCGCCTTGCGCACGGCGGCGAGGCCGACGTAGACCGCCCGCACGGCCGGCTCGGCCGGCGCCTCGTCGGCGGCGGCGTGCAGACGGCGGTAGATGTCGATCACGGCGGACGGGTCGAGACGTGCCGCGGCGAGCTTTCCCGGCAGCACCCGCGTGACCAGCTCGGCCTCGAACCGTAGCAGGTCGTGCAGCACGTGGTCTTCGCGGCTGCGCGAGAAGTTGATCAGCGTGACGGTGCGGGCCCCCGGGTCGACGAGCACGCTCTCGAGGGTGAGGTCGCCGTGGACGGTCGCGACGCGGTGCGGGATCGGGCGGACGAGGAGGTCGGGCAGCGCGGCGAACGGGTTCGGCAGCGCCGGGCCGGCCATGGCGGCCGCGGCCGTGTCCGACCGCTGCAGCGGGACCACCGTCGGCGCGCCGAGGTCCGGCGCGGCCCCGCCAACGCCGACGGCGGCCAGCGCCGCCGCGAATGAGGACCTCCGGTCCGGTGCGAGGAAGCCCGCGTACCCCGCCCCGAGCGGCGCGTCCGGCACCGGCCGCGATTGCCGCCAGAGCGTCGAGAGGTGGACGAACAGACGGCACTCCAGAACGTGCGCGAGGTCCTCCGCCGTCGCGGTCTCGGCGTACCGTGCCAGGCTCACGTGATCGAACAGCCCCGCGCCGACCAGCCCGTAGCGCAAGCCGCCGACCGTGGCATCGGTGCTGAATACAGGCTCCCCCCCTGAGGGCGCGACAGAACGTTCTTGCCGGCTGGAAGCCGGCGCTCCCAGGATCTGCCACCCGCCGCCCGGGCAGCCTCAGCGCCGAAACGGAACGAACGTTCTGTCACGCCGTCAGGGCTCCCCCCAGACCTCCGGGATGCCGGACAGCCGCCCTCGGATGTGGCGTCGGAAGGCCTCGTGCTCGTGTTGGATCAGGTCGGCGGGGCCGACCTTGGCGACCGCCGGCAGCTCAGGGGTGGCGCCGTCGCGGTACGGCGTGACCGTGAGGACACGCGCCGCGCCCGAGCCGTCGCCAAGCTCACCCTCGACGGCTACATGTCGGCAGTCGGCAAAGAGGGCGGCGACGACGGCGCGGTGAGCTTCGGACAGGATCGTCGACCCGACGACCTCGATCGACAAGTGCGCCTCCTAGCGCGTGGTCGCGACCTGCGCCGCCGTTGCGGCCAAGGGTCGGGCGGACGGATCTCACCTCGACGCGCCAACCCATGGGGCCGGCCTGCTTCTCGATTCTATCACCGCCGACGGGCCCGATCGACATCGGGCATGCGGCGCGGCGATGGCGCCGTCGACGCGCGGCCGACGGCCCGTCCCAAGCCGCGTCAGCCGGCCATCAGCGCGACCACAGGCAGCGCTCAGGATCGGGCGGGCGTTCGGGGGCATGCTGGATGCGCCGACGCGGTCGGCCGTGCCGAAACCATCGGGAAAGGGGGCACCCGCCATGATCGAAGTCGTCACCGGCCCGTTCTCACGCTTCAGCCCGGAACATCGGGCGGCCGTCGAGGACCTGACCACCAAGCGGTACTCCGAGGACCTGCTCGACCACGACCACTACATCACGCACGTCAGCGGCATCGCGCCGTCGTCGGAGGGCTATCATGCGGCCCGGGCGGCGATGATCGAGGCATTTCGCGCGGACTACCGCACAACCGAGACGTCGTCGCATGTCGGGGCGACGTTCACGCGCGGCGCCAACGGCCGCCCGATCGCCCTGGGCGCCATGCGCTACACCCGCGGCGCACGGGCCGATCTGAGCGTCACGGCGTCGATCGGTCGCGCCGACAGCTCGCTGCAGACCCACGCGCTGTTGCGGGACTTCCGCTATCCACGGCTGCCAGGCTTCGACCCGGATCGCGATCCCGAGACGCGCCTCGTCGAGCTGGGCCGGTGGGTGGCGGTCGACCCGAACGGGCTGCGCGACATGGTTGCCGCCGACACCCTGACATCGACGGAAGCCGACTATGCGCTGTGGTTCGGCACGGCCGAGATCAGCCTGCAGCTCCATCGCATGACGTCGCGCTACCGCGTGCGTCGCAACGGCCAGCCGCTTGCCGGCTATCTGTGGACGTGCGCGCCGCGCTCGGCCGTGCTCCTGCACCGCCGGATGGGGTTGCGGCTGATCCCGCTCTTCGCCGACGGCTGCCAGCCGACCGACCTGGCGCTCTCGCAGGGCTGCTTCGCGGCACCATTGTTTGCCCGCTACCAGGCGGAGCTCGAAGCGGTCGCGGAACGCATCCGGCCGGCCGGCGCGTGTGTCCAGGCCGACGCGGATCCCGCCAGCGTGGCGCTGCGCCACCTCGCGACCGCGACCAAGCCGCAAGCGGCTGCCGGCACGCTGAGCCTGCCCTACCTGCTGCCGTACGACGACGACACGTTTGCACGGTTCGACGACATCGAGGACGCGCTGGCCGCGGCCGAGACCACCTTCGGCGTGCGTGTCGCGCACGTCCATCTCGAGACAGGCGCCCCGCTGTGAGCACGTCCATCCGGACCGACTGGCGGTCCTGCGCCGCCGTCTACGACCTGATCGCGGACCACGACCCGGCCAACCAGGACCTGCGCGGGCAGCTCCGCGCCACCATCGGCACGACCGAGGCCTTTCGCGGCTGCTTCGCGCCTGCCAGCCTTGACGTGCACCGGGCGTGGATGACCTGACCTACCGCCGCTGCGGCGACGCGGTGGTCGCCCGCTCGCCCGACGACGCGACGCGGAAGCCGAGCGTCCACATCGCGTCGTCGGGGAACACCCCGAAGCTGTTGCACGCCGCGTCGGCGATGAACGGGTAGCAGTCCGGGGCCGCGCCGCGGATCACGCGGCGCACCTCGGGGCCGACGTCGGCGTCCTCGCGGCCGTCGTGCGGGTCATACGGGTACCGATAGTCGCGCGCCGGCACCGCGCTCAGGAAGTCGCCTTCGTAGCGGCGGCTGACGGCGGTGCTCGTGAGCTCCCAGCAGTTGCCGCTGAGGTCGACCACGCCGTCGGGCGTGTCGCCGGCCGGGAACACGCCGACGGGCGCCAGGCCGCGTACGTGGGTGTCGAGCGTGTTGCCGGCCAGGCGGTCGAACCGGTCGCCGTACGGGAAGCGGCGCCCCGACGGGCCGCGCGCCGCGGCCTCCCACTCGACCTCGGTCGGCAGCCGATACGCCGTGCCGGACTGTGCCGACAGCCACCGGCAGTAGGCGCGCGCCTCGTACCACGTGATGCCGACGATCGGGTAGCTCGGGTGCGCCAGGTCGTGCGCATGCCAGGTCAACGGGACCATCCGGCGCGGGTGGGACGCTTCGAGGCGTTGGTCGACGACCGCGAGGAACGCCGCTTCGGGCAGATCGAAGGCGCCCTCCCAATCGGCCCAGCCATCGGCATCCCACACACCCTCGGCGATCAAGTGGGCCGCCAGCTCGGGATGCCGCCGCAGGGTATGGTAGCGCTGGACGAGCTTGAGGCGTAGCCCGACGTTGCGTTGCTCGCCGCTGCGCCACGCCCGCGCGGCGGCCGTGTCCCACCAGCGGTCGTCCGCGTAGCCGCCGGCCTCGACGAAGCAGGCGTACTCGGCCTGCGTCACCAGGTACCGGCCGATCGCGAACGGGGCGAGCGTCACCGAGTGGCGCGGCTGATGCGCCGTGAAGCGCATGCCGGCAAAGGCGACGTCGTCCTCGGACCCGATCGGGTAGTCGGCTCCGGGCAGCTCGACCATGTCCGGCGCGACATAAGGTCCGTACGGCCCGGCCCGGTGTGCGAAGCGCGGGTCGCCCAGCGCCCCGACCGCCAGTCCGCACGCGATCCGGTTCCGGAGGTCGGCCTCGGGATCGCGGCTGCGTCGGACGAGCGTCCGGCGCAAGTCGTCGAGCAGGCCGGCCGGGAGGGGCGACCCGGCATCGGCCGCGGGCATGCGTGCCCCCGCGGTGCCGGGTGCCGGCCCGCCCGCTCCTGTGGCGGGCGGCCCCGCGACCCGGGCCGCGCAGCGGCCCGCCAGCGCGAGGTTGGTGTCCATGAGGGCGCGCAGGAACGCGGCGGGGTCCGTGGCCATCTCGAAGGCCAAGAGCGTCGTCTCCTCCCAGCCGGTCTGCGGCAGCGGCGGCAGGTGATCGGCCGGCGCGAGCGTGTCGATGATCGTCTCGAGGGTCGGCCCGACTTCGGCGGCGCGCCAGGGCGACCGCACCAGGGCGGCATCCGGCGCCCTGGCCAGCTCGCGCGCCGCGAAGTACTCCTGGACGAGCTGGTGGACGTAGAGCACCTCGTCGCTGCCGGGGTCTTCGTCCAGGACGCCCAACGCCGCGCCGGCGGCCACGATGTCGGTGCCGCGCGCGTGGCTCAGGAGGTCGAGCGCCGTGTCGAAGTCGACGCGGACCTGGCCCGGCTCGCCCTCGACCTCGCTGTGCACTTGCAGGCGGTAGGCCAGCTCGCCGAGCTTGGGCACCAGCACCCCGCGCTCGGGCAGCTCGTGGGGCGTGCGCCACGCGCGCGCCGCGGTCAACCGATGGACGTCGCGCTCGGTCAGCAGCGTGTCGGGGCGGAAGAGCGGGTGGTCGCGCTCGACCTCGCGCACGAGGGCCTGCCGCACGAAGCCGGTAAAGAGCGCCGCCCTGCCCAGCGGGACGTCGCCGGCGGCTTCCACCTGATCGACCAGGAGCTTCAGGAAGTACGGCGAGCGCACGAGGTCGAGGTGCCCGGCTGCGACCAGCGCCGACCACAGGCCCTCGGCGTGGTCGGGGACGTGCTGCTCGATGAACCGACGGACCTGGTCGTTGCCCAACGGCTCGACGCGCACCTGCGGGACCCGCAGGTGGGGGCTCGAGAGCGGCGTCGAGTAGTCGAGGCTCCGGCAGCTGAAGACCACCCGTGACGACGGGGCCATCGCCGCCAGCTCCTGGGCGAAGTCCTTCCACATCCCCACCCGCTCACGTGCCTCCGCGGCGCTGACCACGGGCATCTCGTTGAGCGCGTCGAGGAGAAGGATCATCCGGCCCTCGGCGAGCAGGTCGCCCAGCGCCGGCAGCCTGGGGAACCGGGCGGCCCACTGGGCGGCGAGCCAGGCGCTGGGCAGCGGCGGCGGATCGCCGGCCGCCGCGGGTTTGTAGTGGTTCAGCGGGAGGTAGAACGTCAGCGGCCCGTCCGGGCGCTCGAGCCCGGCCAGCGCGAGCTCGAGCTCGAGGTGCTTGAGCAGCGTGCTCTTGCCGGAGCCCGGCGCGCCGAGGATCACGAGCGCCGGCTCCGCGACGTCGGCCAGGACATCGCGCAGCGAGCCGTACCGCTTGGGCCGGGCCTGCCAGCGCCCACCGGTCGCCGCCTCGCCCTGGTCGACGAGCAGCGCCAGCGTGACGAAACGCTCGTCGAGCGTGTGGCGCGGGCCAGCCCACTCGGCGATCCGGCCTCGCCGGTAGGCCTCCAGCACCGGGCTGCGCTCGAGCATCACCGGGATGGCGCGTTCGAGCGCCTCAGTGTCGGCCGCGGGCTGGCGGGCCGCCAGGTCGAGCGCGGCCGCCGCCGCCCAGAAGCCGGTGGCCTTGGCGGGCGCGTCGAGGTTGCGGTACTTGCCGGCCCCGACGAGGTACGCC
Organism: bacterium; assembly: GCA_003576755.1. Taxonomy (GTDB): domain Bacteria; phylum Chloroflexota; class Anaerolineae; order Epilineales; family Epilineaceae; genus UCB3. The sequence continues at coordinate 7,532 of QEVT01000092.1, read as the reverse complement.
GCGAGCCCCACCAGGTGCTCGCGCCAGTCGGCCGGGTCGGCCAGGAGCGGGATCGCGGCCTTGTGGATGGCGGCGAGGGCGACGTAGGGCGCGTGCAGCGCCGGCTCAGGCGGGGCTTCGTCGGCGGCGGCGTGGAGGCGGCGGTAGAGATCGATGATCGCCGTCGGGTCCAGTCCCGCTGCTGCGAGCCGCGCTGGCAGCATGCGGGTGACGATACCGGTCTCGAGCCGCAGGAGATCGTGCAGGACGTGGTCCTCGCGGCTGTGCGAGAAGTCGATCAAGCGGATGGTGCGGGCCGTGGGGTCGACGAGCACGTTTTCGAGGTTGAGGTCGCCGTGCACGGTCGCGACGCGGTGGGGTATGGCTTGGGAAAGCAGGCCCGGGAGGGCGGTGAGCGGGTTCGGGAGGGCCGTGAACGGCCGGTCGGGCGGAGCGACCGTCGGCGCGTCGAGCGCCGGCGCGGTACCGCCCGCATCCAGGCTGGCGAGCGCCGCCGTGAAGTACGCGGTGCGGTCCGGTGCGAGGTAGTCGGCGTACACCGCGCCGAGCGGGGTGTCGGCGACGAGGCGCGCATGCCGCCACAGCGTGGCCAGGTGGACGAACAGGCGGCTCTCGAGCACGTGGGCGAGGTCCGCCGGCGTGGCGGTTTCGGTGTAGCGCGCCAGGCTTACGAACTCGAACAACCCGGCACCGACGAGGCCGTAGCGCAAGCCACCGACCGCCCTGTCCACGCTGTAGGCCGGCTCGCCCCACACCTCCGGGGTGCCGGAAAGGCGGCCGCGGACGTGGCGGCGGTAGGCATCGTATTCCTGGCGGATCAGGTCGGCGGGGCCGAGCTTGACGACGGTCGGCAGCTCGGTCGTGTCGGTGTCGCGATAAGGCGTGACCTTGAGGACGCGCGCGCCGCTGTAGCCGCCGGTGAGATCGCCCTCGACGGCCACCCGCGCGTAACCGGCGAAGAGGGCGGCCAGGACCGACCGGAAGGCGTCGGGGAGTGGCGAGGGCGCGTCGAGTTGCATGGGCGGATAGGTCCTGCGGTGATCGGGGTTTCTCGGTGGCACGGCACACGATCGGCCACACCCATATGCGCGCCGATGTCTCGTCCGGTTGCACGCCCGGCGTCACGCCGACGACGGGCGGAGGGATTGTATCATCGCCGGCGATCGGCGGCGTCGGCGTGGGGTGCGGTTCGGGTCGGACTGGGGGGCCGGTCTCGCACGACGACGCGCGACGACCCGGTGGGGATGCCACTCCCCACCGGGTCGTCGCCGGGTTCGGTTGTCTCGAGGTGTCATGGCGGGCCGGCGCGCTGGGTGAGTCGCGCCGGCCCGCGGCGCCGGCCGTCAGCGTGGCAGCAGGCGCCACGCCGCCGGCGGCGCGTCGGCCGCGTCGAGGGCGAGGCTCCCGGTTGCGCCGTCCACCATGAGCGGCCGCTGGTCGCTCGCCCGGATGGCGTAGTCGTCGCCGTCCAGGAGCGTGATGGTGATCGACTGCTGGCTCACGTCCTGGCAGTCGCGGGCGGTGATCGCGCTGCCGCCACCGGCGTTCGGCACGATCCCGAGGGTCATGCACTTGCCGCTCGAGGCCGACTTCACGCGGAACGCCTCGGTGCTCAACTGGTCGAGGATCCACGCCTGCTCCGGCCGGCCGTCGCAAGCCTCGATTCGCACGCCGTCGATGCCGAAGATGTTCGACCGCTTCTCGAACGTCAGGCACGTGTCGTTCCACTGCGCGATGGCGAACTGCCCAAGGCCGGTGCTGGACGGGTTGCCGGGGTTGCCCGGCTCGCCCGGATTGCCCGGTGTCCCAGGGTTGCCCGGCTCACCCGGATTGCCGGGAGTCCCAGGGTTGCCCGGCGTGCCCGGCTCGGGCGGCGTGCCCGGCTCGGGCGGCGTGCCCGGCTCGGGCGGGGTGCCCGGCTCGGGCGGGGTGCCCGGCTCGGGTGGCGTGCCCGGCTCGGGTGGCGCGCCCGGTGTGCTCCCGAACGGTACGACGTTGATCGGGCAGTCTTCCTGAGTGAAGATGCTGCGCACGCGGATGATGTGGGTACCGGACATCGATCGGCTGGTCGAGAGCTTGAAGTCGAACGTCTTGCCGCCCGACAGGTACTTGCGCTGCTCGCGGCCGGCGAGGCCGGGGACGGGCTTGCCGGTGCCGTCGACCAGCTGCAGCGTGTAGAGCGTCGAGTAGCCGGCGGTCAGGCGGCCGTGTACGTCTTCGCCGGCGGCGATCGAGGCGCCGCAGCCGCCGTCGATGTCGACGGTCGCCCACTCGGGCGAGTCCGCCATCTGGGCGAGGGTCATGGTGGCGCCGACGGCCAGCTGGAGTGCCAGCACCGCGCCCGCCACCGCCAGCGTACGAGTTCGAATGCTCAACGAGGCGTTCATCGCAGTCATCCCTTTCAGATTGGCGAGGCAGCTGCCCCATCGGTAGATAGGGGCAGCATACCGCGATTGGAGAGGGTGTTTCTGCGGCCGAGCTGAGGCGGATCTGAGGGATTGCTTGTGGTTGGGGGAAGGCGGGCGCTTCGGGGTCTTCGCGCCCGTCCGCGTCATCGTAGGGATCGGTGAATGTCGGGGCGAGCTGCTCGACGCTGCCCCACAGGCTGGACGTCCACTCGTACATGTTGCCGCCCATGTCGGCGATGCCCTCTGGGGTGTCGCCCTCGACGAACACGCCCACGGGGGATGGCCCTAGCTTCGTCCGAGGTCGGCGGCCTGCATGTCGCCGCCAGTGTTGCCCGGATAGACTCGCCGAGCCGGCTGATTCGGCTTGCTGCACCGTGGGTCATGCCAGTGCCAGGCTTTGCGGTGCGCACCTGTTCAGCCGCTCGTCAACCCCCTGTCGAACGCATACAGGGGGCAGGTTTCGAACCTTCCCCCACCGGGTCCGGGTCATCATCGGTAACCGGTGCGTCACTGGGGCATCTGCTCAGCCCGGGCCAACGCTGCCGACCCGGGCTAAACAGGTACCGCGGTGCTTGCATGGTGGCGCCGCCTACTCCTTCGGCGGCAGGAAATCGTCGATGCCGGCTCGGTACGAGCCGGCGGAGTTGAAGCGATGAGTCACAGGATCAACATTGGCCGTGTCTTCAGAGGAGCTGAGGCAAGCGCGGCCAGAGCCCAGAACTACGACGAGAGACCAGATCGAACAACCCGAAACCCGACGAGATAGTACCGGTTGTCGGGGTAGCCCCAGCGGCGGTAGGCGGCGCGTGCGTTGTGATGGTTGACGTCCCACGATCCCCCGCGCACCACCCTAAGAGCCGTTGATGGTGCTTGGAGCGCCTCACGTCCATCCGTGGCATCATAGGGGTATCGCCAGTCCGGCGCGTCTTGATCCTCGCCCCACAAGTTCAACGTCCACGTCGAGACGTTCCCCGCCATGTCGCTCACACCCTCCGGTGTGTCACCCTCGACGAACACGCCCACCGGTGTCGGCCGCTTGATCCGCGTGTCGAGTGTGTTACCCCCCGCCGGCTCGAATGCCTCACCGTAGGCATAGGGCCGACCTCCAGTCCCGCGAGCCGCCGCCTCCCACTGTGCCTCTGACGGCAGTCGAAATGCATGTCCAGTCTGTGCTCCGATCCACGTCGCGTACGCCTGTGCTTCGTACCACGACAGGCCTACAACTGGTTGAATAGGGTTGTTGTACCGCCCGTCTCGCCAGTAGCGCGGCTCGGTCTCGCGGCCGCCCGGGTACAATTCGGCCAGGTGGGCCTCGAACTCGGCTGGCGTCATCGCCAGCCGCAAAAGCCACCGCTTGTAAACCTCGTCGTCGATCCGGCCGCTGTCGTGCCAGTCATGGACCAAGTTTGGATTGCCCTGCAGGTAACGCAAACCACCACGGGCGCCTCTTTTTGGTCCTTCGGCCGTGCCATCTCCCCGCTGCCAGGCGCGTCCAGCCCCGGTGGCCCACCACCGCTCGTCGTCATAGCCGTCCGCAGCCATGAAGCAGGCGTACTCGGCGTTCGTCACCGGATGCCGCCCGATCGCAAACGCCGCGAGGGACACGTCATGCCGCGGCATGTGCGCACGGTCCTCCGAGTTCGCATACATATCGAAGATCGGCTCATCCTCCCCGATCGGGTACAGACCGCCCGGGATCTCGACCATGGGCGGCACTAGATACGCCCCGTGCGGGCCCATCCGCCGCTCGAACCGCGGGTCGCCCAGCCAGCCGAGCTCCAGCCCCGCCGCGATCCGCGCCCGCAGGTCAGCCTCGGGATCGCGGCTGCGCTGGACCAACGCCCATCGCAGCTCGTCCAGTAATCCATTGCCCAAGCGTTCGCGCACTTCAGGTCGGTTCGCGCACCGCCCAGCGAGCACAAGGTTGGTCGCCATGAGCCCGCGGACCAGCGCTGCCGGGTCCGCCGTCAGCGCCGCCGCCAGCGCCGTCGTCTCTTCCCACCCGGTCTGCGGCAGCGGCGGCAGCTCGTCGGCCGGCGGCAGGGTCGCGATCAGCTCTTGCACATTCGGCATGATCGCCGCCGCCCGCCACGCCGCCCGCACCAGCTCGGGATTCGGGGCCTTGGCTAGCGCCCGCGCCGCGAAGTACTCCTGCACGAGCTGGTGCACGTACAGCACCTCGTCTTGCCCCGGGTCCTCATCCAGCACGCCCAGCGCCGCACCGGCCGTAACGATGTCGACGTTCCGCGGGTGGTCGAGCAGATCCAGCGCCGTGTCGAAGTCCACGCGCACCTGCGCCGCCTCGCCGGTCGCCTCGCTGCGCTCCTGCATCCGGTACGCCAGCTCCCCGAGCTTCGGTACCAGCACACCCCGCTCCGGCAGCTCGTACGGCGTCCGCCACCGCCGCGCCGCCGTCAGCCGGTGGACGTCCCGCTCGGCCAGCAGCGTGTCCGGCCGGAACAGCGGATGGTCCCGCTCGACCTCCCGCGCCAGCGCCTGCCGCACGAACCCCGTGAACAGCGCCGCCCGACCCAGCGGCACGTCGCCCGTCGTCTCGACCTGCTCGACGAGGAGGCGCAGGAAGTAGGGCGAACGCACGACGTCGAGATGCCCTGACGCCGAGAGCGTCGCCCAGAGACCGTCGGCATGGCTCGGAAGGTACTGCTCGAGGAACCGCCGCACCTGCTCGTCCGACAGCGGCTCGACCCGCACCTGCGGGACGCGCAGCGCGGGCGTCGAGAGCGGCGTCGCGTAGTCGAGGCTCCGGCAGCTGAAGACGATCCGCGATCCCGGCGCGGTCGCCGCGATCTCCTGCGCGAAGTCCTTCCACAGCCCGACGCGCGCCCGGGCGTCGGCGGCGCTCGCCGCCGGGATCTCGTTCAGCGCGTCGAGGAGGAGGACCATCCGGCCGTCGGAGAGGAGGTCGTCCAGCGGCGGCAGCTTCGGGAAGCGGGCGGCCCACTGCGCGCCGAGCCACCGCCGGGGCGGCGGGGGCGGATCACCGGGACCGGGCGACTTGTTGTGGCTCAGCGGCAGGAAAAACGTCAAGGGGACGGCGGCCGAGGCGGACTCGCCTTCCAGGCCGGCCAGCGCGTGCTCGAGCTCGAGCCGCCGCAGCAGCGTGCTCTTGCCGCAGCCCGGTCCGCCCAGGACGACCAGCGCGGGGTCCGGGACCTCGGCCAGCAGGGCGCGCAGCGAGCCGTACTTCTTCTCCTTGGCCTGCCAGCGCCCGGCGGCAGACGCCTCGCCCTGGTCGACGAGCAAGGCCAGCTCGACGAAGCGGTCGTCGAGCTCGTAGCGCGGGCCGGTCCACTCGGCGATGCGCCCGCGGCGGTACGCCTCGAGGGCGGGGTTGCGTTCGAGGAGGGCCGGGATGGCCCGGTCGAGGGCGTCGGCGCCGGCCGCGGGCTGCCGTTCCGCCAGATCGAGCGCCGCCGCGGCGGCCCAGAACGCCGCGGCCTTGGCCGACGCGCCCAGGTTGCGGTACTTGCCGGCGCCGACGAGGTACGCGGCAAGGCCCCAGAGGTACTCGCGCCAGTCGGCCGGGTCGGCCAGGAGCAGGAGGGCCGCCTTGCGGACGGCGACGAGGCCGACGTAGACGGCGCGGAGGGCCGGATCGGCCGGGGCATCGTCGGCCGCGACGTGCAGCCGGCGGTACACGTCGATCACGGCGGACAGGTCGAGCCCGGCCTCGGCGAGCTTGTCAGGGAGCACGCGGGTGACCAGCCCGGTCTCGAGCCGCAAGAGATCGTGCAGCACGTGGTCTTCGCGGCTGTGCGAGAAGTCGATGAGCTGCACGGTCCGGGCCTCGGGGTCGACAAGCACGTTCTCGAGGTTGAGGTCGCCGTGGATGGTGGCGACGCGGTGGGGGATGGGCTGCCGGAGCAGGCCGGGCAATGCGACGAGCGGGTTGGGCAGCGGCGCGCCGAGCGCGGCGGAGGGGCCGGGCGGTGACACAGTGGGGGCCGCAAGGTCTGGCCCGACGGTCGAGTCATGGCCCGTGCCCCTGTCCATGCCGACGCCTGTGTCCATGCTCGTGTCCGTATCCTTGTTCGAACCGGTGCAAGCCAGCGCCGCCGCGAAGGACGCCGTGCGGTCCGGCACGAGGAAGTCCGCATACGCGTCGCCCAGCGGCGCATCCACGACCACCCGCGACTGCCGCCAGATCGTCGAGAGGTGCACGAACACCCGGCTCTCCAGCACGTGCGCGAGGTCCCCCGGCTCGGCGGTCTCGGCGTAGCGCGCCAGGCTGACGAACGCGAAGAGCCCCGCTCCGACCAGGCCGTAGCGCAGCCCGCCGACCGGATCTTCACCGCCCCCCGAGCTGTAGACCGGCTCGCCCCACACTTCGGGAATGCCCGAGAGCCGGCCGCGGATGTGGCGGCGGTAGGCGTCGTACTCCTGGCGGATGAGGTCGGCGGGGCCGATCTTGACGACGGTCGGCAGCTCCGGCGTGTCGGCGTCGCGGTACGGCGTGACCTTCAGGACCCGCGCGCCGCTGAAGCCGCCGCTGAGCTCGCCCTCGACCGAGACGCGGGCGCAGTCGGCGAAGAGATCGGCCAGGACGAAACGGTCCGCGTCCGAGAGTGCAACCGACGTGTCGAACACCATGGGCAGGGAGACCTCGTGTGCGCCGGATGGCATGCCGCCGGGTGGCGCGGCGACGGCCGACATGGCGGCGGGTCGCGCCACGCCCGTTCGTCGGCGCCCCGGATTGTATCACCGCCGCGGTGAACCCGTCGACGCCCCGGCATGCGACCGCGATTGCCAAATTGCCGTCGAGCCTCCGCGAGTACGGCCGGTGTCGCCACGACTCATCCGCCTCCCGGCACCCGGCACCGGCATGACAAAGCACCCGGCGGGGAGCCAGGTCCCCGCCGGGTCGTGTCTGTATTCAGTTGTCGTGGTCGCTCTCGACCGTCCGTCGCCGCAAGGGCGCCGATCGGTCACGGGATGACCTGCCACCCCGCCGACACCACGTTCGGGTTCGCGTCGGTGATCAGGTCGGCGTCCGCCGTCGTGTTTACCCGCAGGTAGCGCCCGATCTGCCGCGCCTTCACCCGCGCCGTCAGGCCCGTCTTGCTGTAGAACCCCGGCTCGATTGCGAAGTGCTGGTAGGTGTTG
>QEVT01000091.1 GCA_003576755.1 bacterium | reverse complement strand
GCCCATCTTGCGGAAGGGGACGTAGTCCCAGCGCAGCTCGGTCTCGCCGGTCGTCGCGGTCACCACGGCGGCGGGGGGCGGGATCGCCGAGCCCGGCACGTAGGCCAGCCCGGCCGGAAGCCGCTGGGTCAGCGTCACGTCCCGCACCAGCTCTTCGTCCTTGCCGGTCTGGATGTCGCGGAACTCACGGATCATGATGTTCGCGAACACGTCGTAGGCGTCGAACTTGGTGGCCGTGTAGCGCTGGTTGTCCTGCATGTAGAGGAAGAAGCCGCACAGCAGCGTGGCCTCGGCCGTGCAGCCGAGGAAGAAGTTGCGGGTCCGGGCGCGGATGACGGCCTTGGCGCGGAGCACGAGCGACGTGTACTCCCGGGTGTCGAGCGTCGATCCCTCGCGCGAGCCGAAGAAGACGATGACCTCCATGCACGGGGGTTGGCCGTTGGTCTCGCGGGCGCGCTTGGCGCCGTCGAGCATGCGGACGGCCATCTGGGCCGCTTCCGGATACGGGCCGCCGTCCTGGTCGAGACCGTACTGGGCCAGCCCGACGACGAGGCGCGCGCGATCGAGGTTGGTGGTCATCTCGAGCGCCACACGCGGGCGATCGGCGTCGTAGCGGATGGCGCCGGCCTGGACGAGGAAGGTGCGGTTGTGGGCGCGCTCGTACTCCTTCTGGTAGCGCTGGAGCTCCTGGAACATGCGCGCGGCGACGAGGCCGGACCAGATGTTGGCGCCGGACTCGTCGGGCTGGATGATGACGATGCTGAGGCCGCCCTGGCAGAACGGGCACGCGGGCTCCAGCCGGACGGTCGTGGTGACGGTGTCGCAGATGCGGACGGTGTTCGCCGACAGCGTCGACGTCACGACGCCGGTGCACTGGCTGAGGTGCGCCTCCTGGGTGGGGCGCCCGGGCGTGGCGCGGGGGGCCTGGGCGTGGGTGGGCGACGGTGCGGGCACGAGCTGGGCGGCGGCGAAGAGGGCGGCGCCGCAGACGAGGGTGGCGAGTCGGACGGCTTGGGCGTGCATGGCGTTGTGCTCCTGAAGGTCGGTCCCCGGCGCGGGCGTGGGCCCGGTGGCTTGCCGGTCGGCGCGGCGCATGCGAAGCCTTGGTGCGATGGCGGTCGTCGGGTCAGGAACGACGGTGTTCCGGGCAGTTGCGATCGCAAAAGACACCAAAACCGACGCTAGTCTACCATGCCTGACAATCACCGTCAACGGTACGGTGAGGCGGGGCGGCAGAACTGAGGGCCGTGGTGCGCGGGGACAGGCCGGCCGCACCGGAGGGTCCGGTCAGCCACCGACGACGGGTTCGGGGGCGCTTGTGACGTTCGCGGCCCGTCGCGGGTCGTAGCCACCGGTACCACGCATCGACACGGGGGCACGCGGACCGCCGCGGCACGCGCCAGGCCGCCCCCGAACCATCTTCCGCGCCAACGCGCTGCACCCAGGAGTGAACCGTCCATGTCACGCCACACCATTGGCCTCCAACGCGTCGCTGCGCTCGCCGCCGCCGCCGCGGTGCTCGCCGCCATCGCCGGGGCGCCGGCGGCGCCGGCCGCCCGGGCCAGCCGCCTGGCCGGCATTGCCGGTGCCGGCCAGACCGCCATCCAGGTCACGAACCTCGACGCCGCCGCCGCCGACGTCACGGCGGCGTTCTACCGGCAGGGCGGCGGGCCGCCGGTCTCGGTCACCCGCACCGGCCTCGGGTCGCTCGGCAACCACAGCTTCTTCCTGCCGTTCGAGTCCACGCTCTCCGACGGTGCGTATGCCGTCCGGCTCACCAGCGACCGCCGGATCGCAACCATCAGCCTCACCGCGTGGAACAGCAGCCGTTCGGCGGTCGTCCAAGGCGACGTCGCGCCGTCGACGTCGGTGATCGTCCCGTTCGTCACCAAGGGCTACGTCGGCCAGACATCGCTGGTCAGCGTCCAGAACACCGACCCGTCGGCGTCCGTGAGCGCGGCGCTCGACGTGATGGCATCCGGCAGCCACGTGCCTGTGGCCTCGGCGACCCTGACGATCGGCGCCGGCACCTCCGTCACCGTCGACCTCGGCAAGCATGCGGGCTTCGCCGCGCTCGCCGCTGGCTTTCGAGGCTGGGCGCGGGTGACGGCCCCGGGTCCGGTGGCGGTGACGTCGTACGTCGACATCGGGAACATGCCGAAGGCGATCTACGGGGTCGACGGCTTGCCCGCGGCCGATGCGGCGGCGCGTCTCGCGGCGCCCGTGGTCGTCAACGACGTGGACGGCAGCACGTCGGGGATCACGATGCTCAACGTGGGAACGGATCCGGTCGACGTCGACGTCACGTACACCGGCGTCGGCGGAGCATGCGCCGGGCAGACCGTCGCGCACGATACGGCGACGCTCGGGGCCGGCGCGACCGCGGTGTTCCACCAAGGTGACGTCCCGCTCCCGGTCACCGGCCGCAGCCACTTGCCCACCGGTTGTGCGGCGGCGGCGGGGATCGTCGCCAGTGGTCCGGTCTTGGCCGTCGTGAACCTGACGTCCACATCGGCCGGCACGAGCGCCGCCTACCCCGCCCTGCGCGATGCCCAGGCCGGCCAGCAGGTGCTCCTCCCGTTGTTCCGCCGCGCCTTCCTCGGCGGGACGAGCGACCTGCACGTCGTCAACCCGTCGCAGAACGTCACGGCGACGGTGCGGCTCGAGATCCGGAACGACCGCAAGTTCGAGACATCCTTCGGCCCGTGTGGCGGCACGTGCACGGTCACCGTCGGGCCCGGCGGCGCGCATCGCTGGGCGTTCGCCGACCTCGCCGCCCTGTCGGACGGCGACTATGGCGCCGCGCGCCTGATCAGCGACGCGCCGGTCGTGGCGACGCTGTTCAACCCGATGCGGTCCGGCACGAACCCACCCAACGACGAGGTCTACAACGGGGTGCCCGTCGACGGCGATGCGCCGCAGACCCGACACGTTCCCCTGGCGCTGCGGACGGACACCAGCCTGGCGCCCACGACGACCCCGCCCGCCGGGCCGACGGCCACCCGCACCGCGCGGCCGACCCCGACGCCCGACCCGCGCGGCGTGGCAAGCCTCAACGGCATGAGCGGGCTGGCGATCTCCAACCTTTCGAGCACCGCGGCGGCCGACGTCACCGTCGACTTCGTCGACCAAAGTGGCGGGGGCACGGTGTCGATCTCGCGCACCGGCGTCCTGCCGGGCTCGCAGGTCACCATCTTCCTCCCTGCCGAGGCCACGCTGCCCGAGGACGGCGTCTTGGCGGCGCGCGTCTCGTCCAGCGTGCCGGTGGCGGCCATGGCACGGACCGACTGGCAGGCGACGGGGCACGCGGTCATGTACAACGCCCCGGCGCCCGGCACCCGCGTCATCGTGCCGTGGCTGCTCCACGACTACGTGGGGCAGACGTCGATCGTGTCGATCCAGAACACCGTCGCCGACGCCGGCGCCGATGTCACCGTCGACATCATGGAAAACGGCGGCACGCAGCCGATCGCGAGCGTGAGCTTCCCGCTCGGCGCCGGCGCGGGGACGACGTTCTCGCTCGGGACGCACCCCGACCTCGCCGGCGTCCTCCCGGCGGGCGTCCCCGCCGGACTGCTGTGGGGGAGGGTCAGCGCCGACCGGCCGGTGGCCGTGATGACGACGATCGCCAACCCCGCGTCGGCCCGGTCCGTCTACAGCCTTGCCGGGGTGCCGGAAGGCGAGGCCTTCACGACGGCCGTGACGCCGATGCTGTTCAACAACTACGCGGTCGACCCGGGCAGCGACGATGCAGGCCGGCTGACGTCGGGAATCTCGGTGCTCAACCCGGGTCCGGATCCGGTCGGCGTCAAGCTGACCTATCGCGGCGCCGATGTGTTCGGGCGCACGCATGCCTGCCAAGGGCAGACGATCGAGCACACCGACGCGAGCGGGAGCACGACCACCACCGTCGCGGCCGGCGCCGTGGTGGCCTTCTACCAGGCCAACTCCACCCTCAGCCACCTGCCCGCCAACTGCGCCGTGTCCGGCACGTTCGAGGTGACGGGCGGGGCGATCGTGGCCGGGGCGACGGTGATGAACAACGCCTTCGGCACGGCGGCGTCCGTGCCCGTGATGGCGGCGGCCCAGGCGGCGCAGCGGATCCACCTGCCCGCGGTGCGGGGCGAGCAGACGGCCGCGCGCCTCACCACGGCGATCCAGGTGCAGAACGTCGGCGACGCGCCGGCCTCCGTACAGCTCGACCTCGTGCCCGAACGCGGCGGGCCGATCGCGTGCGGGGCCGACTGCACGGCGACGATCCCGCCGCACGGCAGTCGGCTGTGGTGGCTGAACGACGTGCCGGCCTGGCCCGCCGGAATGGTCGGCGAGGCGCGGGTGACGGGCGATCGGCCGGTGGTCGCCGCCGTCGTCGACATGAGCCTTGGCCTCGCAGCGCCGCTGATCGACATGGTCGCCTACCACGGCGTGGCGGACAACGGGCGCAGCGAGCGCGCCCTGCCGCTGCTGCTCAACGGAGGGAACGTCGCGTCCGTCGGGCCGATCACGGGCCCGACCCCGACACCCGCGCCGGTCGCGCCGGAAGTCGGGCTGCCGACGACGATGCCGACGATCGCCGGCGGCCGCGTGCGCGTTCCGGTCTCGTTCAGCGCCGGCAGCCATGCGGTCGCCGAGCTGACGCTGGCGCTGGACTACGACGCGTCGTGGCTGCGGTTCGATGACACCGACGGCGACGGCGACGGCGTGCCCGACAGCGTCGCGGTGGCGCTGCCGCCCGCGTTCCGCGTCGAGGTCGACCACCGCGCCACGGCCCCCGACGCCGAGGTGAGGGTGCATGTGACGTCGCTCCATGGCGCGCCGCAAGCGCTGCCAGAGGGAAGCTGGCTGACCATCACCCTCGATGTGACCGGCCAGCCCGGCCCCGGAGCCCGGGGCATGAGCATCTCCCCCCTCAAGGGCGTGTCGATGCGCGGGCTCGACGGCCGCGACATCCCCGCCACGATGCGGGGCGGCTGGAGCCCGAACAGCCGGCGGGTGGTCTATCTGCCGGTGGCGCACCAGCGGCAGTGCCCGAACGTCGCGCGGGGCATCGGCTGCTGAAGTCCGGCACACGGCGCGGCCGCCGCGCGCGGGCAAGGCCCGCCGAGGATCGCGATCGCGAGACCGGCCCGGGGTGCGACCAGCGCACCTCGGGCCGGTCGCCGTGTGGCGGCCGCACACCCGACGGGCAGCGGGAGCCCCGGCGCCGGAACACGGGTTCTCGATCCGACACGCGCATCGGGCGCCCGCCGAACGGCCGACGCCTGCCAGGATGGGGCTACGCGGCTTTTGCCGGGCGTGTTACCCTTTGGCCATCACGCGTGTCTACCCTTCAGGACGGCCGTCGACACCCGCGCGTCCCGACCGGCGTCCCGCACGAACAACCGCCCGACCGGGCACCGTCGCCACCGCCGACGTCCCGGTCCCACCACCCGGAATCGGTTGGATTGAGCACCCTTGGCCGTCCCTGGACTGCGATCGCTCCGCCCGCGCCCCGCGCCGTCCAGCCTCGTCGACGCCGACGACGCGGCGCTGGTGCGCTGGACGCTGCGCGGCGAGAGCCGGGCGTTCGGGGCGCTGTACGAGCGGCACGCCGACCGCGTGTTCCGCTACCTTCACTTTCGCACGCGCGACACCGACCTGGCGCACGACCTGGCGCACGACGTGTTCCTCAGCGCGCTCAAGTCGCTCCCACGGCTCGAGCACCCCGAACGCTTCGGCGGTTGGCTCATGCGCATCGCGCACAACCGACTCGTCAACCACTGGGAGCGTGCGGCGAACCGCTTCGGCGGGCCGGCATGGGAGGAGGTCGACGGGACGGATGCCATGCAGCCGGGCCGGCCAGCGGGCATGACGGCGAGCGCCCCCGACCCCGCACCGACCGCCGACGACCGCCTGCACGTCGCGGCGCTCCTGGCCGACCGGCTCAGCCCCGTGCAGCACCAGATCGTGGCGCTGCGCTTCGCCGGCGGCCTGTCGCTGCGCGAAACCGCCGAGATCGTCGGCTGCACCGAGGCGGCGGCCAAGCAGCACCAGTACCGCGCCCTGCGGCAGATCCGCGACTGGCTCGAGCTGGGAGAGAAGCCTTGATCGCGGGGACCGAGCGATGAGCCGCACCGTGGAAGACGCGCTGCAAGCGTGCCTCGCGGCGATCGAGGCCGGCGCGCCCGTCGACGCCGCCTTGGGGTCGGGCCTCGACTCCGGCCCGGACGCGGGGCCCGACGCGCTCGGCGACGCGGTGCTCCGACCGCTCGTCACGGCGTCGCGCGTACTGGCCGAACGGCCCGGGATGGATCCGTCCCGTCGTGCCGCGACCCACGGCGCCCTGCTCGAAGCCGCCGCCACCCTGTATCCGCCGCCGGCGCCCGGCCTCGCGGCCCGGCTGCCTTCCGCGCCGGTCATGGCCGTCGCGGTCGGCGGCCTTCTCCTGGTGGCCATGTGGGCCTGGCGCTCGCCCGGCGGCGAATCCGCGGGCCCGGCGCCGCGCCCGCAGGCGGACGCCGTGGCCACCCGCTCGGTGACGGCACCGCGCCCGCCGATGGGGGTGCCGACGGGCCACGTCGAAGCGGCGCCCGTGGCGCCGCATGGCCGCAGGGATGCCCCGCCGCTCACCGAATCGGCGCCGTCGGGTGCCGCGCCTGCCGGGGGCCGAGCGGCGGGCGCGAGCCCGTCCCCGACAGGGCCCGGGGCCGTGGCCGACGTGCCCACGCCGGCTGCAGTCCCGCCGCGGATGGGCCCGGAGGTGGCCACCGTTGCCGCGCGTCGCCATGACGCCGCGCGCCCGGGCCTTCTCCCCGGCATCGAGCCCACCCGCTCGCCGACCGGCGATCTCGCTCCGGCGAACGCTGCGCGGGCCACCGTCGCGGCGTCCGCCACCGCGCCGGCAGCGCGGCCCGCGGTCACGGGCCGCGTGCTCGATACGCGCGGCGCCGGCATCGGGGGCGCGATGGTGACGGCCTACCGGGTCGGCTCGCCCGCGCTCTACGTGCAACGGTCCGGGGCCGACGGCGCGTATTCTCTGCGCCTCCAGCCCGGGTCGTACCGCTTCCGCGCCGCCGCGGACGGTTTTCTTGCCCAGTGGTACTCGACCGCCGCAGCGCGCGCCGACGCCGAGGTCGTCGCGGTTGCCGGCGGTCGGACGACCACCGGGATCGACTTCGTGCTCCAACCGACGCAGCACGACGGCGTGCCGGGCGGCTCCACCGGCGTCTCGGGCACGGCCCCCGGCCCACCCTCCCCAGGAGGTATGCCATGAACCAGCCTCGCTTGCCCTGCCGTCGCGGCCTCGCGGTCGCCGCCGGCGGCCTGGCCCTCGCGTGCGCCGGCGCAGCCTTCCGCACGCCGGGCCCCGCGGTCGCCGAGGACCGCGGCCGGGCCTTCGCCCAGACCGGCGGGGCCACCACCGCGGTCGCCATCCAGCCGCCGATCGCCTTCGTCGGCATCGGCGCATCGATCGCGCTGTTCGACGTGTCCGACGCCGGCCGCCCCGACGCGCTCGGCACCACGCTCCCGTTGCCCGGCGTGGCCGAGGACATGGCGATCCACGACGGCCACCTCTTTGTCGCCACCCTCGGAGCGGGCGACGGCGCGCGCCTGCACGTGTTCGACGTGCGCCGGCCGCGCGAGCCGGTGGCGGTCGGTGCGCCGCTGCCGCTGCCGGGGGAGGTCGTCGGCGCCGTGGCGGCAGGCTTTGGGCACGTCGTCGTCACCACCGCCGGCGGGGTGGTGCGCGCGGACGTCAAGGATCCCGCCCGCCCCCGCTTCGCGGCCGAGCTGCCGACCGGGGCACCGCTCGGTCGCCGACCGTCGGCCGCGGACATCGCGATCGCGCCCGACGGGATCGCGTGGATCGCGCGGCCGTGGGGGCTGTACACGCTCGATCTGGCGGACCCCTCGCCGTGGGCCGTCGCCGAGATCCACCGCCGGGCGGCACGGGCGGTGGCCACCCTGGGTCCGGACACCTACGTCGCGCTCGACGACGGGGGGCTCGAGGTCTGGCGGCCGATGCTCGACCGCGACGCCAACGACGCCACCGACGGCGTCGATCCGGCAGACGTCGCGACGATCGCCGCGGCCTCCCGCCGATCCGACGTCGCCGCCGCCACCGGGCGCGGCGCCCGGCGCACGGTGGTCGCGACACTGCCGGGCTTCGCATCGGCCCCACGCGCCATCGCGGCCCACGGCGACACGCTGTACGTCGTCGACGACGGCGGCCGACGGTGGCGCGCCTTCCGCGTCGACGCCCCGGCCGCGCCCGTGCTCGTCGCCGAGACACCGGCCGCGCTCCAGACCTCGGCGCGCGCGGCCGTGGCGGTCGCCGGCGAGGTCGTTGGCGTGGCGCTCGAGCGCGCCGGCCTCGTGACCGCCGCCGTTGACATCCCTGCCCGCCTCGGCCGCCCCGCCGTGCCGGTGCTGCCGCCGGTGCTCCATGCCAGCCTGGCCGGTCGCCGCCTGCACGCGTCGGCCGAGACCGCGGGGCTTTTCGTGGTCGACGTCGACGATCCGCGCCTGCCGCGCGTCGCCGGCGCGCTGCAGGCGGTGGCCGGCCATGAGGGCCTGGTGGCGGTCGACCCGGCGGGGCGGGTGCCCGACCTTCGCGCCGTCGACGGAAACCCGTACGGCAACCGTCACGCCGTGGCGTTCCGCAGCACCGTCGCCGTCGACGACCTCGTGTTCGCATGCACCGCGCAGGACGGCCTGCTGGCGATCGACGTGACCACGGCAGCGCATCCGGTCATCGTCGGGCACCTGTCCGACATGCCGGCCTGCCACCCGGGCACCGACATGCTGCACCGCGCCGGTGTGCTGTACCTGACCACGGACGACCGAAAGCTCGCGGTCGTCGACGTCGGCGCTCCCGCCGCCATGCGGTGGGTGGTCGACGACAGCGCGCCCCCGGTCGTCGACGTCATGGCGCTCGCGCTCGACGGCGAGCACCTGTATGCCGCCGGCTACAGCGGGCTCACGACGGGCGTGCTGCACGTGTTGAGCACCTCCGATCCCTTGCGTCCGAGGCGCGTGGCGAGCACGAGCTTCCCACAGGCCTTCACCAAGCTCGCCGTGGCCTACCGCCGCGCATACCTGTCCGGGAAGTTCGGGAGCGTCGGCGTGGTCGACTTCGCCCCACCCGCCACCCTCTTGCAGCGCCCGGGACACGACGGCATCGTCGCCGGCCGGCTCGGGATCATCGACACCCTGGTCTATGCCGCGCAGGCCGACCGGCTGGATACGCTGCTGACGTCGAGCGCCGGCACGCTCCTCCCCGTCGACCGGCTGGCGCTGCCGTGGTCGGGGGACGATCGGATCGGCGAGAGCGACGTGCAGGTCGACGCGGGCCGGATGGCGGTGCTGCGCAGCCGGGCGGGGCTGTTCACGGGCGTCGGGCCCGACGGCATCACCGATGCGCCGCCGTTCGCGGCGGCGCCGCGTACGCCGGCCGGGCCACCGCCCGCCACCGCCGCGCCACCGGCCGCGATCTGCCAGCCGCCCGCGCGGGTGGTCCTGGTCGCGGACGCGGCGGCAGGCCGGTCCTGGTCCGCCGGCGGCGTCGGGAACGGCGGCGTCGCCGGCGCCGCGCTGGGCGCGGCCATCCGGGCGTTCGTCGGCGCCATCGACGTCGGCCGGATCGAGGTCGGGCTGGGGACGTTCGACGACCAGGGCATGCTGGTGGGGATGGGGCGTGACGCGGGCGACCTCGTCGCCGCCTGGGAAGCGGCCGCGACGGCCGAGGCGCCCGCCACGGCCGGCGCGCAGCCTGGTGCCGATGCACCCACCGCCAGCGCCCCCGCCGGCCGGGTGGACCTGGGCCTCGACCTTGCCGAGGTGGCGCTGTCCGGCACCGAAGGGGCGGCGACCGAGGGCGCCGCAGTCGTCGTCTCGGTCGGGCGGCGCGACCCCGCCGACAAGGCCCGCGCGATCGCGCGGGCGGCCGAGCTGCGGGCCGCCGGCGTCGCGGTGTACGCGGTCGTGGTTGGGCCCGACGCCGACACCAGCCTGGCCGACCACCTGGCCGGCGCACCGGACCGTGCCCGGGTCGCGGCCGACCACGCGGCGCTGGCGGGGGTGCTGCAGGACGTCGGAGCGGCGGCGACGGGGTGCGCGGAGAGGTGAGGCCGATCTCCCGACGCCGGCAATCGCCGGCGATCGGCGCCCGCACCGCATGTGGCCGGTTCATCGCGGCGGCGGGGGCCACGGTCGGGAAGTGCCCTCCGCATCGCCGCGTTCGCCCTCGCGGCGCAACCATGCCGGCAGATGCGCTTCGATCGCCACCGTATCCAGCTCGGGATGAGCACGCCGCAGGCGCAGCCGTCACAACTCCACGCCGGCTTCGAAGAGATCGAAGGCGAGTCGAAGGCGTTCGGCTGACGGGGGCTTGTTGCCTGCGTCGATCGTCGATGCCATGGGTTCGCCCCTAACGGGTTACACCGGACCCTCTGCGCCGGGCCCAACGTCGCGCCTCGAGCCGGGCACGGGCACGCCAAGGCGCGCCACCTCCACCCCGGCAGACGGCCTGCAGACGGGGGAGCAGCTTGGCTTCCAACACGATTGGAACATCAGCCACGCACATTCCCTGGCGGGGCATCTGGGCGGGCCGATCGCCGCCCCACTCCCGGCTCGGCCAGCCAGCGCTGGAAGGTCGCGACGGCGTTCCGCACGCCGTCCTCGGCGCGGATCGCCGTGCCGAGCGTCGCCGCGCGTGACGCCAGCTCCGGGCTCCCGACGAGCGCCGCCAGGCCGCGGGCCAGCGCGGGCTCGGTGAGGTCGCGCCGGGCGATCGGGCGCACCCCCACCCCGAGGGCGTGCGTCCGCCGGCCCCAGAAGGGTTGGTCGGCGAAGTGCGGAATGACGAGCTGCGGCACGCCCGCGCGGAACGCGGCCCCCGTCGTACCGGCTCCGCCGTGGTGCACCACCCCCGCCATCCTCGGGAACAGCCAGGTGTGCGGCGCGGCGGGCAGGACGTAGACGTCATCGCGGTCCACGCGCCTGGGCGCCGCTGCCGATGGCGACGCCGGGGCCGCGCCCATGCCGAGGCCGGCCCAGCCTTGCGCCAGCACCGCCCGCAAGCCCTGGCGGCGCAACGCGCGCAGGATGAGGTCGCCCGTGGCCGCGCCGTCCGGGTCCGACATGCTGCCGAAGCCGACGTAGACCGGCGGCGGGCCCGCGGCGAGGAATGCGACGAGATCGGTCGGTGGCTCCCACCCGTCGTCGTCGTCGAGAAACCAGTAGCCGGTGACCGCCTTGTGCGCCGGCCAGTCCGGCGGGCGCGGCACGGCGTGGGCGCTGAAGCCGCAGAGCGTCGGGACCGCGTGGAGCCGATCGTAGTACGCGCGGCGTGTCCACGGGGGCAGGCCGAGCTCGCGCCGCCAGGCGTGGACCGTCTCCTCGAAGACCCCAAAGAGGAACCACTCTGCCAGCCGGCCCGCAAGCCGATTCAGCACGCTGTCGCGTCCGGCCAACACCGGCTGCGACGTGGCGGCGCCGCTCCGCGTCGGGTGCAGCGGTTGGAGCGCCGTCGTGAAGTACGGCTTGCCGAGCTTCTCGGCGACGGCGGTGGCGGTGGCGTCGGCCGTGAACGCCCCGACCAGGATGTCGGCATCCGCCGCCGCCCCGAGGATGGCGCGCGCGGACGTCGGGCCGAAGCGCCGGAAGAGCGCGCGCATCCGGCGGATCTCCTCGGACGGCGACCGGGCATGCGCCCACGCGATGCCGTCCGGGCTCCGCATCAGCGCCTGCATGTCGATGCCGGACGGCGCAAACACGAGGCCGTGCGCGGTGATCCAGTCGCCGAAGTCGTCGCCGGCGAGCACCGTCACCCCGAAGCCGGCGTCGCGCAGGCCGCGGCCGAGCGCGATCGCCGGCTGGACGTCGCCGCGGGTGCCGAGGGCGATGAGGAGCAAACGGTTCATGGACGGCGTTCCGTGTCCGGCCGAGGCGTCGGCGGCCCGAAGACGGCCGCCGCGGCGCGCGATCGGTCGTGCGCGAGCGCGTGGCCCCGAATTCTAGCCGGTCGACCGGCCTGGCGGAATTTGGCAATGGTCGTCGGGAGGACTAGACTCATCGCGACGTGGGGGTCAGGTGGAGCGCCCGCCACGGTTCGACAAGCTCAACAGGGAAGCCCTATCGCGCGATCCGTTCCATACGAACGCTCGTCAGGCGCCGCAGGTGCGGTCGCCGAGGCTTCCCCCGCCGGCCGGTCGCGGCGGGGTTTTCTGTTGTAGGCACCTTGACAACAGCAAAGAGGACGAGAGCGGGCCATCGCAACGATGGCGCCGTCCATGAGGACGGCTCAGTGAAGATCTTGAGCTCGCGAAAAGCGAACGAAGAGTTTGATCCTGGCTCAGGATGAACGCTGGCGGCGTGCTTAACACATGCAAGTCGAACGGGAAGCGTATCTTCGGATGGG
>QEVT01000477.1 GCA_003576755.1 bacterium | reverse complement strand
GCGTGTCCGTCGCGGGCTCCGGGGTCGGCGCCGGCGCCGTCGGGGTGAGGGCCGGGGTCGGCGCGGCCGTGGGAGGTCCGGGCGTGGGCGCGTCGCCGACGACACGGGTCCAGGCTTGCGGCTCGCGGGGGATCGCGCTCCAGTTCCCGGCGCGGTCGCGCGCCTGCGCCGCGAAGTAGTACGTGCGCCCCGCGAGGCCGTCGAACGACACCTCGGCAGAGCCCGACAACGGGTCGGCCGTCCAGGGAACGGCGTCGACGAGCACCCGCCACTCGGCGGGCTGGGCGGGCGGCGCGTCGACCGCCTGGTAGACGCGAAAGGCCCCGACGCCGGTGCCGCCGTCGGCCGCGGCCACCGTCAAGGTGAAGCGCGCGGGCGACTCGACCGGCAAGGGCTCGACCTGCGCGCGGAACGGCCCGCTCGTGTCGCGCTCGATGACGATCACGGGCCGGCCAGCCATCACGGCAGCCTGGTTGCCGGGGTTGTTGCGGTTGGTGGCGCCCGGCAACGTCAGCGTGTGGCGGCCGGCAGTCGGGGTCGCGGCGCGGCGGTCGAGCCGGCCGTCGGCGCCCAGCGTCAGCACCTCGGCCTCGCGCCCGGTGCCGTACACCTCGACGGTACGGTCGGCGCGCAGCAGGTTCCAGAGCACCATCACCCGGCGGTCGGGCGGCTGGTACAACAGGACCCGTTGCCAGAAGTCGGCCTCGCGCGGCGGGCGCCAGAGCAGCTCGGTGCCGGCCAGGGCCGCCGCGGCCACGCGCAGCGCCTCGTAGCCCGGGCGCGGCGTGCCGGCGCGGGTGGGGTCGAGCCGCCAGCACGACTGGCCGTCGGGCACGGCCCAGCATTGGTTGGCGGCGTGGTTGCGCACGAGCCCGAAGGCGTCGTAGCTGGTCGGGCCGTTGCCGCAGTCGTCGTAGAGCTGGAAGACGACCATCACCTCGACGCCGGCGGCGCGGCCCTCGGTGAGCGCCTGCCACAGGTAGCCCGCCTGCTCGGCGACCGTGGCGCGCCACGGGCTGACCGGGTCCCAGCACGGGCCGGGGTGCTCCGACCAGATCGGCGCGCCCATCTCGGTGACCCAGACCGGGCGCGCCGCGAGGCCCCGGTCGGTGAGGAGCGCGCGCGCCCGGGCCGGCCCGGTCTGGAGCAGCGACGGGTACGTGTACCAGTGCCACGCCGCCTTGTCGAAGTAGTGGTCGTGGCGCGCCGGCAAGGGCGAGGCCGCCGCCCGCGCCTTCAGGGCGTCGAGGAACTGCCCGTACCACGCGCCGGCGCCGGCGTCGTCGGCGATCCCGCCGTGGAGGACGATCGCCCCGGGATCGCGTCGGTGGATGGCGAGGCTCGCGACCTCGAGGTATCGGACGTACTGCGTGGGCGAGCCGCTCCAAAAGTGGGCCAGGTTGGGCTCGTTGCCGATCTCCCACGCCCGCACCCCGACGCCGTCGGGCCAGCCGCGGGCACGGGCGAGGTCGCCGCCGGGTCGATAGCGCACGACGGCGGCGTCGACGAACCGGGCCCACGGGTTGTCGGGGTTGACGGCGACCGCGGCGTCGGGGTCGTCCGTGAGGCCGCCGTCGGCACGCCGAAAGATCGGCCGCTCCATGCCGGCGGGCGGCGAGGCCTGTACCGGCGGGCGGCCGGCGGCGCGTGGCATGGCGGGGCCGCCCGCCGC
>QEVT01000476.1 GCA_003576755.1 bacterium | reverse complement strand
TGCCCCGCACGAAGAGGAGGTCGCGCGGCAGCGGCGGCAGCGCGCCGTCGGCGACGGGCGCCGGCGCGGGCAGCGCCGCGGGGATCGGCGCGGCGGCGACGAAGGCCTGGCCGTCCCACGCCTCGACGCGCCACTGCGCGTCGGCGGGCGTGACGATCTCGAAGCGGCCGTCGCCCTCGACGTCGACGACCTGGCCCGGCCAGTCGACGCGCGCGGCGGGCGGCGCCGGCGGGCCGTCGGCGGGGCCGGCGTACAGGATGAGGGTGCGGAAGTCGCGGGACGCCAGCGCAGCGTCGGGCGTGCCGTCGCCCGTCCAGTCCGACCGGTCGACCTCGACCGAGCCGGGGTCCGGGACGAAGGCCACGCCGTCGAGCGCGAGCGTGGCCGACACCTGGATGTCGAGGTCCGTCGCCCCGGGCAGCGGCGCGGTCGACGGGGATGCGTCGGGTGGGGTGCCGCCCGCGGCGGGCGCGGCGGGCGCGGCGTCGGTGCCGCCCACGACGCGGCGCCGCAGGACGACAAGCCAACGTGCGCCGCCGGCCGTGACGACGGCCGCGGTGTCGGCGGCGGCCGTGGCCGCGGCGGCGTCGGGCTCCCGCGCGCCGGTGGGCCCGGCCGAGGGCGGGGGCAAGGTCACGCGAACGGCCTGGGGTGCGAGGCTGTCGATCCGGCGCGCTTCGCCGCCGTCGCGGCCCAGCGACCAAACGAGCCGGCTCGTCGCCGCGTCGCTGACCACCACTCCCAGGTCGAGCATCCCATCGGCGCCGCGCAAGGCGACAACGTCGACCCGGAACGGCTCGCCGGGCGCGCCCCACGGCCAGCCGGCGCCCGATTCGACGAACGTGCCGCCCCCAACGCCCTCGATGGCGTCGTGCAGCCGCGGCTCCGGCGGCGGGTAGGCGGCGGGGAGGGGCGGCGCGGCCGTGGGCTCCACCGGGACCCTCGGGGCCGTTGGGGAAGACGCCGGCACGCGGGCGGCGGGTTCGCCGGTGGGCGCCCCTGGCGGCAGCGCACGACAGGCGACGAGGGCCAAGGTGAGCGTCGACACGAGGGCGAGGTCCGGAGCCGGGGCCAGGGCCAGCCCGCGGCCGGCGCGCACGCCGGCGATCCGCGACGCACAGGCCGGCGCCGCGCGTCCGCCGCGGTCGATAGCGGTCATGCTGCAGCCTCCTGGGGCGACGTCCATGGACGCGATGATACACCACGGCTCCGCAGCGACGACCTGGCGAAGCAACCATCACCTCAGCCTCCCGACCCGCTTGCGCAATCCACCGCCGGTGTTATACTGCCGCCATGCGCAGAGCGTTCATGGCCGCCGCGCTGATCACCGCCGCCGCAGCGGTGCCGGTGCCGGGGATGCCGCCCCGGCCGGCCCACGCCCAGGCGCCGACGGCCACACCGCCCCCGGACCTCGTGCTCGACGGCCGGCGCGTCGAGCTCGGTGGGCGCCACGTGTTCGGCCGCGTCGTGCTGCGCAACCGCGCCCGCATCGACATCCGGCCCTACTCCGGCACCACCGACACCGGCGCCCTCGAGCTCGTCGCCGCGCGCATCGACATCGACCGGACCTCGAGCATCGTCGGCGACAGCGCCGGCTACCGCGGCCAGCTCCGCGGCCCCGGCGAAGGGCCCGGCGGCGGCGAGGGCGGCGCCCAGACCGCCGACGGCGGGGCC
>QEVT01000475.1 GCA_003576755.1 bacterium | reverse complement strand
GCCCCGCCCGGCACGCGCCGACGTCCCGCCCGCCGCGCCCCCGCCGCCCGCGGCCCGGGGGCCGATGGTCGCCGACGCCGCGGCCGCCCGCCACCCGCGGGCTTACCTCCCGCATGTTCTGTCGACGGCCGTCGAGGCGGAGCCCTGCGGGCCGGTGCACGTCGAGGCCTGCCCCGGAGGCGCCGGCTGGGCGGCGGTGTGCGGCGGCATGGGCGCCATCCGCGACATGGTGGCGCCGGACGATGGGTCGGGGACCGTGGTCGCCGTCGGCGACGGGGCGGCGGTGCTGCGGCTCGGCGCCGAGGCGGCGTGGCGGGCGCAGGTCGGCCAGGACCTGACCGGCCTGAACAGCCTGGCGGTCGACGGCGCGCCGGCGGCCGGCGCCGCCGGGTGGGCGGCCGGCGACCACAATCAGCTCGTGCCGCTGCAGGGCGGCTGCTGGCTCGGGATGCCGTGGGCGGCGCGCAACCCGTCGGTCACGCTGCACGCCGTGCGCGCGCGCGCGGTGAACGGGATGCCGGCCGGCTGGGCGGTCGGCGAGCGCGCGCCGGGCCGGGCGGCGGTGTTCGAGCTCCCCGCGAACCAGCTCTGGCAAGACCACTGGACCGTCCAGCACCTCGCGCCGGCGTTGACCGACGTCGTCATCGATCCGTTCCCGCCGGGGCTCAACCTGCGGCCGGGCGCCTGGGCGGTGGGCGGCGATCCCGATGCCCGGTCCGGCGTGTTCCTGCGGGCCGACGGCGCCCGCTGGCGGCTGGCAGGGCTCACGGCCGACGGCTGGCCGCGCGAGATCGTCGTGGGCGACGACAACGACACGGTCCGCGCGTTCGGCGTGGACTGGGCGCAGGCCGGGGTGATGGGCTGGGCCTATCAGCCGGTGTCGCGCACCTGGGCGATCGACGCGGGGTTCGCGCGGCCGGGGTACGACCTGGTCGACGCCTACAGTCTGCCGGGCGCGACCCGCGCGGGCGCGGGCATCTGGCTGGGGCTGGCGCCGCGGCCGGGGGCAGGCGGCACGCTGGCGGTCGAGCGCTTCGAGTGGTCGACGGAGGCGTGGACCGCCGCGGCGGCGCCGTTCCGGGCCGATCCGGCCGCGGAGGGCGGCAGCCGAGCGGTGGCGGTGGCCGAGGTCCCCGCGCCGGCGCGGACGACGTCGACCACGGTGGTGTTCGCCTGGAACGACGACGTCTGGGGCTTCGCGCCGGGTCGAGGCACGTGGCGCATGCTCCGGCGGCGACGCCGCCTGCGGGACTTCGTGCCGGACGCCGTGCGGGGCCACCTGCTCGCAGAAGCGCCCGGGGGAGGGGCGCAGCTCTTGTACCGCGACGGCGATCGGATCGTCCCCGGCCCCGTGCTCGACGAGACGCTCGACGCGCGGCTGGCGCGGACGCCGCTGCGGGCCGCGGCGATGGCGGGCCGGGCCGGCGTGACGTGGATCGTCGGCGCGGGCGGGGCGAGCGTGCGGCTGCGCGGTCCGCTGGCACGGGCGGACGTCTTCGACCTGCCCGGGGCCGGGCCGCGCCCCGATCTGGCCGCGGTCGACGTCTCGTCGGCCGGCGATGCTTGGGCGCTGTCGGCGGACGGCGCGGGTGCGACGCGGCTGTGGCGGTTCGGCGCTCGCGACGCGGCGTGGCAGCCGATGGCGGCGGGCGACGCGCCGGCGGAGCGGGGCCTGGCGGCCG
>QEVT01000090.1 GCA_003576755.1 bacterium | reverse complement strand
TGGCCCGGCTGACGCTGCGCGCGCGGCGGGCGGGGCCGGTGGCGATCGGCGTGGCGGCCGCGCAGGCGGCGACGGGCCGCGGCGGCGTCTACACGGTGACGGCGGACGGGGTGACGGTGTCGCCCGTGCCGTGGCAGCCGGTGACGGCGCTGTTCCTGCCGGCGATCGCGCCGCGGTAGCGGCGAGACGGGGACAGCCCGGCCGGCCGGCGCGCGGGCGCCGGCCGGCCGGGCCGATGCCCATCGGAATGCCGAGGCAAGACGGCCTTGGGAATCGGTGCGACTTCCCATGCGTACCGCAGGCCGGTCCTATAGAGGCCTCGACCCCAGCACGCATGCGTGATGCCGGCGATCGTCCGGCTCCCGGTAACGTCCCGCCGCGCTACCCCCCCGCCGCCCCCCGCTGCGCCAGCCGCCCGCCCGCGTAGGCCAGCGGCAGGAACACCACCAGCGTGGCGATCACCATCCACGTCGGGTGCGGGATCGTCACGAGGTTCGAGACGCCGGCAAGCATCAGCACCCCGCCGACGACCAGCGCGTGCCGCAGCTTGCGCGCCGCCGCCAGCCGGGCAGCGACCCAGCCGCCGCCGAACGACCCGGCGGCATAGGCCAGGATCACGAACACCATGGCGCCCAGCGGCACCTGCCCAGCCTGCATCGCCCGGGCCAGCGACTCCGGATCCCCCATCGGATCGACGCCCGCCGGCAGCGGGAACAAACGCATGCCGGCCAGCTCGAACGCCATCACCAACACGAAGCCGATCACCAGACCGGCGACCACCACGCCGAGACTCCGCAGCATCGCCATGCCTCCCAAGGGGTCGAGGGTCCCGCGTCGTCGCGGGACTAGCTCATACGTTCGCCACGGCCCAGTGTAACCGATATCGGCGGCACTTGTCAACAAGGTGGTGCGCCCCCCCGCCGCGCTCGCGGCCTGCCCACATCCGTCACCGCGCCGCCGCGCCGAGCTCGCGCTCCAGCGCCTTGACGATCCGCGCCCGCGCGCCGTCGGCCACCTTGCCCTCGAGCGTCTTGTCGGGCGCCTGCAGCGTCAGCGACCACGCCAGGCTCTTCTTGCCCGCGCCGACCTGCGCGCCGCGGTACACGTCGAAGAGCACCACGTCCGCCAACAGCGCGCCGCCCGCGCGCCGGATCGCCGCCTCGACGTCCGCCGCGGCCACCGCCTCGTCGACCACCACCGCCAGGTCGCGCAGCATCGCCGGGTACACCGAGAACGGCCGGAACGGCCGCACCCGGCCCGCCGCACGCTCGAGCGCGTCGAGGTCGAGGTCCGCCGCCGCCACCGGATCGTCGCCGAGCCCCCATTGCCGGCGCACCAGCGGGTGGAGCTCGCCGACGTGGCCCAGCACCGCGTCGCCCGACCGCACCTCGGCCGTCCGCCCCGGGTGGAACGACGCATGTCGGCCCGGCGACCACGCCGCGTCGACCTCGAGCGCCGCCAGCACCCGCTCGACCGCGCCCTTGGCGTCGTAGAAGTCCAGCTTGCGCCCGCCGCCCGTGCGCCAACCCGCCGCCTCCGCCGCGCCCGTCAGCACCACGCCCAGCCGCCGCGGCTCGTCCGGCAGCGCCTCGCCCGGCCGCGGGTGGAACACCCGCCCCAGCTCGAACAGCGCCACCCGGTCGCGGAAGCGCAGGTTGCCCGCCGTGGCTTCGAGCAGGCCCGTCAGGATCGAGCGCCGCAGCGCCGCCCGCTCCGGGCTGATCGGATTGCGCAGCGTGACGTGTTCGGGCGTGCCTCCGGCATCCGCGTCCCCCGCCCCGGGCACCAGCCGCGCCTCGGCGCGCGGCGCGACCAGCCGATAGCTGATGGCCTCCTGGAGCCCCGCCGCCACCAGCGCGTCGCGCACCGCCTCGTCGACCTCCCAGGTCGGGTTGTCGCGCTGCGGCGGCAGCGGGTCCGCCATCCGCGTGCCCGGCAGCCGGTCGTAGCCGTAGACGCGCGCCACCTCCTCGATCAGGTCGACCGGCAGCGCCACGTCCATCCGGTGCGGCGGGACCACCGCCTCGACCGCCGTGATGGCCCCGGTGGCGCCGTCGACGTGGTGGGTCAGGTCGAACGCGAGTCGCTCGAGGATGCCGAGCACCGCGTCGACCGGGACCTCGACCCCGAGCGTGCGCCGGATGTCGCGCAGCGGCAGCGTCACCAGCACCGGCGCCGGCGGCCGCGGGTAGGCGTCCGCGACGGTGCCCACCGCCCGGCCCCCGGCCAGCTCGGACAGCAGCGCCGCGGCACGCGCCGCGCCGGTCTCGGCCAGCGCCGGGTGGACCCCGCGGCCGAACCGGGCGGCGCTCTCGCTGGTCAGCTTGAGCATGCGGCTCGTGCGCCGCACGTTGATGAAGTCGAACGCCGCCGCCTCGAGCAGCACGTGGCGCGTTCCGTCGTCGACCTCGGTGTCGGCGCCGCCCATGATGCCCGCAATGGCCACCGGCCCGGCCGCGTCGGCGATCAGCAGCGTGTCGCCGTCGAGGGCGCGGTCCACCCCGTCGAGCGTCGTCATGCGCTCGCCGGGCGCGGCGCGGCGGACGACGATCCGCGGGACACCGCCCCCGGCCCGCGCGACGAGCTTGTCGTGGTCGAACGCGTGCAGCGGCTCGCCCCACTCCAGCATCGCGTAGTTGGTGACGTCGACGACGTTTTTGATCGGCCGCATGCCCGCCAGCGTCAGCCGCCGCCGCAGCCACTCCGGCGACGGGCCGAGGCGTACGTCGCGCACCAGGCGCGCCGTGTAGCGCGGGCAGAGGTCGGGCGCCTCGATCGCCACCGCGCACAGGTCGCCGGCGTCGTCCGCGACCACGGCGGTCGCGGCGGGCGCGGGCGGGGGCGTCGACCCTGCGGCCCGCGGCGCCCCACGGCCTTCCGCGCCCGCCCCTCCCAACGGCGCACCGGTCGCCGGGTCCACCCCGCGGAGCGGCCGGTCGAGGATCGCCGCGGTCTCGCGCGCCAGGCCGACGACGTTCATCGCGCGCGCCATGTTGGCCGTGATGGCGACCTCGACGACGACGTCGCCGAGCACGTCGGCCAGCGGTCGGCCGACCGGCGCGCCGTCGTCGAGGATGAGGATGCCCTCGTGGTCGTCCGACAGCCCGATCTCCTTGGCGGAGCACACCATGGCGTCGCTCATCACGCCGCGCACCGGCCGGCCCTTCAGCACCACCTTGTGCCAGCCCGCCGCGTGGCCGTCGAACAGCTCGACCCCCTCGCGCGCGAACACCACCTTGAGCGGGCGATCGAGCGCCCCCGCCTCGCGCAGCGGCAAGAGGTTCGGCGCACCGGTCACCACCCGGTGCGGCGCACCCGCGCCGTAGTCCACGTCCGCGAGCACCAGCCGGTCGGCGTTGGGGTGCGGGTGGACGGCCGTCACCGCGCCCACCAGCAGCCGCTCGCGGTCCCACCAGTCGCCGATCCGCTCGACGCCCTCGACCTCGAGGCCCGCCTGCGTCCAGCGCTCGACCAGCGTCTCGACGGCGACGCCGTCGAGGTCGACGTATTCCTTCAGCCAGCTCAACACCACGCGCATGGTCGCCCCCCTACCGCAACTGTTCCAGGAACCGCAGGTCGTTGGCCCAGAAGTGCCGGATGTCGTCGATGCCGTAGCGCAGGAGCGCCACCCGCTCGACGCCGCCACCGAACGCGAAGCCCGTGAAGCGGTCCGGATCGTAGCCCCCGTTGGCCAGCACCGTCGGGTGCACCATCCCGCAGCCCATGATCTCCAGCCAGCCGCCGCCCTTGCAGATCTGGCAGCCCCGGCCGCCGCACAGCATGCAGCTCACGTCGACCTCGGCCGACGGCTCGGTGAACGGGAAGTAGCTCGCCCGGAACCGCACCGCCCGGTCGGGGCCGTACAGCCGCCGCACGAAGTTCTCGACCGTGCCCTTGAGGTCGGCCATCGTGATCCCCTCGCCGATGGCCAGGCCCTCGATCTGGGTGAACTGGATCTCGCTGCGCGCCGTGATCTTCTCGTTGCGGTAGACCACGCCGGGCAGGATGATGCGCAGCGGCTCGGGCGCGTGCTCGCGCATCGCGTGGATCTGCCCGGGCGACGTGTGGGTGCGCAGGACGACGTCGTCGGTGACGTAGAACGTGTCCTGCATGTCGCGCGCCGGGTGGTGCGGCGGCGTGTTGAGCAGCGTGAAGTTCAGGTCGTCGGTCTCGACCTCGCGGCTCTGGTACACCTGGAACCCCATGTCGGCGAAGATCCGGCAGATCCGCCGCAGCGCGCGCGTGACCGGGTGCAGCCCGCCGCGCGGCGGGAGCGTCCCGGGCAGCGTGACGTCGATGCGGTCGCTCCCCAGGGCTTCCCCCAGCGCGCGCGCCTCGAGCGCGGCGCGGCGCGCCTCGAACGCCGCCTCGAGCGCCTGCCGGGCCGCGTTGACCGCCGCGCCGAAGGCCGGCCGCTCGTCGGCGGGCACGGCCTTGATCTGCCCGAGCAGCGCCGCCACGGCGCTGGCGCGGCCGAGCGCCGCCGTGCGCCAGGCCTCGAGCGCCGCGGCGTCGTCGACGGCGTCGAGCGCCGCCAGCGCCGCGTCGCGCTGGCGCTGCACCTCGTCGATGCGCATGTCCGAGTCTCCTTTCGACCGACCCGGCGCGCCGGCCGCCGGGAACAAAAAAACGCCCGCCCCCAAGGGACGAGCGTGATGCCCGCGGTACCACCCTTGTTGGCCGCCGGTGCCCGCGCGCCGGGCGGCCCCCTCGTCGCCGACGGCGCCCGCCTCGCCCTCCCTGGGCGGCGAACGGCGCGATCGGCTGCCCGGATCACGGTGGGCGGCCGGGGCGAACTACTCGGCGCGGTGCGCCTTTCCCCCGCCCGGCTCGGGAGTGAACTTCGGCCGGTGGCGTCTGGAGGGGACTTCCAGTCACGATCCCCTCTCCCTGGCAGCGCCCGCCGGCTTACTCTCTCCGTCTCAGCCTTTGGCTCGGTTGTCGGCCGCCACGCCCCTGTCGGGGCGCCGCGGCGGCGACACTCTAGCGCATCGGGGGGCGCCGCGTCAAGCCGCGGCGATGGCTCGGCCGGGCGGACGGGCGCGCCGTGCCCGCGCGGCGCGCCAGCGACACGTGCCGACCGCCATGCCCGCCATGATCGCAAACGCCGTCGAAGCCGTCGCCGCATGGTGGCCGAACACGTTGGCGGCCGAGGTGATGTAGCGAAAGCCGGGCGGCGTGAACACGAGGTGGTGCGCCAGGGGCGCCGCGAGGCAGATCCACGTCAGGCCGGCCGCGAACAGCGGCGCGGTGCCCGGCCACGGACGGCGCCCGGGCGCGACGGTGAGGATCCACAGCCATGCCGCGCCGGCCGCCAGCCCTGCGCCGGCGATGAGCGGCGGCGGCGGGGTGTCGTGGATGCCGAGCCCCGGCAGCTCGAGCGCGCGCCACGTCAGCGCGGGCACCGCCACCCCGATGCCGTCGAGGCCCGCCCACGCCAGCGCCACCGGGTCGCGCGCTGCGCGTCGCGCGGGCGCCAGCGCCAGGGCGAGCCCGGCCAGCGCCACGCCCGCGACGGACAGCGCGAGGCCTGGCGGCAGCGTCGGGTGGTTCTGGGTCATGGCGATCGCCGGGATCCCGACCGCCACGCACGGTGCCGCCGCAAGCCACGTGCGCCATGCGGCCGGGACGTCGACGGGCCGGCCGCGGCGCCGCGCCGCGGCGCCGGCCAGCGCGGCCAGCCCGTTGTAGGCCACGCACACCACCCCGGCCGCGACGAAGCCGGTCATCCAGTACCGGCTGCGCGTGACCGGGTCGAACGGCGTCGCCGCCGGCTCGCCGATCCGGTCGCGGTGCCCGTATAGGAAGACCGCATGCCGGTCGGCGACCGCAAACCAGTGGTACGCCAGCGCGACGACGACGGTCGCGACCGCCCCGCCGTGGACGAGCGCGGCCCGCCACGGACCGTCTCGCCCCGCCGTCATCCCCGCTTCTCCGCCACCAGCCAGTGCGACAGGCCGAGCCGGCGCAGCGGCGTCCGCTCGAGCGCGTACGTGGCGCGGCGCACGATCGCCCCCAGCCGCGGCCGGCGCGCCGCCAGCTTGTCGTAGCCCGGGAACACCTGGGTGTGCGCCACGACGTCCACCGGCAGCCCGTCGAAGAGGCCCCGCAGCGTGCCCGACGTGTACACCCGGACGTGCGGCGCCAGACGGTTGCGGGCCGGGTCCGGCAGGTAGTTGACGCCGGGGATGTTCCCGAACCGGTAGCGCCCGCGCCACCACACCCCGTGCGTCTCCCACGGCCAGCCGCGGTTGGGGACGAACACCAGCACCCGCCCCCGGGGCCGCAGCACGCGGACCGCCTCGCGCACCGTGCCGCGGTCGTCGCGCACGTGCTCGAGCACCTCGTGCAGCAGCACCGCGTCGACGCTGGCGTCGGCGAACGGCAGCGCCTCGCCGACCGCCGCCACCACGTCGAGGCCCCGTCCCCGCGCCTCGACCGCGCGCGGCCAGTCGATCTCGAGCCCGACCGCCCGCGCCCCCGCCGCCGCCATCTGGGCCGTGTACATCCCGACCCCGCAGCCGAGGTCGAGCACCCGGGCCCCGGGCAACGGCACGGCCGCCGCGATCATCGCCAGGCGCCGGTCCTGCCCCGCCCGCCAGACGTAGCTCGCCAGCCCGCGGCTGGCGGCCTCGGGCTGCGCGGCGGTGGTCGGAGTCGACGGGGCGGGCGGCGGCATGGGAGGCATGGCTCGGTCCTCGGCGGCGGGGGTTGCGATCGCGGGGCGCGGTGATAGTATATGCACCTGGGCCGCGCACGGCCCCACGCCGCATGAGCCAACCTCCCTCCCTCCGCCCCGCCCCGCCCCGCCCGCCGTCGGCCTCGCGGAAGGCGCCGCTGGACGCCGAAGCGTCACCGCGGCCGCCGCTCCCGCCGGTGCTGCGGCGCATCCACTGGCTGTGGCGCCTCGCGTTCGTCGGACTGGTCTGGGCCGGCGGGATGTTGGCGGTGACGTGGGCGTCGGGGCGACTCACCGTCCCGGTCGCCTCCCCGACGCCCGCCGCATCCCCGCCGGACGACGGCTCGACCGCCCCTCTCGCCACCAGCGCGGCGCACGCCGACGTGCCGACGTTCACGCCGGGCCCCACGCCGGCCGCGGCCACGGTCGCCCCGCCGACGGCGCCGCTGCCGGTCGGCCGCGTCGGGCTGCTCGTCGGCCATTGGCAGCACGACAGCGGCACCGTCTGCGCCGACGGCCTGCGCGAGGTCGACGTGACCACCGACGTCGCGCTGCGCACGCGCGCCATCCTCGAGGCGCGCGGGCTCACGGTCGACCTCCTGCCGGAGCACGATCCCCACGTGCCGCAGCCGCCCACCCAAGGCTATCGCGCGGCGGCGCTCGTCGCCATCCACGCCGACACGTGCGAGTGGCCGGGGCTCAGCGGCTTCAAGGTCGCCCGCTGGCGCTACAGCGACATGCCGGCGGTCGACGACCGGTTGGTCACGTGCCTCGAAGACGCCTACGCCGCCGCCACGGGCCTGCCGCGCAACGACGACACCATCTCGGTCAACATGTGGAACTACTACGCGTTCCGCGAGATCGGGGTGGACACGCCGGCCGCGATCATCGAGCTGGCCTTCCTGCTCGGCGACCGCGCGTTCGTCGACGCCCACCGCTACGAGATGGCGCTGGGTGTGGCCGACGGGATCAGCTGCTTCCTCGAGGGACGCTAGAGCGCCGGCGGCCAGGGCTTGGCCCGCGAGCGGCGGTACGGCTGCGCGGCCGGGTCGACCGCGCCGGGCGCATGTCGTCGATGGGGGAGGGGCAGCTGGGTTGCTTCAGTGCCTTGGCCGCGCTGTTGTCGTCCAGTCTGGAGATGTGGTTCCTGGGGCCGCGGGCTTCCAGCCCGCTTGGACGGCCGGGCGGGCTGGAAGCCCGCGGTCCCAGGGGGTCCGCCAACGATCGAATGCGCCCGCCCGCGCCCGCTCAGGCCGACTCCGACGCCGCCGCCCGTTGGAAGATCAGGTCGACCGGGTGGTCGTGCTGCGTCAGGAGCAGCGGCGGCGCCTCGCCGCGCACCGTCTCGGCGCGGATGACGCACTTCTTGATGTCGTCGCGCGACGGGATCTCGTACATCACCTCGAGCAGGATCCGCTCGATGATCGTCCGCAGGCCGCGCGCGCCCGCCTGCGTGCGCATCGACGCCTCGGCCACGCTGCGCAGGGCGTCGGGGGTGAACTGCAGGTCGACCCCGTCCATCGCGAACAGCCGCCGGTACTGCCGCACCAGCGCGTTCTTGGGCTCGACGAGGATGCGCACCAGCATGTCGACGTCGAGCGGCTCGACGCTGACCAGCACCGGCAGGCGCCCGACGAACTCCGGAATCAGCCCGAACTCCAGGAGGTCGTCGGCCGCCACGTGCTGCAGGACGGCGCTCGCATCCGCCCCCCCCTGCGCCGCCTCGGCCGCGCGGAAGCCCAGAACCCCGCGGCTGGTGATGCGCCGGCGCACGATCTCGTCCAGCCCGGGGAAGGCCCCGCCGCAGATGAACAGGATGTTGGAGGTGTCGAGCTGGATGAACTCCTGGTGCGGGTGCTTGCGGCCGCCCTGCGGCGGGATGTGCGCCACCGTGCCCTCGATGATCTTGAGCAGCGCCTGCTGCACGCCCTCGCCCGACACGTCGCGCGTGATCGACGGGTTGTCGCCGGACTTGCGCGCCGTCTTGTCGATCTCGTCGATGTAGATGATGCCCTTGGCCGCCCGCTCGAGGTTTCCGTCGGCGGCCTGGATCAGGCGCAGCAGGATGTTCTCGACGTCCTCGCCGACGTAGCCCGCCTCGGTCAACGCCGTCGCGTCGGCGATGGTGAACGGCACGTCGAGCAGCCGCGCCAGCGTCTGGGCCAGGAGCGTCTTGCCGCAGCCCGTGGGGCCGACCAGGAGGATGTTGGACTTCTGGAGCTCGGCGTCGCCGTCCGGCGCCCCCTCGGTGAAGATCCGCTTGTAGTGGTTGTACACCGCGACCGCCAGCACCTTCTTGGCGTGCGACTGGCCGATGACGTACTCGTTGAGCTTGCCGTAGATCTCGCGCGGCGACGGCATGCGCGGCGAGAAGATGTCCGTCTCGACGGCGCGCGTCTCCTCGTCGGCCAGGATCTCCTTGCACAGGTCGACGCACTCGTCGCAGATGTACACCGAGTCCGGTCCGGCGATCAGCCGGCTGACCTGGTCCTGTTGGCGTTTGCAGAACGAGCACATGTGGCTCGGCCGTCGTGTGCGGGCCATGCTTTCCCCCATCGTCGCGTCGTGTCTCGCGGGCCCGCCGCGCGGCGGGCCCATGCCGGCAAGGCCAGCAATCGGCATGCCAGCCCCGGAGGGCCGGCACCGGCTATCCTTCCTGCCCGGCGGCGGGCTCGAGCGCCGCGGCCGGTGGGGGCTCCGCCCCATCCGCCGTGGGCACCGCCGCGTCCTCGCCCGAGACGATCGCCAACAGCCGCCCGAGCGTGCGGCCCGAGAAGAGCCGCGCGCCGAGCTCGCGCCGCAGCGCGTCGCGGTCCATCTTCCCCCGCCGGCGCGGCCCGCCGCGCAGGAACAGCGCGCTGAACCGGTCGACCTCGCCCTCGACCTCGCCCTTCTCGACACCGATGCCCTCGGCCTCGGCGAAGGCCTGCAAGACGAGCGTCCGGCGCAGCCGGGCCTCGGCCTGCTGCTCGAGGTCAGCCCACAGGCTGTCCTCTTCCTTGGTCTGCATCGCGAGCCAGCGCTCCCACGTGAAGCCCTGCTGCTCCACGCGCTGCCGCAGGTCGGCGGCGAGCTCGCGGGTCTCGTGTTCCAGCATCTGCGGCGCGAACCGCACCCGCGCCTGGTCGACCAGGGCATCGACGGCGCGCGTGACCTGCTCGTCGCGCGCGTCCATGGCGGCGCGCGACGCGAGCTGCTTGCGGAGCTGCTCGCGCAGCGCCTCGAGGTCGGGCATGCCCAGGCGCGCGGCGAAGGCGTCGTCGAGCGGCGGTGCCACGCTCGCCCGCACCTCGGCGACCGCCGCCTCGAACGACACCGTCCGCCCCTGCAGCGCGGCATCGGGCCACACCTCGGAGTACGTGACCTCGAACGCCGCCGACTCGCCGGCGCCCACGCCGACGAGGTGCTCGGGGAGCGTCGCCGGCAGCCCGGCCTCGACGGCCGCCTCTCCGGTGAGCGCGAGGTCGAACGCCTCGCGCTCGACGACGACGTCGTCGCCAAGCCGGCCGGTCAGCGCCACCCGGACCACGTCGCCGGCCACGGCCGGGCGATCGACCGGCATCTGCTCGGCAAGCTCGGCGCGCCAGGCCTCGATCTGGGCGTCGACCGTTGCGTCGTCGACCGGCGGCAGTGGCGGGGCAGGCACCCGCAGGTCGTGATAGGGGCCGAGATCGACGTCGGCGGCGAGCGGAACCACCAAGCGCATCGTCAACGGGTCGCGCGACACGGTCTCGAGCGTCATCGGCGCGGCCGGAACCAGCTTCTCGGCGCGCAGCGCCTCGAGCGGCTTGCGCTGGGCAAGCCGCTCGACCGCCTCGTCGAGCAGGGCGTCGTCGCCGACCACCGCCGCGATGCGCGCGTACGGCACCTTGCCCGGCCGATAGCCGGGGATGCGCTGCCGGCGCGCCAGGTCCTGCGCCACCGCCTGCTTGGCGGCTTCGACCTCCTCCGGCGCGATGACGAGCGTCAACCGCACCTGGCACGGATCGATCGGCTCCGAGGTGATCTGCAAGGTCGATTGCTCCTGACTTGAGACGTTCGTGTGGGGAAGGGGAGACTCGAACTCCCACGGGTCACCCCACATGCTCCTAAGGCATGCGCGTCTGCCGGTTCCGCCACTTCCCCCGTTGGCCGCCGCGCACACGCCGACCGGGGGCCCGCGCAGCCTGCGGCACGGGCGAATTATAAGGCACGGCGGACACCGCGCCTAACCCACCCACGCTCCCATGACCGCCCACTCCTCCTCGGTCGGCAGGTGGTGCTCCGAGCACGCGGCGCGCAGGTGGTCGTCGCGGAAGCGGGCGATCGCCTGGCGCAGCTGGGTCGGGTCGAGCAGCGCCAGGTCGGCGATGGCCCGCACGGCGATGCCGCACACCGGGCACACGACGACGTCGGGCAGCGGCTGGCGCCAGTCCGGGTTGCGGCGCTGCCATTCGAGCATCGCCGGCAGCGGGCCTTCCTTCTCGGGATAGAACACGATCGCGACGCGATCCCTCACCACCGATCCTCCCCCTCGCGATGGCGCCTGTGGCGGCTACTTCGGCGCCTCGACCAGCAGCGTGAAGTCGATTCCCTCGTCGAGGCCGAACACCACCGTGGCGCTGCGCTTCTGGCCGACCGTGGCGTGCCGGGCGCTCAACTGCTCGGCATGCTCGAACACCAGCGCCCCGTCCCGGTCCTCGGGCTCCCCCCAGCCCGCCTCGGGCCAGTGCTCGGCGAACCAGGCCGACAGGGCTGCGGCGTCGACGTCGGCGATCCGGTAGTCCGCGCGGGCGTCGGCGTCGTCGGTGGCGGCGGTGATCTCGATCAGCTCGGCGCCGGCGGGCACCACGACGCCGTCGATGCCCTCGGCCGGCGCGACGGCCAGCGGGTCGACCGGCGTGGGGGTCGCGGTGCGCGGCAGCCGCGCGACGATCGTGGGCGGTGGCACGGGCGTGGCGCCGGCGGGTGCGGCGGGGTCGTCCGGCGCCGAAGCAGCCCCGCCGCAACCGGCGAGGCCGGCGGCCGCAAGGGCGCCGGCGGCGATGACGGCAAGCGAACCTTTGCGCATGGTTACTTGGCATTCCTGGGTGTCGGGGTCACGCCATCGGCGGTGGGATGACGCGGTTGGGATGACAAGACCGCCGGTGTCGGCTTGAGTATACCAAACGGCGGGCGGGCCGGGCCATCGGGCGAGGCCGGCCATCCCTTCTAACGGCGTTCTAGCGATCGGCTAGCGCGGCGCTAACGCGGCCGCGGTAATCTTTGGCGCAGAAGCACACGCGCCCAGGCCGGCGGCTCGGGGCACCGAGCGCCGCCCATCCCATCGTTGAAGGAGATCCAAACCATGACCAAGATCCGTGTGTTCGACCCGATGCGCGACTTCGTCTCGCTGCGCGAGGCGATGGACCGCCTGATGGAGGACAGCTTCGTGCGCGCCCCGCGCGGCGCCAACGGCGCAGACGGCGCGTTCCGGCCGGCGGCCGACGCCTGGGAGACCGACGAAGCCGTCGTCATCGAGCTGGCGCTGCCCGGCGCCAACCCCGAAGACGTCGAGATCACCTACGAGCAGGACACGCTGCTCGTCGGCGGCAGCGTGGACCCGCGCGACGGGTCGCACCCCTACGTCCTGGCCGAGCGCGCCCGCGGCCCCTTCCAGCGGCGCTTCGCGCTCAACACGTCGATCGACGTCGACAAGGCCGAAGCGTCGTTCGACCGCGGCGTGCTGACGCTGCGCCTGCCGAAGAGCGAGGCCATCAAGCCGCGCAAGATCAACGTGCGGGTCAACTGAGATCCGCCGGCTGACGGCGTGACAGAACGTTCGTTCCGTTTCGGCGCTGAGGCTGCGCGGCGGGTGGCAGATCCTGGGAGCGCCGGCTTCCAGCCGGCAAGATGCCGGCGCTCCCAGGAAGCCCTTCGATCAAACGTTCTGTCACGCCCTCAGGATCTGCCGGACAGAGCGGCGGGGGGCGGCCACGGCCGCCCCCCGCCCGTGCGTTCACAGGTCGCGCGGGACCGCATCCTTGGCCGCGAAGTCGGCGAAGCGGTAGCCCACGCCGCGCTCGGTCAGGATGTAGCGCGGACGGGCGGGGTCGGGCTCGATCTTCTGGCGCAGGTACGTGACGTACAGGCGCACGTAGTTGTCCTGCCCGACGTACTCGGGGCCCCACACCCGCGACAGGATCATGTCGTGGGTCAGGAGCCAGCCGGCGTTCTGCATCAGGTGGTACAACAGCCGCCACTCGGTCGGGCGGAGCTTGACGCGCGCGCCGCGCACCACGACCTCGCGCGTCCCGAAGTCCACCTGCAGGTCGTCGTCGACGTGGACCAGGCGCCGGTCGGTGGGGGTCTGCGCGCGGCGGAGGACGGCCTGGGCGCGGCTGACGAGCTCGCCGGGGCTGAAGGGCTTGGCCATGTAGTCGTCGGCCCCGAGGTCGAGCCCGTGGATGCGGTCGCGCTCGTCGGCCTGGACGGTCAGCATGATCACCGGCACGTCGGACACCTGGCGCAGCGCCCGCAGCGTCTCGAAGCCGTCCATCCCCGGCATCATCACGTCGAGGACGACGAGGTCGGGCAGGTGCTGGCGGACCTGCTCGAGCGCCGCGCGCCCGTCGTGCGCCTCGATGACCCGCGCGCCTTTCATCTCGAAGTGCAGGCGCGCGAAGCGGATGATGCGCTCCTCGTCGTCGACGAGCAGGACCAGCCGCCCCGCGAGGTTGGAGTCGCCCGCCGCGCGGGCCGGCCCCCTCGCCGGACGGTCGAGGTCGGCGGTC
>QEVT01000474.1 GCA_003576755.1 bacterium | reverse complement strand
GCGCGGATCTCGGCGGGCGACCCGTCGGCCCGCGGCGCCGCCGGCGCCATGAGCACGGCGGCGACGGCGAGCGACATCGCGACGACGACGACGGCGGCGAGCGATGAGCGGCCTCTCACCCGGTTGGGGTTCGCCTCCGGCGGCCGCAGCCCTGCCCGTCAGCCGCCGTCCGTCGCCGGCGACAGCAGCTCGTGGTGCCGGGTGTGCAGGCGCTCACCCCCTGCCGTGGCGACCCGGGACCGGGATGCTTGCAGCGTACAATCGCCGCAGGCATCCCCAGACCGGAGGACCCGATGGCCCCGCCATACGCGCACATCGCCTGCTGCTACGACGGCTCCACCGCCTCGGAGGCCGCGGTCGCCGAGGCCCGGCGCCTGCTGGGGGGCGGCGGCGCGCTCAGCGTGATCCACGTGCACCACGACCCGCCGCTGTACGGCGGCATGTACGACCCCGACCTGGGGGCCGTGCGCGAGGCGGCGCGGCGCTGGTTCGCCGGGAAGGCCGCCGGATGGCCCGGGGCCGAGGCCGTGTTCCTGGAGGGCGCGGCGACGGTCGAGATCGACGCGTGGCTCGAGCGGGAGCGGCCCGACCTGGTGGTGGCGGGCGTCCACCACGGCGCCGCCCGGCGGG
This sequence comes from bacterium, assembly GCA_003576755.1. Taxonomy (GTDB): domain Bacteria; phylum Chloroflexota; class Anaerolineae; order Epilineales; family Epilineaceae; genus UCB3. Next base: position 1,065 of record QEVT01000474.1, on the reverse strand, counting down.
CGGTGCTCGGCAGCGTGACCAACCACCTGGTGCAGCACGCGACCTGCCCGGTGCTGGTGGTGCGGGCGGAGGCCGAGGGGTCGTGAGCGTCCGCCCGTCCGGCCGGCGAGCGGTCCGGGGGCGCCGCTATCGTGGCGCCCGCCCGCCCCCCGGCCGGCCGGAAGCGCCGCACGGCTCAGGTCCGCATGCGGCGGGTCGACACCAACATCACTGTGCAGACGGTCACCACCGCCCTCACGCGCGAGCCCGGCCTGGGAACGGTCCGGTCGTTCCGCCACCCCCTCGCCGACGGGGCCGCCACCACCGTCCACGCCGCCGTCTACGACCGCGCCGTCGCGACGCTGGAGGTGGTGGCGATGATCCCCGCCGAGCAGCTCGGCGCCTGGTGCGCCCGCGCCGGCGTGGCCGACGCCATCGTGGGCGGCTTCTTCGTCACGCCCGTCGGCACGCCGCTCGGCGAGCTGTGGATCGGCGGCGGGCGGCGCGACACCACCCCGTTCGACGCGCCGTGGGGGGCGGTGCGCTCGTGCGTGGCGATCGACGGCGACCGCATCGGCCTGGGGCCGCGCGACACGTTCCCGGTGCGGCCGGCCGGGGACCTGCTGCAGGCGGGGCCGCTGCTGGCCCGCGGCGGGGTCGTGGCGGCCGCGGCCGTCGACGACCGCGAGGGCTTCAGCGCGGGCAGCGCCCAGTTCGACTCCGACATCCGCGATGGCCGCCACCCGCGCGCCGCCCTCGGCGTCGACGGCGACCGCATCATCGCCGTGACGTGCGACGGGCGCGGCGACGGCGAGGCGGGCCTGACGATGCCGGAGCTCGCCGGGCTGATGGTCGACCTGGGGGCGCACGACGCGATCAACCTGGACGGCGGCGGGTCGGCCACCCTCATCGCCGGCGGCCGCATGCGCAACCGGCCCCGCGGGTCGTGGGGTGTCGACCTGGTCGGCGGGCGGCCGCTCGCGACCGCCCTCGCGATCCGCCCTCGCGCGCCCGGTCAGCGCCGGGCGACGCCCGACACCGCCTCGTAGCGGCCCTCGACGCGGCGCGCCAGCGCCGGCCAGGCGA
>QEVT01000089.1 GCA_003576755.1 bacterium | reverse complement strand
CGCGGTGACGGCGTCCCCGCTGACCGGCGTCGACGGCGTTCCGGCGGCGACGCCGTCACGGCCCGTTCCCTTCTGGCTGTCTTCGTCTGCGTCGTCGGCATCGGTCGACGCGCCGGGTTCGGCGGCCGCCGGCGCCGTGGGGGTGGTCGTCGCGGTCGGCGTCGGCACCCATGCCGTCGGCCCGACCGTCGGCCGCGTCGGGAGCGGCGTGGCCGTGGGGTCGTCCTCGGCCGGGAGCATGCGCAGCGCGTCGTGGACGCGCGTGATGGCCTGGCGCACCGCTCGCGCCACGGCCGTGGCCGGCGCCTCGCCGGCCATGGCGGCCGTGCCGCCCACCGCCACCACCGACAGCGCGACCAGCGCGGCCATGCCGCCGAGCGCGAGCCGGATCATCGGGTGCGAGCGCTCGCGCCGCGCACCGAGCACGCGCGGGGCGATGGCGGCCCAGTCGGACGCACGGCCGGGGCGCGGCCGCGCGGCATACGCCCGCAGCGCCGCCACGACCTCGGCGTGCGCGTCGGCCAGGCGCGCGACTTCCGCCGCGCAGCGCTCGCAGTGCGCCGTGTGCGCGCGCACCGCCTCGCGGTCGGCGCCTTCCAGCGTGTCGAGCGCGGCCGCCAGGAGCCGCTCGCTCGTCGGATGCGTGTTCATGGCGCGTGTTCGCCCTTCCCTTCGTTCGCCGCTCGCGCGGCGCTCCCCCCCCGGGGTTCCGTTGCCTCCCACGCCCGCCGCAACGCCGCCGCGGCAGAGTTGACGCGGGCCTGGGCCGTGCGCAGCGGCACGCCGAGCACCTCGCCGAGCTCGGCGAGGCTCAGCTCCTCGACCTCGCGCAGCACCAGCGCCTCGCGCTGCAGGTCGGTGAGCGCGCCGAGCGCCTGCGCGACCCGACGGTCGGTGTCGACGTGCTCGACGTCGGGCGCCGGCGTGGTCGGTTCCTCGACGTCGCCGTGGCGGAGCCAGCCGAACAGCCGCTCGTGCAGCCGTCGCCGCCGCAGCTTGTCGCGGCAGCGGTTGACGGTGATGGTGTGCAGCCACGTCGAGAACGCCCCGCGTCGCGGGTCGTACTGCTCCAGGTGGGTCAACGCCTGTACCATCACGTCCTGCATCACGTCCTCGGCCTCGCCTTCGTCGCGCAGGATGCCGTACGCCAGGCGCAGCACGGGCTGGCGGTGACGCTCGTAGAGCTGCCGCAGCGCCGCCTCGTCACGCGATCGGGCGCGCTGGATCAGGTCATCGACCAAGCTGGATGGTCTCCGTCACGGTCTCGATCGCGTTCCGCCTCGACAATGGATACGGCCCATCTTGGACCAATGATTGCACGACCCGCAGCTTCGCGCGAGATCGGCCGGCGGGCACATCGAGGGGCGCCGCGGGCGGCCGTGGCCGTCCAGGGCGCCCCTGGCGCGTCGCGGCCGCCCGCGCGCCGCCTCAGTCCCAGGACAGCGCTGCGCCCACCTGATACTCGGTCACCCGCGTCTCGAAGAAGTTCTTCTCCTTGGCCAGGTCGGTGGCCTGCGACATCCACGGCAGGGGATTGCGCGTGCCGTACTGCTTGGGCAGGCCGATGCGGTCCAGCCGCCGATCCGCGATGTACTCGACGTACTGGCTGAACTGATCGGCGTTGATGCCCAGCAGGCCTTGCGGGCAGGCGTCGTACGCGTATGCCTTCTCGAGCTCGACCGCGCGCCGGATGAGCGCGACGAGCTCGGCCTGGAAGTCGGCGGTCCAGATCCCGGGGTCCTCGGCGCGGATCGTGTTGATGAGGTCGCAGCCGAACGCCAGGTGCAGGCTCTCGTCGCGCATGATGAACTCGAACTGCTCGCCGATGCCCACCATCTTGTTCTGCCGCTTGAGGGCGAGCATCATCGCGAAGCCGGCATAGAAGAAGATGCCCTCCATGATCACGTAGAAGCCGACGAGGTCGCGGACGAACTTCTGGGCGTTGGCGGTGCCCTCGGTGCTGAAGTGGGGGTCGAACACGACGCGTGTCAGGTCCACCACGAAGGAGTCCTTGGCGTGGATCGACGGGATCGTGTTGTACATGTTGTAGATCTCGTCGGGGTCGAGCCCCAGCGTGTCGCAGCAATAGATGAACGTGTCGGTGTGGATCGCCTCCTCGAAGGCCTGGCGCAAGAGGTACTGGCGCGCCTCGGGGTTGGTGATGTGGTGGTAGACGGCCAGCACGATGTTGTTGGCCGTCAGCGACTCGGCCGTCGAGAAGAACCCGAGGTTCCACAGGATCAGCCGCCGCTCGGTCTCGCTCAGCGCCGTCGGCGACTTCCACTGCTCGACGTCGCGCTGCATCGAGATCTCCTCGGGCACCCAGTTGTTGGCCACCCCGGCCTTGTAGTGCTCGCGCGCCCACGGGTACTGGATGGGCAGGATCTTGTTGGGGTCGGTCTTCGAGCTGTTGATGATCGGCATGCGCCACCTCGTCGTGGATCGGTTCGGGAGCGGGCCGGCCGCGCCGGCCGGCCTACTGGCAGGCTTCGCAGTCCGGATCGTCGATGCGGCAGAGCTTGACCTCCGCGGCCGTGCCGAGCCCGGGCGCGACGGCATGAGCCACGGCGGTCGCCGCGACCCCGGCGCGCGCCGTCGACGCACCGGCGGTCGGGGCATGGGGCGCGCCGCCGTTGCGCGCGCCGTTCGGCATGGGCAGCGCGACGGCCGGCGCCGTGGCCGGGACGGTCTCGCCGCCCTGGCCGCCGGCGGGCACGGCGTCGGCGCCCACCGCCGCGTAGTCGCGCTTCTGGGTGAAGCCGAAGCGCGACGCGTCGAGCGTGCTCTTCTCGATCTGGCTGACGGCCAGCGTCCGCAGGTAGTACGTGGTCTTGAGCCCCATCCGCCACGCCGCCACGTAGATGTCCGACAGCAGCTTGCCGCTCGCGCCCTTCATGAACACGTTGTGGCTCTGGCTCTGGTCGATCCACTTGCCGCGCGCGGCGGTCTGGCGCAGGGCGACCAACGGGTCGATGTCGAACGCCTCCTTGTACTTGGCGCGCAGGCGGGCCGGGACCTCCGGGATGCGCGCGACGTCGCCGTCGCAGTACTTGAGCTGGTCGAGCATCTCGGGCGTCCACAGGCCGAGCCGCTTGAGGTCGGCGACGAGGTGGGTGTTGACCACGGTGAACTCGCCGCTGATGTTGGCCTTGACGTAGAGGTTCTTGTAGATCGGCTCGAACGACGGGTAGCAGCCCGCGATGTTCGAGATGGTGGCCGTCGGGGCGATGGCCATCGTGTTGCTGTTGCGCATGCCGTGGTGCCGGACGTGGTCGCGCACCGGCGCCCAGTCCAGCCGGCTGGTGCGCGAGACCTCCACCGGCACGCCGCGCTCGGCCTCGAGCAGGTCGAGCGTGTCGACCGGGAAGATGCCGCGGTCCCACTTCGAGCCCGCGTACGACGGGTAGGCGCCGCGCTCGCGCGCCAGCTCCGACGACGCCAGGATCGCGTGGTACGCCACGATCTCCATCACGTGGTCGGCCAGGTCGAGCGCCGCGGGATCCTCGAACGCGAGGTCCATCTGGAACAGCGCGTCCTGCAGGCCCATGATGCCCAGGCCGATCGGCCGGTGGCGCAGGTTGGAGGCGCGCGCCTCGGGCGTCGGGTAGTAGTTGATGTCGACGACGTTGTCGAGCATCCGGATGGCCGTGCGCACGGTCTCCGCCAGGCGCTCGGCATCGAGCCGGCCGTCGGGCGTGACGTGCATCGACAGGTTGACCGACCCGAGGTTGCACACCGCGGTCTCGTCGGCCGAAGTGTTGAGCGTGATCTCGGTGCACAGGTTGGAGCTGTGCACGACCCCGACGTGGTCTTGCGGCGAGCGCACGTTGCACGGGTCCTTGAACGTGATCCACGGGTGGCCGGTCTCGAACAGCATGGTCAGCATCTTGCGCCAGAGCTGCTTGGCCGGCATGGTCTTGACGAGGCGCATCTCGCCGCGCCGGGCGCGGTCCTCGTAGGCGGTGTAGCGCGCCTCGAAGGCGCGGCCGTAGAGGTGGTGCAGGTCGGGCACCTCGTCGGGCGAGAACAGGGTCCACTCGCCGTCCTCGACGACGCGCTTCATGAACAGGTCGGGGATCCAGTTGGCGGTGTTCATGTCGTGCGTGCGGCGGCGGTCGTCGCCGGTGTTCTTGCGCAGGTCGAGGAAGTCCTCGATGTCGTAGTGCCACGTCTCGAGGTAGGCGCACGTCGCGCCGCGGCGCTTGCCGCTGCGGTTGATGGCCATGGTGACGTCGTTGGCGATCTTGAGGAACGGGATGACGCCCTGGCTCTCGACGTTGGTGCTCTTGATCGGCGAGCCCGTGCCGCGCACGTTGCTCCAGTCGTTGCCGATGCCGCCGGACCACTTGCTGAGCTGCGAGTTGTCGGCGTAGCTCTTGAAGATGTGCTGGAGGTCGTCCTCGACGGTGGTGATGTAGCACGAGCTGAGCTGCGGGCGGTTGGTGCCGGCGTGGAACAACGTCGGCGTGGACGGGACGTAGCGCCGCGTGCTCATCAGCGCGTAGAACTCGAGCGCGCGCGCCTCGGGATCGGCCTCCTCGATGGCCAGGCCCATGGCCACGCGCATCCAGAAGCTCTGGGGCAGCTCGGCGGGCCGGCCGTCGACGCGGGCGAAGTACCGCTCGTAGAGGGTCTGGAGGCCGAGGTAGTGGAAGTCGAGGTCGCGCTCGGGGACGAGCGCCGCCGCCAGGCGGTCGAGGTCGAGGCCGGCCAGGCGGGCGTCGAGGTGGCCGCGCGCCACGCCGGCGCGGATGCCGTCGGCGAACGACTGGCGGTAGGCCGCGTCGCGTGCGTCGGCGCCGACGGACCGGCCGACGACCTCCTTGAACAGGCGTTGCAGCAGCAGCCGCGCCGCCACGTAGCTGTAGGCCGGGTCGCGCTCGATGAACCCGGTCGTGGCCAGCACCATGGCCTGCTCGATGCGGCTGGTGGGGATGCCGTCGTACACGTTGTCGATGGCCTGGCGCAGCACCTGGTCGACGGCGACGTCGGCCTCGAAGCCCTGGGCGGCGCGGCGCAGCGCCTCCTCGATGGTCTTGACGTTGAACAGGACCGTCCGGCCGTCGCGCTTGATCACGGTGAGGCGGCCGAGCCGGGCGTTCTCGACGGCCTGTTCGCGGGCGGCCTCGCGCGCCTTGTTGCGGTCGGCGCGGTAGAGGATGTATGCCTTGGCGACGCCGTACAGCTCCTCGCGCATCAGGTGCTTTTCGACGATGTCCTGCACGTTCTCGACGTTGGGGTAGAAGTCGACGAACCGCGAGTGGATCTCGGCGCCGACGGCGTCGACGATGGCGTCGAGCGTGGCCTCGGGCACGCGTTGCCCGGTGGCGTCGATGGCCTTTTGGACGGCGTTGCGGATGCGCGTCTGGTCGAAGTCGACGACGTCGCCGGTGCGCTTGACGACCTTCAGGTCAAGCATGGACGCAATCTCCTTTGCTGATGGTGGAAGCCCGGGCGTGCCGCGGGGGGCGTCGACGTGCCAACCGCGATCCGCCGCCGCTCCCTGCAACGAGGGGTCGCCGTGCGATCGGTGGTCGGGTCGTCCGATGGTCTGGGGAGCTGCCCGGCCGGGCAGGACAGGGGAAGCGCGCGATCGATCGGAGTCCGGCACCGCACAGGCAGGCGTGCAGCCCGGTTAAGCTACTACATGTAGTGATGGCTGTCAACCGGGCCCACAAGATGTCCGGTCATGGTTTACAGAGGCGGCGCGCCGGGGCGCCAGGATTGGGATGCTTAAGATTCCGTGCGAGTGCGCGACAATGGCGGGGGCGGACGCGGCTGCCGCGGCGTCGAGGGGAACCCGCTCCGCCCCTGACCCGAGGGCCAGGGGCGGAGGGATCCATGGAGGCCCCGCGGCGGCGGTGCGGCTGCCGGCGCGGTTGGAATCGAGGCATCCATGGCGACGGGCACGGTCGATCGGCCGTGCCCGTCGCTTCGGGTGGGTCTAGACGCCGCGGGCGGTCGGGTGAATCACGGCGCCGGCGGCGGTGTGACCGTCACGATCTCCGGGGCGCCGATCGGGCCGTCGGCTTCGTTGCACCCGCACTGCACCGACAACGTCACCGGGTCGTCGCCGTAGAACTTCATGAAGATCTCGCGATCCTGGTAGGCGCCGAGGTTGTCGCCGCCCGGTCCCGAGCACCCGCTCGTGATCTCCTCGCCGATGTCCCAGGCGTAGTAGTTGAAGCAAGGCTCTTCCCCCCCAATACCCTCGGAGCGGGTCACCAGCCGACCCGGCCCGTCGAGCACGCTGACACGGAAGCTGGCGGCGTCCGGGCAGATGTCGACGGGGTTGAGCGACAGCGGCTGGCCCTGGCCGGGGTTGATCGGGCGCGGGAGCGGCTGCCCCACCGACTTGGGTGTCGGCGTCGGGCAAGCGTCGTAGAACACGGTGGGCGTCTCGACGACGATGAGGGGGCCGTCGGCATGGGTCGCCGGCGGGGTCGGTGCGAGCGCGGCGTAGGCGCCGGCGGCGGCGGCGAGGGCCAACATGGCGGGTGGGCCGATGCGGGCGGGCAATCTCGGGATCACGGTGTACCTCCATGGATCGGATGGGGTTGAGTGGCCACGATCGCGCATGCTGGCATCCACGTCGTGCGCCGGGCGGTGCGCGGCCCGGCCGCTGCGCCGGCGCAGCGGTGCTGTCGTTGGGTGGCCTCCATGGCGGTCATTATCGCTGCCGAGCGTCCCAAATCCGTCGCACGTGTCGGCGGCGCCGCCCGGGGTCGCCGCGGCCGATGCTCACGGCACGACCCGGAAGTCCGACTGAACGATGGTGCGGTAGCTGGCGACGCTGTTGCCGGGCACGATCGCGTACTCGGTGGCGCGTGCATCGGCGGGCAGCTCGGCCATGACGGACGCGGCACCCGTCGCGTCGGTGCGCAGCGGCCCGACGGTCGTGAGGTAGCGCCATTGGAGCGCGCCTGCGTCGAAGTAGACGTGCAGCGGGAGCGAGTGCTCGGCCGGCTGGCCGGAGACGCCGATTCGGATGCGGTCGCCGGCGCGTGCCTCGGCGGGGTCGACGACGACGTGCGGCATGGTGGCGGGCGCCACGCGCAGGGTGGCCTCGGCCGTGGCGCCGTCGGGCCCGGTCGCCGCCAGCGCGTAGTCGCCCACGGCGTCGCCGGGGAAGGCCACCCACGTGTGCTGCCCCACCACGGTCCCGGAGAGCGGGTCTTCGGCGATGTCGAGCGCGATCGTGCGGGCCGGGGCGCCCGGCGGCGTGACGGTCAGCGCGACGACCGCGCCGGCCGGGAAGCCGAGGGCGCAGATCTCGGCGGTGGTGCCGATCTCGGCGGTCGCGGGCAGCGCCACCACCTGCGGCGGGATCGCGCCGTCGGCGCCGATCTCCTCGGCCTGCTTGCGGCACAGGTTGAAGATGTAGGGCAGCGCACCGCCGAGCAGGTCCACCACGCCCTCCGGGGGGATGCCGGGGGCGAGCACGACGGGGATCGGGGCGGGCACCTCGCTTGCCGCCGCGACCCCGGTCGGCAGGGCCAGGTCGACGGCGGTCGGCGACGACGCGGCCGGAGGCCCGTCGCGCCCGCCGGGTGGCGGCGTCCGGCAGCCGGCGGCGAGGGAGGTGAGGGCGATGGCCACCGTGCAGGCGGCGATGCAGGGGGTCGGGCGTGACGCGAACGGCCTCACGGCACGACTGAGAAGTCGATCCACAGCCCTTCTCCTTGCTTGTTTTTCGGCGGGCCGGCATACAGGCGGTAGCCACCCGGCCCGATGCCCGCAGGGAGGGCGAACCGCTCGAGTGCCTCGCCCGTCGCGTCGGGCGTCATGTCGCCGACGATGGCCACGAACTCGGCACCGCCTTGTGAGCGATGGCGATAAAGGACCATGGGCACCGGAGTGAACGACGGCAACCCTGCCAGGCCGACGGTCAAGTCGGATTTGTCCGCGACGATATCGTCTTTGACGACGATGTGTGGCTTCGAAGCCGGCGTCACGACGAACTGCCCGACGACGACGACTGTCCCTTGCCGTGCCTCGAGGAGATACGTGCCCGTCAATGCCCCCGGCAAACGGACCCAGGACCATGTGGCACCGCCCCACTTGTTCGTCTCCAGCACGTCCTTCACTTCCAGCCCGTCTGGGCGAGTGGCGCGGACCTGCACCGGGGCGGCGGGCATCAATCCGCCCAAGCAGACTGCCGCCGAGGTCCCGATCTCGATCGTCTGTGGTGCGTCCAGCGTCGGCTCCGACGCGTTGTCGGTCATGCCACACGGATTTGAGTCCCAACCACCGTGATAGCCGCCAGATCCCCCGAAGTCCAAGAGCATCTCGATGCCTTCGGACGCCACCCCGAAGGGCGCCTCCGTTAGCGCGGGAGGACTTCGCGGGTCGCCAAGGCCACCGAAGCCACTGCGCGTCGGGGTCGGTGCCTTTGTCGGCAGTCGTGTTGCGGTCGACGTCGGCGATGCTGGCTCAGTCTCGACGGTCAGGTAGGGGGTGGGTGTGATGCCTCTGGCCGATGAACGCCCTGGCGGCGCGATGACCTCGATCACCTCGTAGTCCACTGATTCAGCCGGCGCTGTGCTTGAGTATGCTGCATAGACACGGTGGCGGCCGACTGGATCATCCACGCGCAGCGTAATGTCGGCGACACCAGCGCCAGTGGCGTCGGTGTATACCGCTTCTAGCGACCGCAGGTGCCGTTGCTGGCCGTCGATTTCGACAAACACGTGCGGTATTACGTCGCTGTATGCGGGGAATCCCGCCATGCCAAGGGCAAGGTGGGTGCCGGGAACGACTGCCCTCACGGCCGATATGAGCAGGCGCGGCTCGGTGGGAGGCACGACGTCGACATCGATGCCCGCCGTGCGCCAATCGGAGGTCGCCGCGATGTGGTAGCGACCAGGTGCGGCGCCGGGCCATGCGAGCCACACTGCACGACCTGCGAACTCGCGGTCGAGTGGGATCGACACTGCCCACTCCGATTGGTCTGGGCCGCTGATCGTCAGTCTGGACACCCGGCGGATCCTGACTTCCGAAAGTGGATTGGGAGAGGGTGTCTCTTCGCCGAGGGGTGCCTGATCGTTTGACTGCTGGGCATCGGACGGACCGAAGCACCACAACCCGATCGGCACCACCGTCCCGATCTCGACATGCTCCGGAACCGCGATGACGGCCGATCCGGCCGAGTGCGCGCAGTCAAACAAGCCGAGCATGCCGTGATAGCTGAGACCGCTGGCCTCCATCAGGAAGTGAATCCCGTAACCCTCGGCCAGGCCTGACGTGGCCACGGGCATCGGCACAGTGGCCGTCGCAGCATGAGTTTCCGTCCTGCTCGTGTTGCCGTCGACGCCCGGTCCGCGCCCCCCGACGATCGACGTCGCGGTGGTGGCAGCAGTGGACAAGACGGTCGGATCGGACGACCTCTTGCGGGTCTCCTGCGCGGCAGAGTCGCGCGCTCGATCGGGCTTTCTGGATGCCTTATCGCGATCGCAAGCGACGGTCATGCATCCCGCAAGTGCCAGCGCGAGCAGCGCGGCATACCGTGCGCGGCGCCGCGACACCTCGGCAGCGTGTCGAGGGGTTGCCCCCTTGGGAGGTCGCATCGTCCAGGCAACATCGTCGATCATGGCTGTCCCTCCTGCGCGGTTGCCGCGCGCTCGATCTCGCACGCCACACGGGCGCGGAAGCAGTCGAAGCTTCGGCGCGGCGCAGGGGATGTCGCGTAGCGCGCGTCCGCTTGCGCAAGCAGCGAAGCGGCGGCGTCGACGTGCCCTTGCTGCCGCTGCAGGTCCGCCTGCCACAGCAGGTAGCCCGCCGGACGGGCCGGATCGATCGCACCCGGCGCGCCGTCGGCCGTCTCGACGGCCGTGGCGAACGCAGCGAGCGCCGCTTGGACCCTGTTCCGGCGGTCGCCGGCGCCGTCGCGCGGATCGACGGCGGCCGCGGAGCCGTCGCTCGGTTGCCGCGGGCGCACGAGCGCCAGCAGCCCGAGGTTGGCGTGGGCTTCGGCGGCCAGCATCGCCACGCGGCGGTTGCCGTCCGCGCGGGCCCGGATGACCGCCCGCAGGTCGCGCTCGGCATCGGCCCACTGGTCCGCCCCCGCCACGCTCTGGCAAAGCCGCGTGCGGCCCAGCCCGAACCGCGCCTTGAGCGCGACGTCGTTCAGCAGCCCCCCCGGCGGCGCCGCGCCGGCGCGGCGGTACCACTCGGCGGCCTCCGCCAGCCCAGCGCGGTCGACCGGCCTGGGCGCGGCGCAGCCGTCCGGCATGGTGCAGCCGGCCGGGGCCGCCGATGCCCGTGGATCGTCCACACACGCACCGTGCGCGCGCTGGAACGCCAGCTCGCCGAGGTGCAGGTGGGCCACGGGGTCGTCGCCCACAGACTCGAAGATCGCGCGCGCCTCGTCGAGCCGGGCATCCGCGTCCCCGTCGCCGCCGGCCATGCTTGCCAGGTGCATGAGCGCCTTGCCGAGGAAGACGTCGACGATGGTGGTGCCGCTCTCGGGCGCCGGCTCGCTGGCGCGCGCGGCCGCCAGCCGCGTCCGGGCGGCGGCGAAGTCGCCGCGCGCGTACTCGTAGAGCCCCAGGACGAAGTGCGCCAGCGCGACGCTCCGCAGCGACAGCGGGACATCGAGCTCCGGCAACGTGAACGGGTTGCCCGCGTCGCCGGCCACCTCGATCGCTGCGCCGAACGCGTGCTCGCCCGAGACCCGGATCTCTTCGTCCGGGGCGCCGTCGTCTTGCAGATAGAAGCGCGGGGCAACGGCGGTCTGACCGTCCGACCCGGTCAGCACGCCGTACACCAATAGGTGTGCGCCGGTGTGCTCGGCCAGGCGGTCCACCGGCCACCATCGTGTGACGGGGCCGACGTCGGCCGGCGCGCCGATGCCGATGTCAAGCGCACCGGCCTCGCCGTCCGGCGCCGGCACCGGTTCGGCCGCCGGTGCCGCGATCTCCGCCTTACGCGCCTCGAGCGCCTCGAACACGCGCGTCGACAGCGTGAGCGCGTCCGCCCGCGACACGGCGCCGTCGGTGCTCATCTCCGCCACTGCGACGCGGAAGTCGCCGGCGATCGGCTCGCGCCACAGCCACCGCTGGACATCCTTCGGCTCGACCACCAGCGCGGCGGCGGCGAGGATCAACCCCGCGACGGTGGCGATGCTCCCGAGCGTGAGCCAGCGCGGACGGCCGGCCGGCTCGACCGGCACGCCGCGCGGCGGCCGCACCACCACCCCGTCCCGGCTGCGGAGGTAGCACACCGGGATCGCGACGTCGGCCACGCGCCGCCGGCCGGGGCGGTGGATGGCCCGGCGCGCGGCCGCCAGCGCCCGGTCCACCGGCTGGCCGTCCGCCACGCCCTCGTACAGCTCGCGCGCGAACCGCACCGCCACGGCGTCGAGCACGCGCGCCTGCATCCCGATGACGGCTGGGATCCCCCGCCTGAGGAGCACGGGCGCGAAGCCCGCCGCCACGCGGATCGCCGACGAGCGCGCCGAGTCGCAGGCGTTGAGGAACACCAGCCGCACGCCGTGCGGCGCCAGCTCGTCCGCCAACTGCTCGGGGGTCACGCGGCCCGCGTCCGGGCCCGCCGCGCCCGCTTCCGGCTCGAAGTGCAGCGTCGCGGCGTCGGTGCGCGGGTCGTGCTCGCCGTGCCCGACGAAGTGGAAGACGTGGAACGGCTGCCCGTCCTTCACCGCCGCGCGCAGCCGGTCGCGGACCGCGTCGAGCGTCGCGTGCGGCAGCGTCTCGACGTCGGCGTGCCGCCGGCGGCGCAGGCCGCCGAGCGCGGTGCCGATGCCCGCAGCCTCCTGCCACCCCTGCACCGGCGGCAGACCGGCCGGAGAGGCCGTGGCCACCAGCACGCGCAGCGGCGGCGCCACCTCGATGGGGTGCGCCGGCGTGCCGACGGTCAACCCCCGCACCACCGACTGCTCGAGCGCGAGGAACGCCTGCCGCTCGCGGTCGTACAACAGCTCCCACGGGATGCGCGCCATGGCCGGCGGGTCGACGACGAGCCGGAACCGGAGCGGCCGTCCGTCCGCCGGGATGCGGTCGTAGGCGCGGCGCAGCTCGCCGCCCGACGCGAACAGCGCGTCGAAGAGGCGCTCGCCGAACACCCGCACGTGGTGGTCGTCGAAGAGCCCCTGCTCGAGCCACGCCAGCGCCTCGTCGACCTCCCCCGGGGCGAACGGGCTCGTGAACACCCCTGTGGCGCGGACGTCGTCGGGGTCCACCGACACGCGCGCGATGAAGGCCGTCGCCGCGGACGGGACGCCAGCGGCACCGGCAGCCGCAGCAGCCGCGCCGCCGGGCGCCGCATCGGCGAGCGGCGCCGCCTCCGCCAGGACGATCTCGAACGTGCGCACGGCCGACAGCTCTGCGGACATGCTCAAGCCTCGAGGAACGCGTCGATGAACGCCGGCCAGCGGCAGTCGCGCGCGAACGCCAGCCCGGCGTAGGCCGGCGACACCGGGCCGACGAACGGCCAGTAGATCGAGAGGCCGGTCACGCCGTCGCCGTCGTCGGGCGCCGCCGCGGCCGTCCGGCCGGCCGGTCCGGGTCCGCCGGCGGGCGCCGTGAAGCCGCGAGCGGGGCCGCCGCCGGCGATCCCGGCGGCGTG
>QEVT01000473.1 GCA_003576755.1 bacterium | reverse complement strand
CCACCGCCGCCCCGGCCCGCGCCGCCGCCCCGCGCCGGGGCCAGGGCCGCCCCACCGCCCCGCGCGAGGCCCTCCCGCTGCAGCCAGCCGCGCCGTCCGCGGGCACCGACCTCCCCCGGCTGTACGCCCAGGTCAACCCCGGCGTCGTCAGCCTCGGGGTCGAGCAGACCGTCGACTTCATGGGGCAGCAGGTCCCGCAGCGCGGCACCGGCTCGGGGTTCGTCTACGACGACCGCCACATCGTCACCAACAACCACGTCGCCGGCGACGCCGAGGGCATCGAGGTCATCTTCTACGACGGCCAGCACCGCACCGGCACCGTCGTCGGCGCCGACGCCTACAGCGACCTGGCCGTCGTCCGGGTGGACGACATGCCCGACAGCGCGCGCGCGCTGCCGCTCGTCGCCGACTTCGCGTCGCTCCAGGTCGGACAGCCCGTCGTGGCCATCGGCAACCCGTTCGGCCACGCCAACTCCATGACCTACGGCATCATCAGCGCCCTCGGCCGCACCATCTCGGCCGGCCTCGAGCAGGTGACGCAGTTCGGCATCCCGCAGACCATCCAGACCGATGCCGCCATCAACCCCGGGAACTCCGGCGGCCCGCTGCTCGACCTCACCGGGCAGGTCATCGGCATCAACGCGCAGATCAACACCGTCAGCGTCGAGCCCGGCAGCGGCACGCCCGCCAACTCCGGCGTCGGCTTCGCCATCCCGTCGTCGATCGTCGCCCAGGTGGTGCCCGTCCTCATCCGCGACGGCCGCTACGAGTGGTCGTACCTCGGCGTGGCCGGCCTGTCGCAGGAGCGGTTCACCGTCGAGGTCGCCGCCGCCAACAACCTGGCCGAGTCGCGCGGGGCGTACATCCTGCAGGTGCGGCCCGACGGCCCGTCGGTGAACGTCCTGCGCGGCGCGAACAACGCGGTGCAGACCGAGGGCGAGGGCGACGCGTCGCCCATCCCCGTGGGCGGCGACGTCGTGGTGGCCATCGACGGGCAGCCCATCGATTCGTTCGACGACCTCCTGACGTACATCTCGCTCCAGACCCGTCCGGGCCAGGCCGTCCGGCTGACGATCCTGCGCGACGGCCGGGAGCAGGAGGTCGAGGTCACCGTCGCCCGGCGCCCGCAAGGGTAGCGCCATCGCCCCGCGCCGTGCCGTGCGCCTCGACCGGCGGGTGGCGCTCGGCGCGATCCTCGTCGCCGGGGCGGCGCTGCGGCTGCACGGCATCGGCGACGTCCCGTTCGGGTTCCACCCCGACGAGGCGCACAACGCGCTCGACGCGCTGGCCATCGGCGACGGCTGGCGCCCCGTGTACCTGCCCGGCAACAACGGGCGCGAGCCCCTCTTCGTGTACGGCATGGCCGCGCTCCAGGCGGTGCTGGGCCCGACGATCGCCGCCGCCCGCCTGACCGCCGCCGTCGCCGGCTGGCTGATGATCGGGGCGCAGTACGTCTTCTGCTGCGCCCTGCCGCTCCCCCGCCCGCGCGCCACCGCGCTGATCGCCGCCGCCATCGCCGCCACCACGTTCTGGCCGGTCGCGCAGTCGCGCTACGCCATCGAGGCCGTGCTGCTGCCACCGCTGGTCGCCGTGGCGCTGGCGGCGTGGTGGCGCGCGCTGCGGCCCGGCGCGGGAGGCGGCGGGGGCGGGGGCAGCCCGGGCACAGAGGGCGACGGCGGCGCCGTCGACGGCGGTAGCCGCGA
>QEVT01000088.1 GCA_003576755.1 bacterium | reverse complement strand
TCGGGCGCGGTGCGCTCGGCGGCGGCGTGCCGGTGGCCGTCGCCGTGACGGGCGGCGTCACGCTGGCCACGCCGGGCGTCGGCGCCGCCGGGCCGTCCGCCGGCGGCGCGTTGAGGAACAACAGCAGCATGCCGAGCCCGTAGCACGGGACGGTCAGGAGCGTGATGGCGATGAAGGCGGTGTAGAGGCGACGCCGGCCGGGCGGTTGCCGTTCCAGCCAGTCCGCGACCCGATTGAACAACACGGACCTCGTGCTGCGGCGTGGTGCGAGGAGGCAACGGACGCGCTCGGGCGCGGCCCGTCGAGCGACCATCGTACCATCGCCAGGCCCGCCTGTCAACGCGACAGCGCCCCGCAATCGTGATATACTCGCGCCGCTTGGCTTGCCGGCCCGCGGCGGCCCCGCGCCCGGCCGATCCCGACACGCCGACGTTACCGACCCAAAGGACGCCAGTCGCCGTGACCATCCCCACCACCATGCGCGCCGTCGTCAAGCCCGCACCGGGCGAGGGCCTCGCGCTCGTCGAGGTTCCCGTCCCCGCCGTCGGCCCCGACGACGTGCTGATCCGCGTCACCGCGGCGTCGATCTGCGGCACCGACGTGCACATCTACAACTGGGACGCCTGGAGCGCGGGGCGCATCAAGCCGCCGGTGGCGCTGGGGCACGAGTTTGCCGGCACCGTCGCCGCGATCGGTCCGGCGGTCGACGATCTGCCGGTGGGCACCCCGGTGTCGGCCGAGGGCCACATCGTCATGCCGGGCGCCCGCCACGTCGTGTCCGGCCAGGAGCACCTGGCCAAGGACATGGTGGTCATCGGCATCGACCGGCCGGGCGCCTTCGCCGACTACGTGGCGGTGCCCAGGCGCAACGTGTGGGTCAACCCGCCGGAGCTCGATCCCGAGATCGCCAGCCTCCAGGACCCGTTCGGCAACGCCGTCCACACCGTGCACGCCCAGCCGGTGGCGGGCCGCAGCGTGCTGATCACCGGCGCCGGCCTCATCGGGTTGATGGCGATCCCGGTGGCACGGGCGGCGGGCGCGGCGGCGGTGTACGTCACCGACGTCAACCCGCGGCGGCTGGCGATGGCGCGCGACATGGGTGCCGACCTGGCGCTGGACGCCCGCGCGGCGCCGGCCGAGGCCGTGATGGGCGCGACGGGCGGCGCGGGCGTCGACGTGCTGCTCGAGATGAGCGGCAACGCGGCGGCCATCGACCAGGGGTTCACGCTGCTCCGGCCGGGCGGCGACGCCGCGCTCCTCGGGCTGCCGGGCAAGGCCGTCGAAGTCAACTGGTCCGATCACCTCGTGACCAAGGGTGCGACCGTGCGCGGGATCTACGGCCGGCGCATGTGGGAGACGTGGCACCAGATGCGCGCGCTCCTCGGCACCGGCGCCGTCGACCTGCGGCCGCTCATCACGCACCGCTACGCGCTCGACGACTTCCAGGCCGCGTTCGACGTGATGCGCTCGGGCGAAAGCGGCAAGGTCATCCTGCGGCCGTGACGCCCGGACCGGGCCCGGGGACGTGACCGCCGCGGCCCCACACCCGCGGGCCGGTCTGGCGGCCGGGCCCGCCCCGCAATCCCACATCGCGATGGAGGCCAGCATGGCGGAGATCACCGCGCGCACGACCGACAAGCTGCGCTACCTCGTCGACCAGCTCGACGAGATCCGGCAGAAGGGGCTCGCCACCACCATCCGCACGCTCGAGAGCCCGCAGGGCGCCTGGCTGCGGATCGAAGGCCGGGAGGTGCTGAACTTCTGCTCCAACAACTACCTCGGATTCGCCAACGACCCCGAGCTCATCGCGGCCGCCAAGGCGGCGATGGACGCGTACGGCGTCGGGCCGGGCGCGGTGCGGACCATCGCCGGGACGATGGCCCCGCACATCGCGCTCGAGGAGCGTCTGGCGGCCTTCAAGGGCGTCGAGGCGACGATATCGTTCCAGAGCGGCTTCAACGCCAACCTGGCGACGATCCCCACCCTGGTCGGCGAGGGCGACGCGGTCGTCACCGACGCGCTCAACCACGCCTCGATCATCGACGGCTGCCGCCTGACCAAGGCGACACGCTACATCTACCAGCACTGCGACATGGACTCGCTCGACGAGAAGCTGGCCGAGGCCGCGCGGAAGGCGCCGCGCGCGATCCTCGTCATCACCGACGGCGTGTTCAGCATGGACGGCGACATCGCCCCGCTGGACCGCATCGCGGCGGTGGCCGAGCGCTACGGCGCCATCACCATGGTCGACGATGCCCACGGCGAGGGCGTGCTGGGGCACGGCGGGCGCGGGGCCGTCGACCACTTCGGGCTGTCGGGCGTGTTCGACATCGAGGTCGGCACGATGAGCAAGGCGTTCGGCGTGATGGGCGGGTACACGGCGGCCAAGCGGCCCATCGTCGACTGGCTGCGCCAGCGGGCCCGGCCGTTCCTGTTCAGCAGCGCCCTCAGCGTCCCCGACACCGCCGCCTGCCTCGCCGCCGTCGACATCCTCGCCCGCTCGACCGACCGCGTGGACCGGCTGTGGGACAACGCCCGCTACTTCCAGGGCGAGATGCGCCGCCTGGGATTCGACCTCGGCCATACCCAGACTCCGATCACGCCGGTCATGCTCGGCGACGAGCAGCTCGCACAGGCGACCAGCCGCCGGCTCTTCGCGGCCGGTGTCTTCGGCACCGCGATCGCGTTCCCGACGGTGCCGCTGGGCAAGGCGCGCATCCGCGTGATGATCTCGGCCGCGCACAGCCGGGCGGACCTCGACTTCGGACTCGAGACGTTCGCCTCGGTCGGGCGCGAGCTGGGGATCATCGGGGCTTGACCCGGGGCGCAGGCCCGGCGCCGCCGGACCCGGCCGGAGCGGAGGGGTGGCTCGCGGCGTGCAGCACCGCGGCGGCGCGGTCCGCGTTGGACCGCCTGACGGGCATGGACCTTTCGGACGGGCGCCTGCTGACGGTCCTCGCCGCGCTGCGCCGCGACTTCGCGCCCGACACGGCGGCGGCCGTGCTGACGCTGGCCCGGCTGCGCCGCCGCGCCGCGGTCAAGTTCCCGCGGGCCGACGCCATGTTCTTCACGGCCGAGTCGCTCGAGCAGGCCACGGCGTGGCCGGTGGCCGTGGCGCGCGCCGAGCGTCTCGACGCGCTCGCCCCCGACGGGCCGGTCCTCGACCTCGGCTGCGGGATCGGGGGCGACACCCTCGCGCTGGCAGGCCGGCGCGACGTCATCGCATACGAGCGCGACGCCGAACGCCTGGCGCTGGCGCGCGCCAACGCCGAGGCGCTCGGCGTGGCGGCGCGCATCGCGTTCCGCCACGCCGACTGGACCGCCGATCTCGACGCCGGTCGCCTGCCCGCCGCCGCGGCGGCGTTCGTCGACCCCGCGCGGCGGGTCGCCGGCCGCCGCGTGTTCCGGCCCGCGGACCTCGTGCCGCCGCTGGCCACCGTCCTGAGGCTGTGCGACCACGTGCCCGTGCTGGCCGTCAAGCTCATGCCGGGCATCGATGCCGCCGATCTCCCGGACGCCGCCGGGCTGGAGCTCGTCAGCCACGACCGCGTCTGCAAGGAAGCGGTGTTGTGGCTGCCGCCACCCCCGGGCATGGCGCGGTGGGCCACCGTGCACAGGCCAGACGGCAGCCGGCACACGCTCGCGGCGGCGGGCGCGCGCGCGCCCGTCGGCGATCTCGCCACCCCGTGCGTGCTCTACGAGCCCGACCCGGCGGTGATCCGGGCGGGGGCGGTCGCCGAGCTGTGCGGCCGGCTGGGGGGCCACCTCTTCGACCCCCAGATCGCCTACGTCGTCGCTCGGCGCGCGCAGCCCACACCGTTCGCGGAAGCGTTTCGGGTGTTGGAAGCGCACCGCTTCGGCCTGAAGGCCCTCAACCGCCGGATCGCGGCCCTCGGGTTCGGGCGGCTCGAGATCAAGCGGCGTGGCTTCCCCATCGAGCCCGAAGCCCTGCGCGCCCGCCTCCGCCCGTCGCCCGGGGGGCGGGACGGCGTCGTGATCCTGACCCGGCGTGGGGACACGCACCTGGCGCTGCTGGGCGAGCGCGTGCAGCGGGAGGTCACGCCTCCATCGCCTGCTCGATCCGACGGTCCGGGATGAACCAGATGACGGCCACCGCGACGTAGATCGCCATCGACGCCCAAGGGGCGACGAACGCGAGCGGGATGGCCGCCGCGTAGAGGCCGAGCGAGACGAGCCCCTTGGCGTCGCGCCCGAGGGCCTGGGCCAGCGTCGAGGACGTGCCGTGGATGCCGACGAGCGCCCGGCTGAGGATGTAGTAGGCGATCGCCGCCATGAGCATCACGACCCCGTACAGCGCCACCGGCCGCGGCGCGAAGTGGTTCTCGCCCATCCAGGCGGTCGCGAACGGCACGAGCGACAACCAGAACAGCAGGTGGAGGTTGGACCACAGGACCGTGCCGCTGACCCGCCGCGCGGCGTGCAGCATGTGATGGTGGTTGTTCCAGTAGATGCCGATGTACACGAAGCTCAGCACGTAGCTCAGGAACACCGGCACGAGCGGCCACAGCGCGCCGGCCTCGGCGCCGTGGGGCACCTCGAGCTCGAGCACCATGATGGTGATGATGATGGCGATCACGCCGTCGCTGAAAGCCTCGAGGCGCCCCTTGCCCATCGGCGTCAGTCACACCCCGCGGCCGGCGCATAGGGCGCGTAGATGCCGGTCAGCGCATCGTGGAGCGCGCGGCTCATCCGGCCGCACGCCGCCACGGCGCGGGCCTGGTCGGCAAGCGACAGGCGATCCATCGCCCCGGCCAACAGCGCGGGCTCGTCGAAGTCGTCGCGGTGGATGCGGAAGTACTCGGCGCACGCCGCGGGGAGCTGCGGGTAGTGCTCGGCCAGCCCCGTCAGCTTGCTCTGCGCCGTGTAGGGCTGCTGCGACTCGAACGCGTACAGCGCCCCGATGGCGGTGGCGGGGTCGGCGAAGAGCGCGTCGGCCAGCGCGACGAGGTCCGCGACGGCGCCGACCTGCGGCTCCGACACCGTGGTCGACAGCCCCGCGGCAAACGTGCCCTCCCAGATGCGGGCGTGCGCCTCCTCGACGCGGGCGATACCGGGCTCGCCCGCGGCCGCCCAGCCGGCGCCGACGCGGCGAATGAACGCGCCGTACTCGCGGGCGTAGTCGGCCAGCGCGGCGACGGGCAGCGTGCCGTCGCTCCACGCCACGTAGAACGGGTGATCGAGCAGGCGCCACGCCGCCACGGCGGTGTCGCAGCGGCCGGAGGCGGAAGAGGCTGGGTGCATGTCACAGGCTCCTTGAGTGAGGTATCGCGAGCGGGGGATGCCGTCGACGATCGATGGCGCCGGCCGGCACGGCCGGTCGTCGATCCGGCGTCAATGATAGCGCTTCAGCGGCCTGCCGACGACGGAGCCGAACCAGGCCGTGCGCCGGCAAGCTTCCACGCGGCCAGCACCTCGGCCCAGGCCCGGCGGAGGCCAGGGTCGGCGAACGGCGCGACCGTGCCGGCGCCGGCGCCGGCGCCGTCGAGCAGGGCCGAGACCGCCTCGATGAAGCGGGCCAGCTCGGCCTCGCCTGCGCGCAAGGCGTCGGCGCGGCTCTGCGCGAAGGCCGCCGACAGGCCCTCGCGCACCGGCGCGTCGGCGCCCTGCAGGGCGCTCAACGCGGAGTCGCGCACCCGATGGACGAGGCCGGCCCGGGGGTCGCCGCCCTTGAGCACGGCCTCGAGGCTGAAGTAGGCAGTCCGATAGGGCTCGGCCAGCCGGACGCTCTTGAGGCGCACGTTGGTGCCGGCGAGCACGCCGAGCAGGATGTCGAAGTACGCCGCCGCGTCGGGGTCGACGCCGGGCGCCGCCAGCGCCGCGCGGAGCTGGCCGGCGAGCTGGCGCGCGGCGTCGCGATCGCGCTGGCGCAGGATGGTCGCCACGCGCGCCGCCAGCGCCGCGACCCAGTCGTCGGCATCGGCGGCCGCGGCGGCGATGTCCTCCGCCACGAGCTCGATCCCTTCGCGGAACGGGTCGGCGAGGTCGGCCTGGACCACGGCCAGCGGCGTGCCCTCCAGGAGGCGGCGGAGCCCCACGAGGAACCCGGCCACCGACCCATGGCCGCGGTTGCGGAACGCCTCGGCGCGCGCCTCGAGCTCGCGTCCGAACGCCGCGATCGCCGCTGCGTCGCGCCCGCGCGCGACCTCGACGGCGGCGGTGCAGACGGCGTTGAGGATGGCGGCCACGTCCTCGGCGGACGCCGCGTCGGGAAGCGGGGGGACCGCGGCGACCGTCGTCACGGGCGCCGCGGACCGATCGGCGGCTCGAGGCCGTCCTCGTCGCCGTCGTCCTCGTCGAGATCGTCGTCGTCGAGATCGCCCTCGTCGTCGAGATCGTCGTCGTCGAACGCCTCCTCGTCTTCGAGGCCGTCCTCGTCGTCGAAGTCGTCTTCATCCCACCCATCGAGGTCGTCGTCGCCATCGAGGTCGTCGTCGTCGGGCCCGGCGCCCCAGGCGGCCGTGCCGCCGCGCCCGGCGCCGCCATTGGCGCCGAGGCCCAGCCCGGATCCCGGCACGATGGTGTCCCACGCGATCTCGCCCTCGGTGAGGGCTGCCGTGGCCATCGCGTCTTCGAGGGCGGTCGCGAGCTCGTCGTCGTCCTCGGCGATGCGTTCGGCCAGCCGCTCGAGCACCCTCCGCGCCCGCGGGCCGCCGATCTCGCCCAACGCCCAAATCGCCTCGACCTGGATCTGACGGTCGGCGTCTTCGACCGCCAGCACCGAGAGCTGGGGCACGGCACCCTCGATCTGGAGCTCGCCGGCGGCACGCGATGCCTCGAACCGGATCTCGGGCTCGCCGTGCTCGAGGCAGTCCAACACCGCCCCCGCCCAGGCCTCGTCCGCGGAGTGCCCCATCGCGCGCAGCGCGCCGGCCCGCAGCGCGCCGATCGGCGACGCCAGCATGCGCCCGATGAGGTCGCGCACGTCGTCACGGTCGGCATACCCGGCGGACTCGATCGCCCGCCGTCGGACATCGACAGCCTCGGCCTCGTCGGCCGCCACGCCGACCAGGCGGTCGAGCGCTCGGGCCACCCGGGCGGCCGCGCGCTCGTCGAACTCGCCGCGCTCGACGAACGGCCCGAGCGCCGTCGCCGCGCGCGCGCGCACGTCGTCGTTCGCGTCGTGCGCCAGCATGCCGTCGAGGCGGTCGATGAGGCCGGGATCGGTGGCCTCCCACAGCCCGTCGACGGCCGTGGCGCGGACCTCGGGGTCGGGGTCGTCGAGGCTGGCCTCGAAGAGCCGCCGGAAGTCGAGCTGGAAGTCCGCCTCGGCCGACGCGAGCATCTGCCGCACCAGCGTCCGACGGCGTTCATCGGCGATCCGCGGCCAGGCGTCGGACCACAGCGCGACCTCCGCCGCGGACGGCGCGGACAGCGCGTGGAAGATCCCGGGCTCGGGCTTCGCCCCGGGATCGGCCAGCACGGCCAGCGCCGACGCGAAGTCCCGCGGCACGGCGGCGCCCCCGGGCGTCACGGCAGCCCTCCGCCGCCGATGCTGCCGACCTCCCAGACCGTGATCACGAGCATCAACCCGATCACCAGCATGAAGCCGATCAGGTGCACCACGGCCTCGCGGTTGGGCTCGATGCGCCGCCCGCGCAGCGCCTCGACGGCGATGAAGAGCAGCCGCCCACCGTCGAGGGCCGGGATCGGCAGGAGGTTGACGATGCCGAGGTTGATCGAGAGAAAGGCCATGAAGACCAGGAAGGTGTTGGCGCCCTGCTCGCCGGCCTGGCGGCCCATGCGCGCGATGCCGACCGGACCCGCCAGGGCCGGCTCGATGGTCCGCGTGATCATGTCGATCAGGCCCTTGACCATCGCGCCGGCGATGAGCGCGGTCTCGCGCGGACCGTAGGTCACAGCCTCGGCCAGACCGAGCCGATCGACCGCGTACGGCACGCCGATCCCGATGCCGACCTGGGCCGGCCGGTCCGGGGAGGCCCGTTCGGGCACCATCGTGAGCGTCCGGCCGGCGCTGGCGACCGCCGCCCCCGACACGGCGCGGAGCACCAGGGGGCGGTCGCCGGCATCGGCGAGGCCGTCGACGATCACGTCGCCGGCGCGGACGGCCGCCCCGTCGGGCGCGGCGACCACGCGCCGGGCGGTCAGGAGCGGCAGGTCGAGCGGCTCGGTGCGCACGCCGTCCGGCGGGACGGCGCCGAGCGGCTCGAGCCCGCGCAGGACGTTCACCGCCATCGGCTGGTCGGCCGACGCGTCGGTCAGCCGCTGCAACACGCCGATGGCCTCGGTGTCGCCGAGCGTGTCGGCGATGTCCGCGCCGCCCGCGTCGGCGTGGCCCTTGAGCAGGCGCCCGTCGACGGCATAAATGATGTCGCCGGCCTCGATCCCGGCCTCGGCGGCCGGGCGGTCGGCGAGGACCTGGGTGACCTGGACCAGCGCACCGCCGAAGGGCAGGGCCCTGGGCACGCCGTACATCATGGCCCCGATCGACAGGATGGCCGCCGCCAGCACGAAGTTGGCCAGCGGCCCCGCGAAGAGCACCGCGGCGCGCACGCGCTTCGCCGCCGCCGCGAACGCGCCCTCGAGCGTCGGGTCGTCCTCGCCCGCCAGCCGCACGAAGCCGCCCAGGGGGAGCCAGTTGAGGGTATAGGCCGTGCCGCCGTACGAGAAGAGCCGCACCAGTCGGGGCGGGAAGCCGATCCCGAACTCGTCGACGCGCACGCCGTTCAGCTTGGCCACGGCGAAGTGACCGATCTCGTGGATCAAGACCAAGGGAAACAGCGCCAAGAAGAAGTAGGCCGCCGTCTGCGCCATCCCCGGAAAACCGCTCAGCAGGTCGAGCATGTCCGACTCATCCTTTCCGTGCCGTGGTCGAGCCCGCCACGTGCGCGCAATGATAGCAGCCGACGACGGCCGCCGGAAGCACTGGACACCTGTGCTATAGTCAACTTCATGTTGCCTATCGACCAGCTGCGGAGCCTGGAAGCGCGCTACGACGCGGTGACCCGACTGCTCGGCGATCCCGACGTGGTCACGCAACCCGAGCGCCTCCGTCAGGTGAGCCAGGAACAGGCCGAGCTCGAGCCGCTGGTCGCGGCATGGCGCGCCTATCGCGCCGTCGTGGCCGAGATCGACGACACGGCGGCCCTCGCGGACGGCGGCGGCGACGCCGACCTCGTCGCCCTGGCCGAGGCCGAGCTCGAGGGTCTGTCGGCCCGGCGCACGGCCCTCGAGCAGCGCATCGAGGAGCTGCTCGTGCCGGCCGATCCGCGCGACGCCCGCAACGTCATCGTCGAGATCCGGGCCGGCACCGGGGGCGACGAGGCGGGGCTGTTCGCCGGCGACCTGCTGCGGATGTATGCCCGCTACGCCGAGGCCCACGGCTTCAAGGTGGACCTGCTGAGCCAAAACCAGACCGGCATCGGCGGCTACAAGGAGGTCATCTTCGAGGTCCGCGGGCGCGGCGCCTACTCGCGGCTGAAGTGGGAAAGCGGCGTGCACCGGGTACAGCGCGTGCCCGAGACCGAGAGCCAGGGCCGCATCCACACGTCGACCGCGACGGTGGCGGTGTTGCCCGAGATGGACGAGATCGAGATCGCCATCCCCGACGCCGACGTCCGGGTCGACGTCTTCCGGTCGTCCGGGCCGGGCGGCCAGTCGGTCAACACCACCGACTCGGCCGTGCGCCTGACCCACCTCCCCACCGGGATCGTCATCAACTGCCAGGACGAGAAGAGCCAGCTGCAGAACCGGCGCAAGGCGTTCCAGGTCCTGCGCGCCCGGCTCCACCAGATCGAGGAGGACCGGCGCCTTGCCGAGCTCGGCGCCGAGCGGCGCAGCCAGGTCGGCACCGGCGAGCGGTCCGAGAAGATCCGCACCTACAACTTCCCGCAGAGCCGTGTGACCGACCATCGGATCGGGCTCACGTCGTACCGCCTCGACGACATCCTGGGCGGCGGCCTCGACGAGTTCATCGACGCGCTGTCGGCGGCGGACCGGGCCACGCGCCTGGCGGCGGCGCGCGACGGCCACGCCTGACCGGGGCGCCACCCCGCGGCCCATGCCCGATCGACTCGCGACGCCGTCGGATGCCGGGGGCCCGTGCGTGCGCGACGCCTTGCGCGCCGCCCAGGCGGCGCTGGCGCGGTCGTCCACGCCGCGCCTCGACGCCGAGCTGCTCGTGGCGCACGTCCTCGGGCTGTCGCGCCCGCAGGTGCTGGCGCGTTCGTCGGACCCCTGGCCCGCCGAACACGCCGCACGGCTGTCCGAGCTCGTCGCCCGGCGTGCCGACGGCGAGCCGGTGGCGTACCTCGTCGGTCGGGCGTGGTTTCACGGCCTCGAGCTCGAGGTCACGCCAGATGTCCTCGTCCCGCGTCCCGAGACCGAGGCGCTGGTGGCCTGGGCCGGCGACTGGCTCCGCGCGCGCCCGGCGGCGCCGCACCGGCCGTGGCGGGTGATCGACGTCGGCACCGGGTCGGGCGCCATCGCGCTCGCGCTCGCGGACAGGGTCGACGCGGCCGAGGCCGAGATCTGGGCGACGGACGTGTCGCCGGCGGCGCTGGCGGTCGCCCGCCGCAACGCCGCGCGCCTCGGCGTCGGCGCGCGGGTCCGCCTGAGCGTGGCCGACCTGCTGCCGGAGGGCGCGGACGCGCCGGCTGCGTTCGACGTCGTGGTCGCCAACCTCCCGTACGTCGGGCTCCGAGAGCTCGGCGACGTCGAGCGCGACGTCGTCCGCTGGGAGCCGCACGGCGCGCTGTTCGCCGGCCCGGACGGCCTGGACATCGTCCGGCGCCTGCTCGCGCAGTTGCCGAGCCGCCTCGCGCCGGACGGGGCCGCCGCGCTCGAGATCGGGTGGCGCCAGGGACCCGCGGTGCGCAGCCTTGCGGCGGCGGCGGTGCCGGATGCCGTGGTCACCGTCCACCCCGACCTGGCCGGGCTCGACCGCATGGTCGTCGTGCAGCGATGCCGCGCCTGACCATCGCCATCGACGCCAGTCGAGCCTTTGGGGCGCGGCGGACGGGGACCGAGCGCTACAGCACGGCGGTGATCCGCCGGCTCGTGGAGGACGGCGGCCATGCCTACCGGCTGTACTTCCGCGCGGCGCCGGTAGAGGCGCCGCCCGCCGGCGCCGACATCCGCGTCGTGCCCGCACGGCGCCTGTGGACGCACACCCGCCTCGCGATGGAGCTCGCGCTGGACCCGCCCGACGTGCTCTTCGTACCGGCCCACGTGCTGCCGCTGGTCACGCGGACGCCCGGCGTCGTCACGGTGCACGACCTGGGCTTCCTCGCCTTCCCGCAGGCGCATCCGCGGCCACAGCGCCTCTATCTGGCGTGGACGACCCGCCGGCACGCCCGGCGCGCCGCCCACATCATCGCCGACTCGGCGGCCACGCGCGACGATCTCGTGCGGCGCTGCGGCGCCGACGCGGGGCGCATCACCGTGATACACCTCGGGGTGGAGCCGGCGATGCGCCCCGCGCCGCCCGACCGCGTCGCCGCCGTCCGGGCCAGCCTCGGGCTCCCGGTCGGGTCCCGCTACCTCGCCCACGTCGGCACGCTGCAGCCCCGCAAGAACCTGCCGCGGCTGGTCGCGGCCTTCGCTCGAGTGGCGGCGGACCACCCGGATCTCCACCTCGTGCTGGCCGGCATGGCGGGCTGGGGCGATTCCGACGCGGCCGGCTGGGCGGCCCGCGCCGGCGTGGCGGGGAGGGTGCACCCGGCGGGCTTCCTGCCGGACCGCGACCTCCCGGCGCTGTACACCGGGGCGCTGGCGCTGGTGATGCCGAGCCTTTACGAGGGCTTCGGGCTGCCGGTGGTCGAAGCCATGGCGTGCGGGACGCCCGTCGCGTGCAGCGCCACCTCGAGCCTGCCCGAGATCGCCGGCGACGCCGCGCTGCTGTTCGATCCGCTCGACGAGGCCGCCATCGCCGCCGCCATCGGCCGGCTCGCGAGCGACGCCGCGCTGCGGGCCGCGTTGTCCGCCGCCGGGACGGCGCGCGCGGCCTGCTTCACGTGGGACCGCTGCGCGCGCGCCACGCGCGCGGTGCTCGAGGCCGTGGGCGGCGGGCGCCCCGCACGCGCAGCGCCCGGCGCGGACGACCGACGATGACCCCCGAGCGCATCCTGGTCGTCAAGCTCGCCGACTTCGGCGACGCCCTCCTGGCCACGCCGGCGCTCCGCCGCCTGCGGCAGGGCCTGCCGGGGGCGCGGATCGACGCGCTGACCACGGCGGCCGGCGCCGGGGCGTTCCGACACGCCGGGCTCGTCGACGAGGTCCTGACCTTCGACAAGGCGGCCTACGACCGGCCCGCGGCCGCGCTGCGCCGACCGCTCGCGCCGCTCAGGCTCGGACGGGTCCTGCGCGCGCGGCGGTACGACGCGGTCGCGCTGCTCCACGGGCTGGTCACGCGCTTCGGCGCCGTCAAGCACGCGGCGCTCGTGCTGGCCACGGGCGCGCCGGTGCGCGCCGGCATGGCCGTCCCCGGGCGCGGGCGGGGCGGGTTCCTCACCCACGCCGCGCCGGATCCGGGCTACGATCGGGCCCACGTGGTGGTCGCGCAGCTCGCGATCGCCGACGCGCTCCTGGCCGCCGCCGGGGTTCGGCCGCCTCCGCCGCGGCCGGCGGACCTCCGGCTCGCGTTCGATCC
>QEVT01000087.1 GCA_003576755.1 bacterium | reverse complement strand
GCCCACCGAAGCGCCGGCCGAACGCACCGACCACCAGCTGCTCCGCGCCGTCGAGGAAGCCCGCAAGCTGGTCGAGAAGGCAACGCCATGACGACGAACGACGACGCCCCCGAGCCCTTCGGCGCCCACGACCCGCTCGAGGCCCCGGCGCCCTACGCCGCGCACGCCCTCGACGGCGGCGGCGGCCGCCGTGGGCGCCGGGCGCCTGCCCGCTCGTGGCTTGGCATCCTGACCATGCTCGGCCTGGCCGTCGGGCTGTCGGGGCTGGCCTGGGTGATGGGCCTCGTGACGGCGCTGCGGGTCGGCCCCCCGATCCCGACCCCCCCGCCGGACATCCAGGCGCCGGCGAACTTCAAGCTGTACGGCGAGGCCTGGCGTTATGTCAATGGTGAGTTCTACGGCCGGGCGCCCGAGCCCGCCGCGGTGACCGCGCACGCGATCGACGGCATGGTCGACGCGCTCGACGACCCGCACGCCATCTACCTCGACGCGCAGCGCGCCGCCGAGACCGATGCCGACTTCGCCCCGGCGCTGGCGGCCGACATCGGCGCCTGGATCGAGCCGGTCGCGAACGGCGCCCTGGTGGTCGCGACGGTGCCGGGCAGCCCGTCCGACGCGGCGCTCGACCCGGGCGACACCATCGTGGCCGTCGGCGAGGACGAGCTGGCCGACCACGGCCGCGCCGAGGCGCTGCGCCACCTCGCGGGCGCCGCCGGCAGCGAGGCGACCCTGATCGTGTTGCACGCGTCCGGCGGCGGCGAGGCCGTGACGGTCGAGCGCGCGAAGGTGGACGCGCCCAAGGTCGGGCTCGTCGTCGACGAGGGCATCGCCCGGCTGTCGCTGCCGCACCTGGCGCCCGGTGCCGTCGCCGAGCTCGATGCGGCGCTCCGTTCGCTCGAAGCCGCGGCGCCGGCGTCGCTCATCGTCGACCTGCGCGACAACCCCGGCGGCCCGCTCGACACGCTCGCGGCGGTGGCCGGCCGGTTCGTGGAAGGCACGGTCTGGATCGAGCGGCCCAGGGCCGGCGAGACCATCCCTCACGCCGCCCAGACCGACGGGGCGCCCGGCGTGGCGCTGCCCGGGCGCATCGTCGTGCTCGTCAACGCCGGCACGGCGGGCACGGCCGAGATGCTGGCCGCGGCGCTCCGCGACCACGCCGGGGCCCACCTGGTCGGGGACGCCACGTTCGGACGGCCGGGGATCCAGCGCACGACCGCGCTGTCGGATGGGACGCGCCTGCGCCTCACGGTGGCGACGTGGCAGACGCCCGGCGGCAAGGCCGTCGGCGAGGAAGGGCTGGCGCCGGACGAGGCGGTGGCGTTGACGGACGAGGACCGCGCCGCCGGGCGCGACCCCCAGCTCGAGGCGGCACGGGCGGCCGCGCGCGGCGCGGTGACGGTCAGGCCGGGCACCGGCGGTGGCTGACGCCCGGGCCGACAAGGGCGCCGACAAGGGCGGCGACCGCGTCATCGCCACCAACCGCAAGGCACGCCACGAGTACGAGATCCTCGAGGTGTCCGAGGCGGGGATGGTGCTCATGGGCAGCGAGATCAAGAGCATCCGCGGCGGCAACGTGAGCCTCCAGGAGGCGTACGTCGCCATCGAGTCGGGCGAGGCGTGGCTGGTCAACGCCTACATCGCCCCCTACGAGTGGGCGGGCTACGCCGGCCACGAGGCGCGCCGGCGGCGCAAGCTGCTCTTGCACCGCAAGGAGATCCGGACGCTCCACCACGAGCTGCGGGCCAAGGGCGTGACGCTCGTGCCGCTCCGGCTCTACCTCAAGGACGGGCGGGCGAAGCTCGAGATCGGGCTGGCGCGGGGCAAAAAGCTGTTCGACAAGCGCCAGGCGATCCGCGAGCGCGAGACCAAGCGCCAGACGGCGCGCGAGCTCAGCCACCGGCGGTGACACGACGGCGCAAGGTCGTCCTCTACAACCCGCGCACGGACCACTTCACGCTGCCGCTCGGGCTCCTGGCCGTGGGCTCGGCGCTGGACGTCGACCGCTTCGACGTCGTCATCGTCGACGGGCGGCTCGAGCACGATGCGGTGGCGGCGATCGCGCCACACCTGGCGGGCGCGGTGTGCTTCGGCGTCGGCGTGCTGACGGGCGCCCCGATCCGCGATGCGCTGGCCGTCTCGCGGGCCGTCAAGGCCGCGCACCCGGAGCTGCCGGTGGTGTGGGGCGGCTGGCACCCGTCGCTCTTCCCCGAGGCGTGCCTCGACGACGCGGCGGTCGACATCACGGTCCAGGGGCAGGGCGAGGGCACGTTCGTCGAGATCGTCGACCGGCTGGCGGCGGGTCGGAGTCTCGTCGGCTGCCCGGGCTGCACCGTGCGCGCCGAGGACGGAACGGCGGTCGTCAACCCGCCGCGCGCGCTGACGGCCTTCGACGACCTGCCGCCGCTCCGCCACGACCTCCTGCCGGTCGAGCGGTACTTCGCGCTCAAGGGGCGGCGCCAGCTCGACTACATCGGCTCGCATGGCTGCTTCTGGCGCTGCGCGTTCTGCGCCGACCCGTTCGTGTTTCGGCGGCGCTGGGTCGGCCAGGCGGCCGACCGGTTGGTGGCCACGGTCGCGGCGCTCTGGCAGCGGTACCGGTTCGACGACCTCAGCTTCCAGGACGAGACGTTCTTCACGTACGCGCCGCGGGTCGAGGCCATCGCGGCGGGCCTGGCGGACCTCGACCTGCCGTTCACGTGGGCGGCCACGATGCGCGCGGACCAGGGTGCCCGGCTCGGCGCCGCCACGTGGGCGCTGCTGCGGCGCTCGCGGCTCCGCCGCCTCCTCGTCGGCGTCGAGTCGGGGTCGCAGGCGATGCTCGACTGGATGGCCAAGGACATCACGCTCGAGCAGGTGCTGACATGCGCCGAACGGTGCCGCGCGCACGGCATCGCGGCGCAGTTCCCGTTCATCGTGGGGTTCCCGGGGGAGCCCGACGCCAGCGTCCGCGCGTCGCTCGACTTCGCCAAGCGGCTGCGGGCCATGAGCCCGGGCTTCGAGACGCCGATCTTCCACTTCAGGCCGTACCCGGGCTCGCCGATCACCGAGGCGGCCGTGCGCGCCGGCTACCGCCTCCCGACGTCGCTCGACGGCTGGGCGGACTTCGACATCTTCACGGCCGGCACGCCGTGGCTGACGGCGGCGCAGCGCCGCCACGTGGAGCGGTTCGCGTTCTACCAGCGCATCGCCTGGGGCGAGCCGCGCCGCGGCTGGAAGCGGCCGTTGCAGCGCCTTGCGCGCTGGCGCTGCGCCCACGACGCCTACGGGCTGCCGATCGAGATGGCGCTCGCGGAGCGTCTGGCGCGACGGGCCCGACAGGCTACCCCTCCGCCCGTGCGCCCGCCCCGCCAGCCCCCAGGCACGGCCGCCGCCACACCACCAGCCCTCGGTCGACCCACCGGCGGCGAGGGTCGATGGGGTAGCCCGCGTCGGTCATGACGGCGACGCTGGCCGCCAGGTGGCGTCGCGGGCCCCACACCGCTTCGCCGCGCGTCGCGCGCCACGCCCGCGCCCAGGCGTCGAAGAAGGCGGCGATCGGCTCGCCCGGCACCATGCGATGGATGAGGCTCTTGGGAAGGACGGGCAGGAAGCAGGCGGGGTCGAAGGGCCCGCGCAGGCCCGTGCCGAAGACGAGCGCCTCGAGGTCGAAGGGAAGGGCGGTGCCGCCACCGGCGCCGGTGGCGCGGTCCGCCCGGCCGTCGTCCTCCCCGGCGGCCCGGCGCCGGAGCACGTTCGCCACCCACACCCGGCCGCGGGGGTCCGACGTGCCCTCGACCACGAGCCCGCCCGGCGCCAGGCCCGCCACGAGCGCCGCCCAGGCATCGGCGACCGCCGCGACCTCGTACTGCCGCAGCACGTTGAAGGCTCGGATCAGCCGTGCCCGGACCGGCCGGCCGGCCTCGTCCAGCCCGAGCGGGAGGTCGAAGCCGCCCAGCCGGAACTCGGTCAGCCGGTCGGCGAACGGCTGCGCCGCAGCCACCCGGGCACGGTCGATCTCGACGCCGACGACGCGCAGATCGGGGTTCAGCCGGCGCAAGCGCGCGGCGCTCTCGAGCGTCGTGTCCGGCGTCTCGCCGTAGCCGAGGTCGACGAACGGGGCCGCGCGAAACCCACCGTCGGCGCGGCGGACGAGCCCCGGGTCGTAGAGCACGACGAACGTGTCGACGCGGCGCAGGCGATTGGGCGCGGTCTTGCCGCGCGTCGGCCGGCCGAGCGGCCGGCGGTGGACGTAGGGCATGCGCGGCGATGGTAGCACAGAGGCGTAGGGTATCATTGCACGCGATGAGCGCCCCGACCGCCGACGCTTCCGCGCACCCCGCGCTGCCCGCCGTGATCGAGCCGCTCGATCCGGCCGCCCGGGCGCGGTCGATCGAGCGCGTGCTCGTCGTGACGTTCGGGCTCAACGTGGCCGCTGCCGCCGTCAAGCTCGCGGCGGCGTGGTGGACCGGCAGCCTCGCCCTCGGCGCCGGCGGCATCGACTCGCTGTTCGACGGCGCCGCCAACGTGTTCGGCCTCGTCGCCATTCGGCTCGCGGCCCGCCCGCCCGACTCCAACCACCCTTACGGGCACCGCAAGTTCGAGACGCTCGTGGCCGTCGTGATCGCCATGCTGCTCTTCGTGACGTGCGGGCGGCTGGCCTGGACGGCCGTCGAGGCGATCCCGGCCGTCCTGGCCGGCACCGCCGGTGCGGTCGTCACGCCGCTCGCCATCCTGTCGCCGATCGCCGCGTTCGCGTTCAACTGGGTGGCCGCGACCTACGAGGGCCGGATGGGGCGGCGGCTCGGCAGCGAGCTGCTGGTCTCGGACGCCGGGCACACCCGCGCGGACGCCGGCGTGTCGCTGGCGCTCGTCGGCGGGCTGGCGGCCGTGCACGCCGGCTACCCGCTCGTCGACCCGCTGCTCTCGCTGGCGATTGCCGGCGTCATCGCGCGGACGGGTGTCGAGATCGCCCGGAGCACCTCCGAGGTGCTGTCGGACGCCGCCGTGTTCGAGCCGGCGGTCGTCGCCGCCATGGCGGCCGGCGTGCCCGGCGTGGCCGGCACGCACAAGATCCGCAGCCGCGGCCCGTCGGACGCGGCCAGCATCGACCTCCATGTGCAGGTCGATCCGGCGCTCAGCATCGGCGAGGCGCATGCCATCGGGCACGCGGTGGCGGCCGAGCTCCGCCGCGGTCTGGCCGGTGTGGTGGATGTGGTGGTGCACGTCGAGCCGGACTGGTCGCCGCCGAGCGCGCGCGACCGGCATCGCCGCGACGACGAGGACGACGAAGCTGCCGGCTTCGCGCCCTAGCGCGGCGGCCCGCCCGCGACGTCGTCGATCGCCGCCGCCGCACCCGCACGATCTTCCCGCAGGCCGATCGCCTCGCCGCGGGCCGCCGGCACGCCCGGTTCCGCCCCGGTGGCCGCCGGCGGGCGCGCCCCGTTCCCGGCCCGATCCCGGTCGACGGCCCCCGTTGCCTCGCGCGGGTCGTAAGCGAGGTTCGGCGCGAGCCAGCGCTCCGCCTCCGCCAGCGCGATGCCCTTGCGCCGCGCATAGTCGGCCACCTGGTCCCGTCCCAGCAGGCCGACGGCGAAGTAGCGCGCGTCCGGGTGGGCCAGGTAGATGCCGCTCACCGAGCTCGCCGGCCACATCGCACAGCTTTCGGTCAGCGTGATCCCGGTGTGCCGCTCGGCGTCGAGCAGCCGCCAGAGCGTGCGCTTCTCGGTGTGGTCCGGCTGCGCCGGGTAGCCCGGCGCCGGGCGGATGCCGCGGTAGCGCTCGTGGATCAGGTCATCGAGCGACAGGTCTTCACCCATCCCATAGCCCCACTCCGCGCGCACCCGCGCGTGGAGCAGCTCGGCGAACGCCTCCGCCAACCGGTCGCCCAGCGCCTTGGCCATGATCGCGTGGTAGTCGTCGTGGTCGGCCTCGAACGACGCCACCAGCGCGTCCATCCCGATCCCCGTCGTCAGCGCAAACGCGCCGACGTGGTCCGGCAGCCCGACCGGCGCCACGAAGTCCGCCAACGCCTGGCTGGGCTGGTCGCCGCGCTTGACCTGCTGCTGGCGCAGGGTGTGCAGCGTCGCCGCCGGCTGCGACCGCTGCTCGTCCGCCCAGACCACGATGTCGTCGTCGTCGACCGCGTTGGCCGGGAAGAAGCCGTAGACCGCGCGCGCCACCAGCCGCTTCTCGGCCACGATCTGCGCCAGGAGCGCCTGGGCGTCGGCCAGGAGCTCGCGCGCCCGGGGGCCGGTGTCGGGATGGTCGAGCAGCCCGGGGTACGCCCCGCGCAGCTCCCAGGCGTGGAAGAGCGGCGTCCAGTCGATGTAGCGCGCGATCTCGTCGAGCGGATGGTCGTCCACCACCCGCACGCCGAGCCAGGCGGGACGCGGGAGGTCCGTGCGGGCCCAGTCGACCGGCGTGCGGTTGGCGCGCGCGGCATCGAGCGCCAGCATCGGCTTGTCGGAGCGCTGCGCCGCGAACCGGGCGCGCAGGGCCTCGTACTCCAGCTCGGTCGCCGCCGCGAGGTCCTCGCACTGCAGGGGGTCGAGGAGCCGGCTGACCACCGTCACGGCCCGCGATGCGTCGAGCACGTGCAGCGTGGGCGCGGCGTACGCCGGCGCGATCTTGACCGCCGTGTGCATCCGGCTCGTGGTCGCGCCGCCGATGAGGAGCGGCAGCGAGAACCCCTCGCGCTGGAGCTCGCGCGCCACGTGCCCCATCTCGTCGAGCGACGGCGTGATCAGCCCCGACAGGCCGATCATGTCGACCCGGTGCTCGCGCGCCTTGGCCAGGATCGTCTCGGCCGGGACCATCACGCCGAGGTCGACGACCTCGTAGTTGTTGCAGCCGAGCACGACGCCCACGATGTTCTTGCCGATGTCGTGGACGTCGCCCTTGACGGTGGCCATCAGGATGCGGCCCTTGGCCGCGGCACCGCCGGCGGCGGCCTTGTCGGCCTCGAGCCACGGGGTGAGATAGGCCACGGCCTTCTTCATCACCCGCGCGCTCTTGACGACCTGCGGCAGGAACATCTTCCCGGCGCCGAAGAGGTCGCCGACGTGGTTCATGCCGGCCATCAAGGGCCCCTCGATGACCGCGAGCGGCCGCCCGTAGGCCTGGCGGGCCTCCTCGACGTCGGCGTCGATGTGGTCGACGATGCCCTTGACCAGCGCGTGCTGGAGCCGCTCCTCGACCGTGCCGGACCGCCACTCGGCCTCGTCGCGCACGCTGTCGCGCGCCTGGCCTCGAAAGCCCTCGGCCATGTCGACCAGCCGCTCGGTGGCGTCGGGGCGGCGGTTGAGCAACACGTCCTCCACGGCATCGCGCAGGTCGCCCGGGATCTCGTCGTACACGGCGAGCATGCCGGCGTTGACGATGCCGAGATCGAGCCCCGCCTGGATGGCGTGGTAGAGGAACGCGGCGTGCATCGCCTCGCGGACGACGTGGTTGCCGCGGAACGCGAACGACACGTTGCTGATGCCGCCGATGGTCTTGGCGTGGGGGAGCGTCCGCTTGATGGCGCGGACCGCCTCGATGAACGCCCGCCCGTAGTCGGCGTGGGCCTCGATGCCGGTGGCCACCGTCAGCACGTTGGGGTCGAACACGATGTCGGCCGGGTCGTAGCCGACCTCGTCGACCAGGATCCGGTACGCCCGGGCGCAGATCGCGACCTTGCGTTCGAGCGTGTCGGCCTGGCCGGTCTCGTCGAACGCCATGACGATCGCGGCGGCGCCGTACCGCCGGAGCAGCCGCGCCCGGCGCTTGAACTCGTCCTCGCCGTCCTTGAGGCTGATGGAGTTGACGATCGGCTTGCCCTGGATGCACTTCAGGCCGGCCTCGAGCACCGACCACTTGCTGCTGTCGACGACGAACGGGACGCGCGCGACGTCGGGCTCGGCGGCCAGGAGGTGCAGGAAGCGCGTGATCATCGCCTCGGCGTCGATGAGGCCTTCGTCCATGTTGATGTCGATCAGGTTCGCGCCGTTGTCGACCTGTTGGCGCGCGACGGCGACGGCGCCCTCGAGGTCGCCGGCCTTGACCAGGGCGGCGAAGCGGGGCGAGCCGGTGACGTTGGTGCGCTCGCCGACCATCGAGAAGTTGGCGGTGGGGTCGACGGTGTAGGGCTCGAGGCCGCTGACACGCAGCGCCGGCGGCCGCGGCCGGGGGACGCGCACCGGAAGGTCCTCGACCGCGGCCGCGATGGCCGCCACATGGTCCGGGGTGGTCCCGCAGCACCCGCCGGCGATGTTGACCCAGCCGCGGCGGACGAACTCGCCGAGCACGGCCGCCATGTGCGCGGGCGTGTCGTCGTACTCGCCGAAGGCGTTGGGCAGGCCGGCGTTGGGGTAGCAGCTCGTGAAGCAGTCGGCGAGGCCCGCGAGCTCCTCGACGTAGGCGCGCATGTCGTCGGCGCCGAGCGCGCAGTTGAGGCCGACCGAGATCGGCCGGGCGTGCGCGATGCTGTTCCACGCCGCCTCGAGCGTCTGGCCCGAGAGCGTGCGGCCCGAGCGGTCGGTGATGGTCAGCGACAGCATGACCGGGACGCGCCGCCCGCAGGCGTCGAAGCACCCCTCGATGGCGAAGAGCGCCGCCTTGAGGTTGAGCGTGTCGTAGGTGGTCTCGACCAGGAGCACGTCCGCGCCGCCGTCGAGGAGGCCGCGGGCCTGCTCGGCATACGCGGCAGCCAGCGCGTCGAACGTGATCGCCCGGTAGCCCGGGTCGTTGACGTCGGGCGACAGCGTGGCCATCTTGTTGGTCGGCCCCAAGGCGCCGGCGACGAACCGCGGCCGCCGTGGGTCGGCCGCGGCGGCGGCGTCCGCGGCGCGGCGGGCGATGCGCGCGGCCGCGACGTTCATCTCGTACACCCACGCCTCGGTCCCGTAGTCCGCCTGGCTGATGGCGTTGGCGTTGAACGTGTTGGTCTCGACGATGTCGGCGCCCGCGTCGAAGTAGGCGCGATGGATCGCCTCGACGAGGTCCGGCCGCGTCAGGCACAAGAGGTCGTTGTTGCCCTGGAGCGGTCGCGGGTGATCGGCAAACCGCTGGCCGCGGAAGTCGGGCTCGCCCAGGGCGTGGCGCTGGATCATCGTGCCCATGGCGCCGTCGAGGACCAAGACGCGCCGCATCATCGCGCGCGCCAGCGGGTGGTCGGCGTAGCGATCGGCGGCGGTCAGCGGCTCGCGTGGCGTCGTCATGCAGGTCCCTCGCGTGGTCGAACGGTGCAGGTGGGCGGGACGGGGCGCAGACCCCCGACCCTGGGCGGCAGGGCTTTGGACCCGACATTGCCCGCCGCAATTCTAGGCACCGGCCAGGCGGTGTCCTAACACGGAGCGCGGGCATCGAAAACGGCCGGGGGCTGCGGCCCCCGGCCGCGTGATGGGCGGATGTGCTATGATTGTGCTTGTCGTTCCGATGGGGATGACAGGTTTCGACGGGGACGGCTGTCTCCGGATTGCAGGCCGAGTTTGGCTCAAACTCGCTAAACAGGGCCAAAACACAGATGCCGAGCCTCAGCTCGCACTCGCTGCCTAAGAGCTAGCGATGCCCTCGCGTCGCCCCGCCGACGCGGCGCGGTGGGCAACATCACAGCCGGCGTGCCGCTGCCGCGACGTCGATGACGGCGGCGAAAGACCATCGACTGGCGTGATCCCCGGCTCGGTCGGGTGAGATGGGATCGCGCGAGACACCTGGCAAGCCCGACTAAGCCTGTAGCATATCCTGGGACGAACTCTTCGGACGCCGGTTCGAGTCCGGCCATCTCCACCAACGGGTGAGGCGCCTCGCGACGTCCGACGTCGCGGGGCGCTTTCACGTTCGAGCCCGAGCGTCCCGCCCGGCGATCGACCGCAACGGCCGGGCGGCGGACAACGTCAATACGGTGCGTCGCCGACGCCCCAGGAGAACCCGCATGCAGCCATCCCGCCGAACCACCGTGGTCATCGGGCTTGCCGTCACGCTCGCGCTCGTGCTGGGCAGCCATCCGGCCGGCGCGGTGCGCGTCGCCCGCACCGCCGGCGCCCCGCCGTCGTCCCCCACCTGGCCGGCGCCCGATCTCGTGGCCAAGGTCCGCGACATGCTCCGGCAGTACTACGCCCTCCGCGCCGACCCCGCGACCCCGATCGGCCTGGTCGCCCCGCGCTTCGAGAGCGAGAAGGTGCTCGCGAAGAAGGATCCCGACACGCTGTGGGAGTACCACGTCAACGGCAACACCGACTGCCACGGCGCCATCACCCGGGCCGAGTTCGTCGACTGCACCGGGCACCGGCTGGCCGCCACCTTCAACCGCGGCGACTACGCCGGCGGGCTGACGCTCTTCAAGCCCAGCCTGGGCTACTACACCAACGACGCGTACGTCCGCATCGCCGGCTACTACGCCCTGTACCATGCCTTCGCCCACGACTTCGACAGCACCGTCCCGGCCGCGTCGGGCTTCACGTCGGTCAACGCGCGTGACGCCCAGGCGTACCACCGGGCCGTGGTGCGGGCGTACGAGGCGCACATGCGCGACGTCATCGCGCGCATGTTCGACGAGCCGCGCAGCGACGCCGGCTTCCAGCTCAGCCTGACCCGCGCCATCGGCGAGGTCGAGATGGTCTACGTTCCGGTGGTGGTGTTCATGGAGCGCAACAACCTGTGGGGCGCCAACCGCGATCGCCGCAACGCGTTTGCCGTGATCGACGCCATGAACCAGCGCATCTGGTGGGAGTGGGTGTGGACCCAGTCCAACGGGCCGGTCACGGCCGGGTTCGTCAACCTCGGCAGCGACCTGACCTACCAGACCCAGCGGCCGCCCAGCGGCGTGCTCGACGGCACCCGGCAGTTCGCCTACGACTTCGGCGCCGGGCCGCGCACCATCCCGAGCCTTCGCGCGCCCGCCATGGACGCCGCGGCGACCGGCACCGACGGCTTCTACTTCGACGCCGACTATCCGATCCCCGGCGAGTGGTGGTGCTACAGCACGTATCCGGCCAGCTCTCCCGAGCTGGCGCAGTGCCTGACGCAGGCCGCCCGCGAGAGCAAGGGCGGCCAGTACGGGCCGTTCGGGCACTACTATGGCGATGTCGCGATGCCGCTGCCGTGCGACGGCCGCGGCGGGGCCGCGTCGGCCTTCGGCTGCGGCGAGACCAACCTGGGGTCGGCGGCCGAGGAGTGGCTGTGGACGTTCGCCGGCGCCCGCGCCGGCCTCTACCTCGTCGCCCGCCTTGCCCTGACCGGCGACCCGGACCTGCCGGCCAACGCGCTCGGGAAGCTCGGCCACGTCGTCGCCATCGGCACCGGGCCGGCGCAAAGCCCGTACGCCAACGTCAGCGACCGGCTCGGCTACGGGGTGTCGGGCTTCCACGGCGGCGCCGGCCGCAACGACGACCTGGAGTGGCTGTGGAGCGCGGATGGCCAGGTGCGCGCCGTCCGCACGCTGTCGGCGGGCCGCCACGACGCCGAGGCCCAGAACGGCCGCTACAGCGTCGGCGAGACCGCCACGTCGCCGCGCTCCAACAAGATCGACGGCGACACCTGGGGCACGACCGACAAGCAGGAGTACCCTGGCGGCATCGAGAACCACACGCCCGGGCCGAGCTCGCTGTACGGCTCGGCGCTCTTCAACACGCTGCTCGGCGACCAGACCAAGGACGGGCTGGCGGGCTCGCTCTACGACGCCACGCACCGCAACCACGTCGAGGAGTTCCAGAGCTGGGTGTGGTTGTTCCAGGGCAGCTACTACCGCTGCGTGGCGCCGCCGAGCGACGACCCGGCGGACCCGGCGTGCTTCGCGCTCGCCTCGACCTACCGCAAGCCGCTCTTCGCCCGGCCCAACCCCGTGTCGCCGACCCTGCGCTTCGACTACTTGTGGCGCTACGACGCCGCGGCGCTCGACGC
This sequence comes from bacterium, assembly GCA_003576755.1. Taxonomy (GTDB): domain Bacteria; phylum Chloroflexota; class Anaerolineae; order Epilineales; family Epilineaceae; genus UCB3. The sequence goes on along the minus strand of QEVT01000087.1, from coordinate 787 downwards.
GAGCCACGTGTCGCCGTCGGAGCCCACGTGTGCCGGCCGCGCCGGGGTCCCGTGGCGGCGGATCCGCGACCGCGACACCTCGGCCGACAGCCCGGCCTACCTCCACGACGAGGGCGGGTACGGGGCCTACAACGAGCTGCTGCAGGCCACCGGCGGCCTGATGCGCGTGCTCGCGGCGCGCTACCCGCTCAACGCCGGCGATCCGGCCTTCGCCCAGCAGCGCACCGACGTCATCAAGCCGTGGTACGACGAAGCCTACACCCTGAGCAGCGGCATCCTCGACCTCTACACCACGGCGCCGCCGCTGGGCTACGGCTACATGCCCGACGTCGAGAACTCGACGTGCCGCGGCACCAACCCCGACGCCGCCGACCCGTCGCCGGCGATGATCGCGTGGCAGCAGGGCACGGGCGCCTCGGCGCTGTCGACGACCGTCCGGAGGGCGATGCTCTACAGCCTGGCGACGGCCTACTACTGGTGGTACGACAGCACCTGGGTGGACGCCGAGCTCTTCTAGCGCGGCGGCCCGCCCGCCCGCAGCGCCGTCAGGCCAGCCCGGCCGCCCGCCCCAGCGCGGCGACGGCCGCCGCGACGTCGGGCAGGAGCGCCCCGGCGCCGTCCACCGCGCGCCGGCCGAGCTGGATGCGGCCCCACGCCTGTCCGGGGTGAATGCGCCGTCCCGCGGCCGGGGCCAGCACCAGCATCTCGTCCGGGCCCTCGAGCGCGTCGACGCGGACCGCGGGCCGCACCGGCACGAGCTGCGCGGCGCCCGGCGCGAGGCGGTGCA